>JAJZZA010000001.1:106578-166862 GCA_021797825.1 Bacillota bacterium | reverse complement strand
CCCCGAACGCGGGGAGGATCGCGCGCAGGGATTCCACCAGCTGGTCGAACAGGGCGGTGATGGCCGACTCCTCCCGCAGCACCTGTTGGAGAAAGCGGGGGGAGGTCGCGGCCCGCGGCGGCGTGGCCCCCCGAAACCCGCACAGCGCCCGCAGTTGCGCATTGCGCCCCAGTTCGCGCCGGAGACTTGCTGGCATGTTGAAAGACGATGCCGGCCAGCACGGAGTTCCAAAGCGCCCGGACCGGATAGTGGACATCCTCCCCATAGCTAAAGCTAGGGGCATCCACTCCAGGAACACGTTTTCCTCTTCCGCGCATCGAGCGCGCAAGAGGAAGGCACCACTGACCCCGTGGACATCCTCCCCATAGCTAAAGCTAGGGGCATCCACTCCAGGAACACGTTTTCCTCTTTCGCGCATCGAGCGCGCAAGAGGAAAGCACCACTGACCCCATAGCTAAAGCAAGGGGTCTCTCGTAAACGGTGCCACTTCGATGATCAAACCGGTTAGCTGCCAAACGCGCTCTAATGCCCAACCAAGACACTTCGCACTGACGATAGTGGCAAGTTACCCGTTGTTAGTAACCGTGGCGCTTACGCCCGTAATTTTCCATACCCCTGGGGATACGCGTTCCAAGTCGAGGGAATCGGATTCCTTGGACCACGGTGGGACGATCGGCTGCCAGTGTCCCTTTACAAGACGCAGCATATGAGTTTGACGCTCAAAAGTGCATTGCACCAAAGCTGTACCTGAAGAAGTAATGGACACGTTATTGAACTGAAAATTGCGTACTGACGATGATACAATCCGAACTCCAGGCACGCTGTTGCTAAGATATGCTTGCCCTCCTTGTACTTGTTGAACCACCACTGCTAAAAACCCGGATTTAGCACTTACCAATTGTTCCGCGGTTGCCACTTGTTGTTGTTCCAGATTTTGAGCTATAGTTTTTGGTACAACCTCTCCCGCTAGACTATATGAAGCAGGCGGTACGTTGGCCTGAGCAATGAATCTCTCGTAGGTAGCTACGACTTGCTTGACACGTGCAACTGTTGCCGGTGAAGGACTGTAGGATTGTTTAGCCCCAGTGGTAAAGAGAAGCGTGGCTCCCACGACAATAATACCTCCCAAGGCGCCTCCGAGGACGGGAAGGAAGGTGGCGAGATATCTGTTCACGGCTTATCCTCCCTTTACCAACTAATTGCTAGAGCTGATGTGCATAACATCCACTAGCTGAGTCGCATCATAGTTGCTATAATCCGCCAGTGACCACAACACTTGCTTCCGGTTATTTGTGTGCTCATCCACCGTATCAGCCCACCCGTACCAGGGGTCATACGCCCATCCTACTGAGATGGCAGCATGAGTATAGCCCAAACCTTTTGAAGGAACCCAGTTGTAGAACGTCACATCTCCTGGCTGGAAGTTCATGTACGAAGGGGGAGTTGTGGCCCATTGTGCTGCTCCAGGACTCACTGCGCCTTGATCATACCCTCCAGGATAATAATTAATAAGAAATTGCCTATAGTCACCAGCAACAGCCCATCCGTGACTCCACGAATAACTCCAGATTCCCGTGTGAGTGTTATAGGAGGAATGTTCCCACCATGATGGAGATGTTCCATACACCATAGGAAATCCTCCATTGTAGACAGCCTGCGACACAAAGTTCGTGCAGTCCTCACCAAAGACGGGGTACCACGGAGTATTAGGAGATAAGGCGTGTTGGTTCGCGTACTGTACTGCGGCACTCCGATTATAACTCGCAAAACAAGCCGTAGAAGTCAAAGTTGTCGCTATTAAAGCAAGTGAGAATCCACTTGCCACCACACTCTTCTTCAACTTCAACATTCCACCACACTCCTTTTGGGGGCTGAGTTTCGTCATGCCGGGCCGTTCTACGACCGAATAAGAGAAATACAATCTCCCGTATCGGTCAGGTTGTAAGGATGGCTCTTGTCGAAATCGGGTGTCCCCACAACCAAGGATAACATCGCATGCGTAGGTTCCGCAAATAACTAACTGCCAATTGGCGATTTAAATAGCCGGAATATTGACGCAAAGATGTTATACTTCTCGCGGCTAAGTTGTGATGGTTTTCCTCACCAATGCATCCGGAAGTCCTTCAAGGACTGAACGATAGTTTCCTGCTCGATGACGCGCTATGGGGACGTGGAGATCTCAATTCCCAGTCTTCAAGTCGGCTCCCTAAATCATCAATTGTGAGACGCGAGGAGTATACGATGACGAGCCCCCCTATTACAATCCCCGACATCCATCGCTTAACACGCTCACTCGGCGATGGCCATGGCTCTGGTATTTGGGATGGAGCACATGGATGGCGATAGATGTCGGGAAAGATATTGCGGTGCCGATGGACCCAGCACCCCCACCCGTCGGAGCGGCGGTACCACACGAGATTGCTGATGCCGCTTATCCAACTCAGCAACACAGCGGCTCCCCCGCCTATCGGATGCCAATGGACGGCCGGGAGCATCACGACCCCCAACAACCCGTTAGCCGCGGGACCAGCCCAGTCGACACACCATCGGCGTTCGAATGCAACACCACCGTGCCGGATACGACCGTCCCACGGAACCATCCACCATATCCACGGCAATCGCCGCCAGCGCAAGCGGCTTCCAATGATAAGGAACCGGACTCTGCCCCCGTACCACCGAACGGCCAGGGCGTGGCCCAATTCGTGAATCAGGCTATTTATCCCCAACACAGTCACTCCCAACCCGATGGCAGCCAAGACCCGTTCGATGGCAATGTCCCTCCCCTCGGGTACTCTCTTTGGGCCGGCCTGCGTATCGGTCTCATCATTCTCGCCGTGAGCACTGTGCTGCATTGGCACCTGCGGCTCTGATTTCCGGATGCCCACCGTCTGTTTATGGCTTCAATATCACTCGCCGGACTCCTGCACAATACCGTAGCGCGGCCGGGTCGTGAGCCAGCCCTTCCGAAAGGATTGTGATACGCTTGTCCAAAACGTTCTGGTTTGTGTTGGGGGGGCTGCTGGGCGCAATGTTCACGATCGCCGCTCATTCGCCTATCCCGTTGCTTACGGTGATGTATTTTGTACCCGGCGCTACCCTGGTCTATTACTTGCGCGATCGGCAATTGGGATTGCGCCGCGGACACACCTGGATCGCCCCGGCCTTGCTGTCGCTTGTGGCCAGCATCGTTTTGAGTCAGGCAAACAGTCTGCTGCTATTTCACACGGCCAGCGCTCTCTCTTGGTCACACGGGACAACCACGGCGGGTCTGGCCTGGCTGTTTTCTCTTTTCGCCATCGTCCTGCTCGAATGTGTCTCGCCCGACATGGTGTCCCCTTCCTGGCGCATCTCCCCGGTCACGCAACGCTTTCTGGCGTATCTGCTCCCACTGGCCGCCGCCCCGGCCGGCATCGCCACCTTGGCCCACGCTAATTGGCCCCTGTTAATCCTTCTCCTCGCCGGACTCGCTATCGCTCACGGACTCTATCATCGTCCGCTGGTCGCGACACCTGCGCCGGACCGTCTCCTTCGCTATTCGGCCAGCTATGCCGCCATCATGGTTGCGGCTCTGCTGAGTGTCTATCGGTGGCGGTTTTAGCAGACTCCGCTTCATAGCTAATCCTCACCCATTCCGTCCCATCTCCCCTTTCCAAGGAGAGCCGTCCCGTTTTGCGAAAGTTCGCCCCGTATTGTAGGGCAAACGGAACAAGGGGCCTGCCGTAAACGGCGCCATTTTGATGATTCCGATCCGGCATGCTTAACGGGCGCATTAGTCTGCACCGGATTTCCGACGGGTATCGCCTAACCCAAGCCGCTCGTCCCGGAAAGGAGGCAGGCGCGGTCCCTCCCCAACCCGATCCCCCTTCGGGGCTCGAAGAGCGCGAACGGACGGCGGGATTGCCACCGCGCCGTATTTGATGACGCACCAAGGCCAAGAGATCCAAACCCCATTAATGGTAGATACGATGTGGTTTGCTTCTTCGCAGAGCGTCTTGATCACTACGTTGCTCGGTATCATCGGGGTTGTAGTGAGTTTGCCAACTCCTCAGATTTCAGCCCTTGCCCGTCTGACCTTTTTCGTGTGGATCCTATTGTTTGCCCAGTGGATTGTCGTCTTGGCCGGCGTCTTACTAGCTAGCCGAAGCATTGAACGCTATTACCGGTTTCAACGTCCAAAACAGCACAAGGTCCAAGAGTCCCACAAAAATGGCACTCGACAGAATCACCCAGGACAAAAACACCACAACGCGGGACCAACGCGCCCAACCAAATGTTATCATTCGCCACGCGTTTCGCCCGTCGCTCTGAGGGAAAATGGGGATCTGATCGAATATACCTGCCATTGCGGGCAAGGCCCAAAAAATCAGAGGAATGGGTCGGATCATGCGAATAATTGCCGTAATACTTGCCAAGAGGACCAGCAGTCCACTACCGGCCATAGCAATTATCAACTGGTGCCGACGATTGCGAACAACGTCCCCGGTGACAAGGCTCATACGACATCCCCATCCGATATAGATGCGCTCGTTGTGCCAGACCCACGGTGGACCATTGATGCGGCAGGACTTGATGGAATAGCGCAGAACGCGACGCATGATCACGTGCCCCCCTTCATGTATCAGGAGACACAAAAACAACAGCGCCATCAGCAAAACAACGCGTCCGATCAATGGGATCCACGGCGCATGCACACTCGTCACACCCTTCTTGTCGGGTTCGCCATTCTATTTCGTGTCTTAACCGCCGGACTCCTGCTCCCCTTGTGGTTGCCGTTTTGGCACCTGCAATGGTTCGACGCAGAAACATCCGAAGCCCCACCGGTGTTGTCTTGGGCGGACATCTTGCTCTGGGGTGACGGGATTTGGGTTCTCGTGTTTTTTATCGTGTGGGCGCTTGTTCACATCGAGACCCAGGGCCTGGCGAGATGAAACGACCCAAGAAGCCTTCATGTGCCACGATGGTTTCACGGCCAAAATCGTTCGCTGATCAAAAGGATGAGGAGCAATGGTCCTCGTGCGCCCTCGATCGGGAGGGCGGTGTCGCGCGGCAGTTCGGCGTCGATTGACTTTGCCGCATTGTTGGGTGTACTCTATTTGTTAGCGGAACGCACGGAACGGATTGTGGCCGTGCCACGGAATCGGCTGAGGGTTCGGATTCCCCGGAGAGCCAAACGGCTCTCCGGTTATCTTTTGCGCCCGGTGCCATATGATGATCGGCGCCGGCAACGGCGCGCAATCGCCCGCATCTCCCTGGGGGCGGTGTGCCCGACCCGCCTCTTGGGGCGCAAGGCCGCTTGCGCTTGTTCCTTGCGCCCCGCCCGGCAGTCGGGCGTCTTGGGTGATATGCGTGATATACTTAAACGAAAGGAAGGAGCGGCGATGGCGATGGCTGGCGATCTCAAACAGCCCGAAGGCCTTAGCGGGCCTGATGATAAGGTCAGTGTCAGTTGGCTGATTTTACAGCGGCTTGACGATCTCAAGGCGCAAATCGCCGATGTGCGGCAAGACCTGAAACAGTTTAAGCAATCTGTCGACAGCCGCTTTGATGGAATAGAACGCCGCTTTGAGGGAACGGAACACCGTTTCGAGGGAATGAATCGCCGCTTCGAAGGAATGGAACGCCGCTGGTCGTGGTCTATTGGACTAATCGCCGTCATGGCGCTGGGCCTTCTGGCCAAACTGCTTATCCCCGGGGCTTAACCCCCCCAAAATCCGAGGCATCGGTCGCAAATCCCCCCCCCCTTTCGAAGGCCATGTGCTCCCAGAATGGGAACAGAGCCGGGGGTTTGTCGTAAACGGTGCCTTTTCGATCACGTTAACTCCAAAGCCAGAAAAGGATGATTCCCATGTGGACTCCCGACCAGCAATCCCAGGCCACCGCCTCGCGCGCTTATCGCGTGCGCGAGTTCCGCCGGCGGGTGGCCAACTACGAAAGCGATTATCAGCAAGCGCAACGGCTTCGTGCGCGCCAGTGCCGGGCCTGCTATTACCTGGATGCCGGGCTGGCCGGCCAAGCATTCACGGCGTATACCTGCCAGCAGTGCGAGCAACCCCGAATGCACCACAATACACACATCCCCACATTATGCGACGCCTGCGCCGATGTGCTCCGCGCCTGCGGCCACTGCGGCGGCGACCGAGAGCCGACGCCTTCGATTTAACTGCCGACTCACTAACCCCGCTCCCCGATCTCCCATTCCACTCGCGATCAGCCCTACCGGCCTCCGGCTTTGCCGAAGGCCCGACCCAATGTCGCCCCTGTGGCTTCGATCCTCGTTTCCCGTCCGGCCCCTTCCGGCACCGGCGATTTTGTCATTTTCGCCTTGCACGCGCCATACGCTAGACCAACAAGGAGGGCTTCCTGTGGCAAAGATGCCAGAACTCCCATCGCGGTCCCCGCGCCGCCGCCCCTCAACCCCCCCGGTGCGCGTGGAAGTGCTGCCTGGTGATAATATCCAGGCCATCGACGATTGCGTTGAGATTCTGCACGAAATATTGCATCAATCCTTCACCCGCAAAGCAGGCATTTCCCCTCTTCGCCGCGAATAAGACACCCTATCCAATGTGCGAAGGACGGTCACTATGCGCGCCGCGTTATATAAGCGGGTCTCAAGTCAAATGCAAGTCCGGGAAGGTTATTCGCTGGCCTTTCAAGAAGACATTATGCGGCATTATTGCGATCAGAATAATCTTTCCGTGGCGCACGTCTACGAAGACGGCGGACGCACCGGATCCAACACCGATCGCGAAGGACTGCAGGCCTTGGTGGCCGATGCCAAGCTGAACGCGTTCGATGTCGTCCTAATCTTTCGCGTGGACCGGTTTAGCCGCGATCCGCTGGATCTCTTATACCTCGTCCAGGAACTCCATCGTCGCGGCATCATCCTCAAATCCGTCACGGAATCGGTCGACGCCAGCGATCCCGCCGGTGAACTCATGCTGACGATTTTGGGGGCTATCGGCAAGTTTGTTCGGGCCAATATTCTCCAAAACGCCATGCTGGGCAAGAAAACCCGCGCTCAGCACGGACGATACACCGGCGGCAAATGTCCTTTCGGATATATTGTCGGCGAGGACGGTCACTACATTCCCGATGCGACCCTGTGGTGGAACGATATCAGCGCCGCCGCGCTGATCCCTCTAATGTTTGAAAAGTTCCTGCGCGCGTCGGTGGAAGAGGGCCGCGGTCTCAGAGGGGTCACGCGATGGCTCAATACTCAAGGCGTCCCGTCTCCGACCCGGACGCATAACGGCTGGAATCCGACGGGATTACGGCAAATCCTGCGCAACCCCGTCTATACCGGGGACTTTGTCTATTCCAAGACCCAACAGCCCCTGCACAAAAATATGACTCCGCGGCCCCAAGCCGAATGGATCGTATCCCCATCGGCCCACGAGCCTCTCGTGCCGCGCGCTATTTGGGAACAAGCCCAGACTCAATTGGATCAAAACCGCACGGCGCCCCCGGCCGGACCTCAAAATCCCCACACCTGGCTCAGCGGCTTTCTGCGCTGTTCGCTGTGCGACGCCGCGCTTGTCGTCCGGTACACCGGTCCCAATCGCCGCTATGTCCACTTCACCTGCGGGAGTCGTTATAACGAGGCTCGCAAACGCCATGATACCGCCTGCGCGTTTCCGTTTATCCGGTCCCGCGATTTACAGGACGCGGTCTGGGCGGCCATGACCGAAGTGGCCACCGATCCCGCGATGGTGACCAAACTCCTGTCTCTCGAAACTGCCAACCAATATCTCGCCGCCATCGATAAACGCCTCGACACCGCGCGCCATACCATCGACCAATGCGACCTCGATGAAGATCGCCTGATGACCGTCCTGCTGCAAGGCGTGTTTAAGCCGGAATTAGTCACCAAGAAAGTCGAACATATTCACGCCAAACGGGAAGAGGCCGAACGCCAAGTGACGGCCTTGTCGCAAGAACGCGACGGTCTCGTCAAGGCCCAGCCGTTTTTAGCGGCCAACCCCGATGAAATCCGGCATTATTTGCGCCAGGTCTTTCAGGAGGGGGATCTGTCGGATTCGAACCGGCGGCGGATTCTGGAAGTATTGGTGGGGGCCGGGGGAATTACGGTTACCCCCGACAGACTGGTGCAAATCCATTTGCGCGTCCCCGCTGCCGTTCTGCAACCCCCTGGTAATTTCGTGTCTTCGGAAACAGCGTCTTATCCCCAAGTTCTGCGAAGAATATGATGCCAAACGTCGATAGGAAAACTTTCCAATCCACCCCGATTCCTCCCCGGAAAATTTCTGCGGTGGCTCCAGAAAAGGTATGCCAAGCTCCTCGCTTTCATGCGCCCTTCGCCGCTGATTGAGATGGCCATCCAGAACTCGCTTCCCCTGACGTCATCCCGCCCCACGGTCCATATTCCGTGGCACCATGCGGCTGATGACGGTGGCAGGTGATGACCAGTGGTTTCGGACCCCGAAGCGGGATCCGAAGCCATCAGGCCGAGTCCTTCGCAGCATGTTTCCCGCCGACCACCGTTCATGACGGATGACGAGGCGCGTCTGGCCGTGGAGCGGGGGGTTAACCGTAGGCCTAGTCGCCACGTTCCTCAGGATAATCCTGACGCAAATAGCGGGGGCCATCGGATCAAATGCCCTACCCGAATACATGCTGACCATCCCCGCCAAGGGAAAACGGGCCTGGGCGGCAACGGGTGGATGTGGGGGTCGATACCACAAGCATGCCAAGCGAGTCACACAACGAAGCGAGAGGAGAGTCGAAAACTGACCTCCCGAGTTCGTACACGGGTCATTGGGCAGACCCAGGCCCATGCAAGCATGGTGGTCTTGGATGGCAAACAACGTCCTGGCAGATGCCGATTTGTTCCCGATCCTGCTCATCGGGCCTATGAGCGAAACGCCATCGGGGAATAGGGTTCCTAGGACTGTCGGTGTTAAAGTCAGGGTGGCGGTGTGGTCACACCGTCCGCTCACGGCGGGTGGGACGCGCCATGCTGGCGTGGCGCCGATTCCCGATGCGACGCATAGGCTCGGGAGCGCGCCTCAACGACCTGACGCTCTGGGCAAAGGAACAAAAAAGTCATGGCGGTTTTGGTTCGTTTGGTGAGATGGCCAACCAGCGTGCCCGTACTATCACAGCCCAGACGATGCCCGCATGCGCAGAGCCGGCAGGCCCGTTTTCACCTCCCTTCCTGCGAGAGTCCGGGGAAGACCGTGCGTCGTTCGGGAGGCAACACGCAGACCCATCATGAAATCGGCGAGGCCATTAATCGCCTTGACGGTCTATCCGCGGACATTTATCCGTCTCCCAGCCGATTGGGGAACGTGCACAACCGTATGGACTTGTCGCCAGCTGGCGGAAGGCTGCCGCTCAATCCCTGGCGACGCGCCGAAGCACCTTTATGGCTGGAAATCCTGACCCCCTGGCCAGCCATCGGCGCACCTCGAAAAACGCCCAAGGATCCTTTCGTTGCGTATACCTCTTCCCCTAATTGGGATAGCCTTCCCAAGGAACGAAGGGCGGCAGCGGTTCCCCAACTGCCTTGGCATCGGTGTTGCCCATCAAATGGTCTGGTCCAACACCCGGAACGCCGGTGGTTCCATACTGCCATACAATTTTGTGCGTCACCGGATCGATAACCACCACGCGATCGTTATGGTCATCGGAAACCAAAAAATTACCGTTAGGCAACCGGTTAATGGACGAGGCATGCCGCAATTCGCCAGGACCCGATGTCACCCGGTAGGACCAAACGATCTGCCCTTTTTGATTGACCACATATAGGCCGGCCGGGGTGTGGTAATCGGCCAGCGCATAAAGCCCGGGACCAACCGGCATCGCGTCCGACGGATAGTGGATCGCCGACGGGAGGGTGATGCTCCAGACAATGGCTCCGCTCGAATTGATGTCCAACACGCGCTGGGGCGATCCGGCCGGCGCGCCGTCCGTGATCAACATGGTGCCATTTGCAAGCGGCACCGCGTTGTTGGTCCAATACAGGTAACCCGGAGCCAAACTCTCAACGCCGGAATGGCCGTACTGCCACTCGATCTGATCCGTTTTCATATTGACGATAATAGCCCGCTCGTTCCCCGGGTCGGTAATCGTCACCCGGTTTCCCGGCATACCATAGGAATCTTCCGGGATGTACAGATAGCCGGGTCCCGCCCCGGGTTGCCCAGGGTGGCCATAGTGCCACAGGATCTTGCCCGTGGTGGGCGACACCGCATAGACTTGTTGGCTGGCATCGGAATTAACAATGATGGGCCCACCGTTCGGCATCGGATTGACGTCGTCGGGACTGGGCACGTGGGCAACCCAAAGCACCTGTTTCTTGGCATTGACCTTTAAAATGCGGTTGCCTTGTTCGTCCGCGATATAGATGGCCCCCGTAAACGGCACGGCGGATCCCCGCAGTAGCGCATACTTCGGACGCGGTGCCGAGCGCGGCGTCTTACGGGCCACCGGCTGCGAACTCGGCTGACCCCACGGATGCCAGACCAACAATGCTCCAAAGCCGATTACAAGGGTAAAAAATCCCCAACGGGGGCGCCACCGATACCGGCTCACATTAACGCTCCATTCGTCCCGTCCAATTTCCCTTAGTATATCTCAAATATTTGCACTATTCGGGGCGGCGGTCTGGGAATTAGTGGCGCTTTCGAGTTGGGCGTCGCCCCGCATGCCCGTCACAGTTCCCGGCTGGCATGGTTCAACCGGTCGCCAGCGCCTGGCCTCCTTGTTCACATCCTCCTCATTGTGGCCCCGAGACCACTTGGTGGGTTCTAGGCGAAAGCGTCATCCGAACGAACACGGCATGCGGGACCGATGAAACCGCACGTGCGCGGCGTCAGGCAAACCCCGGGGTGTCCAGAGAGTTGGTTAATCGATGCCGTGGAGACAATCTCCCCGGCATCGATTACGATCCCCTGCCGCCGGCCGTACGACCACTTCCACATCCCGGCGGCTCACCAAACGGCTTGCCAACGATGACGCTGGTGACGCTTAATGTCCCAAGGTGTTCCAGACATCGAGCTTCGTCTTGATCCGTTGAATGACCGCGTCGGCAAACTCGGTCGTGCTGGTGCTGCCTCCCAAATCTGGGGTCTTGACGCCACTGGCTACGGTCTCCAGGGTGGCTTCGTAAATCGCCCGGGAAGCGTCTTGGCTGCGAGCATCCGGGTTATACGCCAATAGCGACGCCCCGGCTAGGATCATGGCCATGGGGTTGGCAATGTTCTTGCCGAAGAGGCTCGGTGCCGTACCATGGGGAGCTTCAGCCATAATCACTTGCGGCTGCCAGTTCTCGTCCAGCGACAACAGCGTCGATTCGGCGCCGGCAATGGATCCGAACATTTGCAGAACCAAATCCGACAAACAATCACCGTCGCGGTTGAGCGCCGGAATCACCAGGGCTTCACCCGCCTTAACCAGCAGCAAAGCATAGGTGGCATCAATGAGTTGAGGATCGTAGCTCACCTCCGGATGCCTGCGGGCGGCGGCGTCCAATTCTTCTTTGAACATTCCTTCGTAAACGGGGCTGACGGTAAACTTAGGGCCGCCGAAAACTGTGGCGTGAAGACGGCGGGCATGCATAAACGCGTACTCTGCCACCTCGTTACAGATCTTGCGCGATATCCGCTCGGTGCGGTAGGCAATCTCGTCTCCGTCCTCGCTGGTTCGCCATTCCTGCGCGCCGTACGCGTCGCCGACCGCCATGCGCACAACGGAAATTGGCAAATAGACCCCCACCGGCGGTGCAATTCCGGGCAGCCGCCGACCCGTGCGCACAATCACGGTGCCTTCGATCTCCTTGCGCAGGATTGCATTAGGACTTCCCACATCATCTCGCGCTTCCGGGGTAATGGTGGCGGCTTTGAGTCCATAGCGGTATTGCTTCATGGCGCGGGCGGCTTCATGCACCACTCCGTTGCTCGTGCGGCGTCGATTCTCCAAACTGAGGTCGAAACGGATAATGTTTAGCGGCAGTCCCAAAACCTCTGGAGACACAACCCGGAGGGCCTCTTCCAACAGCTCGGTTCCGGTCTGATCTCCGTCCATCACGACAATGTCCATCGGACAAATCCTCACTTTCGATCCATCCCCAGGGACCCTTGGTTGCGCACTGGTCGCAACCGGCGCCCCTCGCCGATGCGTGCCAGAGACCATGGCCAGGGCATCCGGTCCCCTGGACGAGGTGGATTCCGCTCGGTAGTATAACACAGTGCGTCCTGCTGCCGCAGCACGCTCGCCGAGCTGTCTCCGCCACCTTGGCGGCGCTATGCCAATCCCACCCCAGTCGGTACAGTCCCATTGCCGGAACCAAACGACAGCGCTGCGGTGAACACGAGACAACTCATAGCGCACCCGGCACCTGCTGCGGCCCGCGCTTCGCGCCGGCGAGAGGCTTATATCCCCTTGCCCGTGCCCCAGTCCCGTTTCGCGCCGTGCCGTCGCCCTGGCTCGTCTGAACCCCAAGCGGCCGCAGACCCGCATCCATCTCTCCCGCTGAGGGGTCAAAAACCCGGGGCGTCCCCACCCACCCCCATCGCAGTTCCCCACGGCGTTCTCCCGCCGCTTTCTTCTTCCAACTCGGCTAACGCAGCCCGCTTTCAAGGTCGTACGGCGTTTCTTGATACACATAGTAGTTGAGCCAATTGGTAAACAGCAAATTGGCGTGCGCCCGCCAATTGTGGATCGGGCGATCGGTCGGGTCGTTTTGGATAAAGTAGTTCTTGGGAATGGCAATCTCCAGTCCCCGCTCACGGTCCCGTTCATATTCCCGTTTGAGCGTTAAACGGTCATACTCGGAGTGGCCCGTCGCGAATATTTGGCGGCCGTCGCGTGTCGCCACGAGATAAACTCCGGCCTCCTCCGATTCGGAAATGAGCTCCAGCTCCCTCGTGCGAAGAACGTCGGCACGCCTTATCTCGGTGTAACGCGAGTGCGGCACATAAAACTCCTCGTCGAATCCGCGCACAAGATTCGGGCGCAGCAGCGTATGGTGCGGGAAAACACCGAACATTTTTTCGGCAAGCGGATATTTTGGAATCCCAAAATGATGGTACAGGGCGGCCTGAGCCCCCCAGCAAATGTGCAGGGTGGAGGTGACATGGCCAAGTTTCCAATCCATGATGTTCTGAAATTCCCGCCAATAGTTGACATCCTCGAATTCCAGGTGTTCAATCGGCGCTCCGGTCACGATCATGCCATCAAAGTATTGTTCCTGAATGTCCTCAAATGTGTGATAAAAGGCGTTGAGATGTTCTTGCGAGGTGTGTTTGGATTCGTGGGTGGTCACGCGCAAGAGACACACATCGACTTGCAAGGGAGAATTTCCCAGCAAGCGCAGAAGTTGCGTCTCAGTGGTTTCTTTAAGGGGCATAAGATTCAGTATGACGATTTTCAGCGGACGGATGTCCTGGTGAAAAGCTCGGTCTTCCCCCATCACAAAGATGTTTTCTCGCGCCAATATCTCTTTGGCGGGCAGATGATCCGGGATTTTAATGGGCAATCGGACAGCCTCCTTGACATGAAAAACAGGCGATACGTCTCCCCCCCGTTATACCACGAATCGTGAGCAGACCATGAACCCAAATTGCGGGCACCACGATGTCGCTCGAGATCTGCCAGCATCCGACTGCCAGCGTGGCGCCTTGGCAGAAGGACCGGCCACAAGAGTCCGCAGGCACGTAACCGGCGCTCAAATCAAGCATCTAGGCAGGATGGGGCAATTTGCGCCTCCGCAGCATCACCTCGAAATGGTCCACCCTGCGCCCGCCACCAAGAGAGCAAACAATTCCGCTTGCGGCAACGCCGTCACGAGCAGACCACCAAGCTTTGGTGCCGGGAGAGATCCAGACAGGATTCGCCAAAAAGCGCAAACGACAGGGCGTCGGAGGGATGGGCCAAACCCATCTGGGCCAGCTGGGACCTCAATTTCCCCGCTGGCCCGCTTCGCAGACAGGCGGCCGAGGTCGATTTTTTCCACAGGGCCTCCCTGGTGACACGCGGATACGGGATCGGCGCGGAATACCCCAAGAGGTCTCCCGCGGCCCCCAAGCGCACGAGACGGTCCTGGTAGGTCACCATGAGCCGGCCGATCCGGTCGGCGAGCATATCGTTTTACGCCCGGTTACGCCCGTTTGGGTGATAGGGCATCCCCGCACCGAAGTCGACCACGATCTCAAAGGCCCCCCGAGACGGGTCCAATAGAGTTCCAGAAAATACTAAAAAGTGTTGGCATATCCGATAATATCTTTGCACCAGTACCAAACCTTCCCTCACAAAAGTGAGGTGCACCCATCGTTAGGCAGGAGGCGTTGTGGGGCTGGTCTTACCCGCGCCAGGCCCGGACCGATTCCTGCGGGGCTTCGTTGACGGCCAGGCTAAATACATCCGGGCGGGCATAGTGCCCCGTTACGTCAAAGTCAAAACGCGCTTCTTCGATCTCTCTGAGGTCGAGTTGCGCATAAAGAATTCCTTCCGTATGATACAACGGTCCCGCCAGATACTGGCCCAGCGGATTCACGATGGCACTGCCTCCCCGACACATCTCGTCGGGCAGGTCCTCTAAATCGGGATAACAGGCCAAATCCCGCGGGTACATGTCCTTGGTGACAAACTGGTTGCACGCCAACACAAAGCAGCGTCCTTCGCAAGCGACATGCTGAAGAGTCGCTTGCCAGGTATCGCGGGCATCGGCGGTAGGCGCCACATACAGGGTGACCCCTTTGGCGTAGATCGCCATCCGGGCCAGCGGCATGTAGTTTTCCCAGCAAATCAGCCCGCCTAACCGCCCGTAAGGGGTGTCGACCACCGTGAGCGTGCTTCCGTCCCCCTCCCCCCAAATCAAGCGCTCGGCGGCGGTGGGCTTCAGTTTGCGGTGCTTTCCCAAAAGAGTCCCGTCCGGGCCGAAATATAACGTGGTCCCGTACAACGTGCCGTCCCCGCCGTGGTCCGCCCGTTCGATAACACCCATCGCGACGTAGCATCCGGTTTGCGCGATGGTATCCGCCAGCCGCGCGAGCGCCGGGTCCGACAGGCTGACCGCGCTTCGCCAGTAGCGTCCCCAATCCCGTCGCCCATCCAGCCCGCGGCTCCCCACCACAGTGGTAAAGCCTAAGCCGCGGGGATATCCCGAGAGAAACGCCTCCGGAAACACGATAAGATTCGCCCCCTGCTGGTGGGCCTCGGTGATGAGGTGGCGAGCCTTGTCCACACTCGCCGCCAAATCCATCATCACCGAGGCGGCCTGCACCACTGCCACAGTGACGGTTTCCAATTGACGCATTGCTATCCCCCTCTAAAGCTGCGAAGAGATCAACCCCCCCGTGCAAAGGCCTGCAGCTCCCGCCTCACTGGGCCTGGGTTCCGGCAAAAAAGGACCTGTCCGCCAGGAGCGAACGTTGCTCATCCGCCACTCGCGTGGCGGCACACGTCTCGGAACAACCAGCCGCTTCCCGGATACGGCGTGGGGCAATGGCCATGCCATCCCCGGTTCATAGGGGCACCGCTTCCGACAGTACCGTATCGTGCATGACGGGCGACAACCCGCGTTCCGATACGACGTCCACCCGACGGTGCAGCAACTGTTCAAGATCCCGTTGCAACGCCAACCGGTCCAGCATGGTCCGATCCGGTTTCATGATGACCAGAAAATCGACGTCGCTATCGGGCCGCGCTTCGCCACGCGCCATAGAGCCGAAGAGACGGATGCGTTCGGCTCCATGCTGGGCTGCCAAAGATAAGATGGCGTCCCGGTACGGTTCAAGTTCTAACGGAATCACTGACAAAGCCTCCTTGGTCAACTCGTCAACGACGGCCCATGCGATGGCAGAGGCCGGGAGACACGCCTCATATTATACTCTACAAATTTCACGAAGATATTGTGAATGGGAACCCCGGGCGATTGGACCGCAAGCCGCGGGTGGCCGACCGCTTCGGCGTGAACCGGCCGAAGCCGTTAACCTGACTGCCTTCGACGGACTCCCGGCAACCGGCCCTAGCGGAGCGAGAAACCGTTGGGATTGGCTGCCGCGCACACCGTTCACCGCACCGTGGAGGCGGCTCTGACGGCACGGATAACCCGATCGCAGAGATCCGCACTCAATGCGGGCCGACTTGACGGTTGCCGCGAGGCCACAGCGATCCGTGCCCACCAACGAAAATCTTGCTGCCGGGAGCCGGATGGGACACAATGCCCTTGCCGCCCCGCCCCGCCTGTGGCTTGATGATTACAGGGCGGTTTGCCGCGAAACCCACCGGGAGATGATGATGAGGAATCACTCCGAACCTAGCCGGTGAACAGGGGTTCCGGCAGGGTGGGACTGGCGGCCGGTTGCTCCAGAACCTCTTGAGGTGTTGGTCATTGTGTCATCCATGCGAGGAGGGGATGAGTTGACTCCCGGTTCCGACCTCCGCTTCGAAGAGCGGATCGATTCGCACGAAATCCGGCAGAAGCTAGCCCGCCTGGTTTCGCGGCAAAGCGTGGTGGAAGATGGGTTCACCGAGTCCGCCGTCGTCGCGGAAGTGTCCGAGTGGTGCGTCGCCGACGGTTTTTCGCCCGTGCTGACCGAAGTCGCCCCGGGGCGGCCCAATCTGGTGGTAAATTTCAGGGGGTCAAAGCCGGGACCAACGCTGCTGTTGGAAGCGCATGCAGACACCGTCACAGCCGGCGATTTGTCCGCTTGGACGCGGCCGGCGTTTCAACTCACGCAGGAGGGCGACCGGCTCTACGGCCGGGGCACGGCCGACACGAAAGGCAATTTGGTTGCTGCCTATCTGGGCGTTCGCGCCGTGGTCGCCGCCACCCGGGGGAATTTTCCGGGGACCATCCGGTTCTTGGTGGCCATCGACGAAGAAGATATGATGACCGGCATCCGGCACTTCATCGCCGCGGGGGGGGCGTCCGATGTAGACGGGGCAATCTGTTGCGAACCCGAAGACGCGCAAGTCTGCATCAGCCATAAAGGCGCTCTGCGCGTCCGAGTGGAATTCTATGGCAAGATGGCACACGGTGCGATGCCCCTGACGGGAAACAATCCCCTGACGCCAATGGCACGCTTTTTGCTCACCATGCAAGAGGAGGAGCGGGCGGAACAGCAGGCTGTCGGGTTTGACCGATACCTGGGATGGCCCAGCATCACGCCAACCCAAATCACATCGCCCATCCAAGGCCCATCCGGATTTAATGTCATTCCGGGCAGCGCCAGCGTGAGTTTGGACATCCGCACCGTGCCGGGACAGTCTCACCCGGACCTCGTGCGTCGTCTGCAAACCCGCCTCGACGCCGTCATCGGCCAAGCGAATGCGGACCTGACAACCGGCCAGATCCGGCACCTGCGCAATTATCTCGAAGAATCCGTGGAGGCCGGCCTTTATGCGGCGAAGCTGGTGCTAGTCGATGACCGTCCGGTAACCAATACGCCAATCAGCCATCCGTTAGTGCAATGCGTGGCAGACGCAATTAAACGCTCTACCGGTCGACCGGTTGTCTACGCGGGTGTACCCGGGGCAACGGACGGAACCTGGCTGTGGGCGCAAGGCATCCCCGTCGTCACCACTGGGGCCGGAAACCGTTTCATTCCGCATCAGGTGGACGAATGGGTCAGTCTTCGGCAACTGGTCGAGATGAGTGCCATCTACGCGCGTTCGGCCTATGGCTTTCTGTCCGCGGGAAAGAAGGTGTAAACCATGCCTGCGACCGGATATGACGAAATGCCCGGGATGGTCGCCATCCCCGGGGTCGGCATCGGCACTGTCACCCACCGCGAACTGGGAACCGGAGTGACGGTCATTTTGCTGCCCGAGGGGGCAGTAGGAGGCGTCGACATTGGCGGAGGAGCGCCCGCCACCCGGGAGACTCCGCTGCTCGATCCGAAAAATGTGGTGGCGGGTCCGGACGCCATCGTGCTATGCGGAGGAAGCGCGCTCGGATTGCAAGCCGCGGATGGTGTGGCACTCGCCCTCTGGCAGCAAAATCGCGGGCTGGCGGTCGGCAATATCCGCATCCCGATTGTGGTGGCGGCCGCCATTTTCGACCTGGACTTTGGTCAAGCCGTGCCCCCAACCCCGAACGATGGCCGCGCCGCCTTGAAAGCGGCCGAGGAAATGTATCAGCACCTGCCGGAAGGTTCGTACGGCGCCGGAACCGGGGCGACCGTAGGCAAATCGCTGGGCAAAGATTACGCCATGAAAGGCGGCCAAGGGGCTGTCACCCTGCGGACCCCCGATGGACTGCACGTCAGCGCGGTGGTCGTGGTCAACGCCGTCGGCAGCATTGTGAGCGAAACGGGAACGATTGTGGCTGGTCCCAGGCTACCCGACGGAACTCCCGTCGACACCACCGCGCTGTGGAGCGCGGCACCGACCCCTTTATTCCCCGGAGGAGCCACCACCATTGGGGCCGTCATCACCGATGCGCGGCTGAGCAAAGCCGAGTTGGCGCGGATCTGCCGCATGGCGCACGACGGCTTGGCCCGTGCCATCGACCCCGCGCACACCCCGTGGGATGGCGACACCATCTTTGCGACGTCGGTGGGAAGCGTGCAAGCGTCAGCCGCACGAGTCGGAGCGCTGGCCGCGCGAGCCTTTGCCATCGCGGCTCGGCGGGCGGTAAGCCTGGCAGGGTCCGAGCCAAGTCGGCCCTTAGCCTGACGAAACGCGGCGCCCATGCTTAACCGCACGTTTAAAAGACCAAACGCCCCGCTTGGGCGTTGATAAAATCCCGGGGCCGTTAACGGCCCGCCCGCCGGAGGGCTTGGCCAGAGGCCAAGCCCTGTCCCCGTTGCCGACCATTTCGCCGATATTTTCTCCGGTCAGGCTCGTACGCCTCTTCCATTGGAGGTGCGGGCCGGCTGAAACCCGGGAACTATCCGGCGTTCTGGCTCGTTTTGACTCCGCTCTTCGACGCCGCTCGGGACTTCCGGCAGATGACACCCCGGCTCCGTCTCCTCACTCCACGGGCTGACCGTCTGGCCGGTGCGCCGTGAAACGTTGACGACCCGGCCAGCCAAGCACCGAAGGCGTTTCAGGCCAGCGCCGTCGCCAGGCTGGCGCCCGGGTTGCGCAAAGCCCAACCGGCGCTTGCCGTCGAAGACGCCACCCCGAAACACCCTAAGGTCACCGCGCGCTGTCCGCCTTGTGGACGGGTCCTTCGGAAAACGGCCAGAAGTGCCCCCGGCCAAATATCGAGACGGCGGCCGGGACGAAAAACCCCAAGAACAAGGTGACGTAGAGCAGGAGGCCAATCATAACCGCAAGGGCCAGTTCCATTAAGGAGGAGACCCCTGTGGCCAGCATCGAGCCGAAGGTGACGGCCATGATCAGGGCCGCGGAGAAGATGACGCTCCCCATGCTAGCCATGGCGGTTTGAATGGCCGTCCCCGGAGGCGCGCCGCGGCCCAGTTCCTCTTCAAATCGCGCCATCAGGAAGATGCTGTAATCGACCCCCAGCGCAACCAGCAAGAGAAACATGAAAAACGGCACGGTCCAACTCATCCCGGGTTTGTTCAGAACATGCCGCGCAATGACCTGGATGACGCCTGCGGTGACAAAATAGGTGCCCGCCAACGACACAATCAGGTAGGCCGGGGTGATGATCGATCGCAGCAGCAGCACCAGCAATACAAAAATGGCCAACAACACAATCATCACGGTGCGGTTAAAATCCTGCGTCGAAAGGCGGTTGAGCGCCGATTGGGTCGGTGTGGTGCCCGTCGCGTAGACCGTTCCGGTATGAATCGGACTAGTCGCCAGCGCAACTTGGGCCGCGGTGGTGATGTGGCTAACCTGGTCTAAGGCCGTTACCGAGTAGGGATTGATCCTCAAGACAATATCAAATGTGGCCACATGGCCGTTGGGAGAAATATAGCTCTTTATGGCTCGCTGGACGTTCGGATTAGCCAGCGCGTTCTGCGGCACGTAGAAACCCGGATCGCCGCTCTGGTTGGCGACCGCCGATGCCGACAAATACGCCATCTCCTGATTAAGACCCGCAGCCAATGGGTTTAGGGTCTGGATCAATCGCGATGATGTCGCGGTTTGGCCGGGAATCGATGACAAAACCTGGGCAGTCACTTTCTGGCTGGCACTGGCCAGGGACTGGGCGGCCATGGCCAACTGGTTCGTCTGGCCTAACACCTGGGACACGCCGGTGGTGAGGCTTGCGGAGCTTTGTTGCAATCGGGACAGGCTGGGCCCAATCGTTGCCAGACCGCGGGAGAGTTGTTCCGTGGCCAGGGACGACTGCTGAAGCCCGGATTGCATCGATTGGCCGAGACCCTCGATGGTTGACCAGGCGGGAGTTGCTTGCGTATCCGGGTGCGTCTTCGCCCATCCGGCCAGCGCGTTCGCCAAATTATCCGCCGCGCGGGCAAGTTGGCTCGTTGAATTATCGGACGCGCCAACGCCGGTCGAAACCTGGCCGGTCGCCACAGCCGCCTGGCCGATCCCGTTTCCCAGTTGGCCGATTCCTGTTTTGAGCCCGGCGATGCCCCCTGACATGCCGCTCAGCGCCCGCTCGAGTTGGTTCAGACCCGCAGTCACTTGCCCCAAAGCCTGCGCTAACGATTGATTGGCCGCGGCGCCCGCTTGCCCTTTCGCGGCGAGTTGGGCATTTAGCTGGGTCAAACCGTTCTGGACCTGCTGCAACCCTGCCGCCGCTTTTTGGTTTTGGTTGCTGAGATCGAATGCGGCGAGCCGAACTCCGCTAGGTCTGGCCGCGCTTTTCACCTGTTTGACCACCGCCATCGCAGCCATGGTCTTCGACATGTTTTCAATCGTGGCTAACCCTTGCGGGGTTCTGAGGTTTTCTGGGGTTTTCAAAACTATTTGACTGGGCAATACGCTGCCCGGTCCAAACGCTTGGGCCGCCACCCGGTAACCGGCTGCCGAGGGTGCGAACGGGATGTCATCGAGCGGATTGAACGACCGTTGACTGCTAAACAGCATGCCCACCGGGACCGACAGCCCCAGCAAAACCAACCAGGTCAGCCAGGGCCGGCGAACCGCCATCCGGCTGGTCGCTGTCCAAAACCGCGAGGGTCGATGACCTCCCGACGCAGCGAAACGGCGCGGCCAGAACGTCCACGGGCCCAAGATGCTCATCAAGGCGGGCAAAAATATCAGACTGCTGAGAAGCACGATGGCAATCCCCAAGGAGACGCCGACCGCGCTGCGGTAGAGGCCGAACTTCGCGAGTCCCAAAGCCGCAAACGATATCAGAACGGTCAATCCGCTAAACAGAACGGTCTTGCTCACCGCTCTGAGCGCCGCGGCCAAAGCGCGCTCAACGGTGCCTGAGCTGTTGAACATTTCCTCCCGAAATCGGCTGATCATAATTATGGAATAGTCCGTCCCCGCCCCAAACAGGATGGCAATGAGAAACATCTGCGTGAAACTTGACACCGCCAGGCCGCGTTCGGCAAAAAACGCCACCACGCCGGACGTGATGAGATAGGAGAGAAGAATCGACGACAGGGTCATAAACGGCGTGACCAGGGATCGAAACACGATCACCAAAATCACCAAGACCAGGCTAATGGCCACCACGGCGGTCTTTTTGACGCCCGCCTGGGAAATCCGCATATTGTCTTGCTGAATCGGCGCTTGCCCGGTCAGGGTGACCTGCAGGCCCGCGGGAGGACGGTTAAAGGCCGCTTGCAGATGGACAATCGCGACCCGGGTCGCGGAACTCATTTCACTATGCGGAAAACCCACCGAAGCGATTTCGGTGGTGTGGGTTGGGTTGACGAAGGTCGATGACAGGTTGTGATTGGTGTTGTACAGGTCATGAAGATACTGCACGCCGTAGGTCGAGCGATGCGCCGCAATGTCCGCGAGCCGGCTTTGAACATATGTCCGATCTTGCGCCGAAAGTCCCTTCGGGTTCTCCATCACAATCGCGCCGGTGCTCTTCGCGTACTGCTGCGGATTTACCCGGCTCAAGAGGTTTTGGCCCTCTACAACGGCGGATTGGGTGGGAAGATAGTTGGGACTGGTGTGCGCAACCACCGTACCCAGATTGGGCAACAACAGCGTCGATCCCACCGCGCAAACAAACCACAGCACAATAATCGGCCACTTCAACCGTGAAATCCACTTGGCGTATGTTTCAAACATGATGCCCGGCCCCTTTGCCTGTTAATCATGCAACTGACGCGTTGCCAATCCTATTAATATCTGATAGGATATATCGTGAAAGATACATATTGGGACAGGGGTTGTCAACCAGGCTTGCTTGAATCCTGTCCACTGGTCATTTACGCTTAATGTCGAACAAGATCTCGGACAGACGACACATTGCTCGGCAGGGAGGGAGGGGGATTATGCCGCGACAGCCCTTTATCAGGATGATGATCCTCAATTACTTGCTGCAGAACCAGGAAATCACCGGCTACGGATTCATTAAGTATTGCCGAGCCAACGGCGTACTCGCCTCGCCCGGCAACATCTATCCCCACCTAAAACAGTTGGACGACGAACGGGTCATCGCATATCGGGTGGAAGGCAAGAAAAAAGTCTACACACTGACGGACACAGGCAAACGGGAACTGGCGCGCGCAGGAGTGTCGCGGGTTCCCGAGTTTCTCAAGACCGTGTTTTTTCGGAACATGAGTCTTGCCTCAACCATCGATTGGTCCGATCCGTCCGATGTCGGCAAGCTGCTCACCAGCGTGCTGGAGGCAAAAGCCTTTTTGGAGACATACGTGCAACAACTCGTGCAAAACCCGACATGACGGCTTGGGAGATGAGTCAGCCGGAACTGGCGCTGGCAAGAAAAAACGTCTTCGCAAGTAAAGGGTGGTCCGGCTGAAGGGGGTGACAAAATGTCCTGGCCGGGACCAGCCGGCTGAATCCCCGGCCCAACCCGGGTGCCATGGCGCAACACCCAGGACTATTCCCCAACATGGCAGGTAAGGGCTTCTGGCCCCCGAGCGGCGCGATTTCAGAGGGGAATCGGCCTCTGGCTCGCACCCGATGGCACTTGGGCGAACGCCGTTCGGCACCGTGATCTGGCCCCGCGTTACCCTGGCACCCCGGGTCTTGTCCAATCCGCCATCAATGCCTTAGCCGCGCTCTGGCCTTGGCGCACACAATCCGGAATTCCCACCCCTTCGTAGGCTGCCCCCGCCAGATAGAGTCCGGGCCAGGATTTTAGGCGCTCCCGGAGTTCCTGGATGCGGGCGATGTGTCCAACCAGATACTGGGGCATGCCGGCCGGAATCCGGATCACCCGCGCTTCGACGGGGTCGCGGCGCACGCCCATGACGCGCGCCAAATCCTGCTGAAAGCTCTGCAGCATGTCCGCATCCGACAAATTCAGGTTGACGGGCGCGGATGCCCGCCCGTAGAAGGTCCGGATGGGAACCCATGGCACCGCTGTCGGGTAATCCCACTTGCTCCGCACCCAGGTGGCGGCCGTCATCGCGACCCCCTCGCCGGGCGGAACCAAAAAACCGGTCTTGTCCAGCGGAAGCGATATGTCTTGGGGGCGATAAACGGCCAGCACCAGGGCTAAATCGGTATAGGGAACCGCCATCAGCCGATTTTGCACCTCAACGGAAAAGTCCAGCAGGGGTGCCGCCGCCCAGGCCGGGGTGGACAGGATGACGGCATCAAACCGCTCGCGATCCCCTGCTGCCGTTTGCAGCCGAAAACCTCCGGAGCGCATCGGTTCCACCCGGCGAATGGGGGTGTTAAGCCGCACCGCGACCGGTGACAACGAATCCGCCAGGGATTCGACCACCCTCCCCAAGCCGGAGCGTACCGTCATAAAGAGAGAGGGCGCCGGGGGGCGCGCCGGCTGCCTGCCGCGGGCGGCCTCCCGCGCCGCGCGCATGAGACTCTTATTCTGCCGGGCCCAAGCCGCCACCTGCGGCGCCGTGGCCTGAAGACTCAACGCATCGATGTCCCCGGCGTATATCCCCGACAAAATCGGGGTGGCAATCCGGTCCACCACCTGGTTGCCGAAGCGATAGCGCAGCAGACGGCCCAAGGCCATGTCATCCTCGGGTTGGGCGGCGGGCAAGAAGAGATCGCCCAGCGCCCTGGCCTTGGCGAACCAACTCAACAAGCCGGTTCGCCAGAGGCCGTCCATCTCCGCCGGAACCCCGGCTACCAATCCCGCCGGAATCGGATGCAGGCGATTCCGGTGAAAAATGTATGCGCCATGAGCCCCCGGGTTAAGGCCAAGCAACTGGTCCCCGAGCCCGAGCGAACGGATGAGGTTTAAGGCATCGGGCTTGCGCGTCAACAGCGAGTCGGGACCCGCTTCGATCGGCACCCCCGCCAGCTCGACCGTCTGGATTACGCCGCCCAAACGCGATTGCGACTCGAACAGCGTCACCGCCACCTGCTGCTCGCGGGCCCAGGGCAACAACCCGTGCGCCGCCGAAAGTCCCGTGATGCCGCCGCCGATGACGGCAATCTGCCCGCGCTTCACGACGCTTTGCCGGCCAGGGCGTCGGCCACCACGTCCGCCAGCACTGCCAGAAAACGGGGATCGGTATTTAACTGCGCCGTCCGCTCGAAATGCAGGCCGATGCGGCTCGCGTGATTTTTGGCCGCAACGTCGAGATCGTAGAGCACTTCCAGATGATCCGCCACAAACCCGGTCGGACAAACCAGCGCGGCCAAATTTCCAGCGGCTCGCAACCGCGACAGTTTCTCCAGAATATCCGGTCCCATCCAAGGCTCACTGGTCCGGCCCGCGCTCTGCCAGCAAAACGTATAGCGCGACAACCCCAGGAGTCGGGCGACCGCATGCCCGGTGGCAGGCACTTGCGCCGGATAGGGATCGGCCGTCGCGCGAAGACGCTCCGGAAGGCTGTGCGCCGAAAAGATCACCACCAGCGACTCGCGCTCCAGCGGGGTAAAGCGAGCCCGGGCTGCCGTGATGCGGTCGGCCCAGAGCGCGGTCAAACCCGGGTGCAGATGCCACTGGCGTACGGGGTAAAGCGTTAACGGGGGACGCTGCAAAAGAGCCGCAGCGTGGGCTTCGGCCAGATAGACGCCCACGCTCATCGAAGAATAATGAGGAGCCAACACCAAAGCCACCGCCTCCCGTACACCATCCGCGGCCATGGCAGCCATCGCATCGGCGATAAACGGCGGGGCGTGCTTAAGGCCCAGATAAACCCGCAGGCTGCCAGCGCCATGACGGTCGTCCAATAGGGCTTGCAACCCGTCGCGTTGACCCGCAGTGATGGCAAAAAGCGGCGAACCGCCGATGGCCCGGTAGCGGCCGACCAGATCGTCAAGCTGCTCGGGGCTGGGCGCGCGGCCGTGGCGGATATGCGTATAGTAGGCGGCCACGTCTTGCCGCTCCGGACTCTTGGGCGTTCCGTAGGCCATTAACAAGACCCCCAGCGGATTAGGCATCGTCACCGTCCGCCTCCCCTGGGTAGGCATGGACAAATTCCACCAACCGGCGCAAGATGGCGGGGTCGCTCTCTTTCAAGACGCCATGCCCCAAATTGAACACAAACCCCGGCTGGTCGGCCATCCCGGCCAAAATTTCACGGGCCAGGCGCTTAGTCGGATTCCACCCGGCGAGAATCGCCGCCGGATCCAAATTCCCCTGCAGCGCCAGCGAGACCCCCAACCGCGCCCTTGCCTCCCGCGGAGGAATCCGCCAGTCGATACCGATAACCGTCGCCCCCGTCTCCGCCATGGCCGCCAGCAAATGCTCCGTGTTGACCCCGAAGTAAATCATGGGAACCCCCCAGGGCCGTACGGCATCGAAAATCCGCCGCACCTGGGGAAGCACCGAAGTCCGGTAATCCGCTTCGGACAACGCGCCAATCCAACTGTCAAACACTTGCACGGCCGCCGCGCCGGCCCGAATTTGCGCGGTCAAATAGCGGGCCACGGTATCCGCCAGCCGCTCCATCAAGAGGCCAAAGACGTCCGGCTCGGTCCACATCAACCGCTTGCTCGCCAAATACTGGCGGGAAGGGCCGCCTTCAACACAATAACTGGCGAGCGTAAAGGGGCCCCCCGCAAACCCGATCAAGGGCGTCGACCCGAGCCGGTCCACGCACCGCGTGATGGCTTCCAGCGCGAAGTCCAGCGAGGTGTCGGGGTCTACCGTCCGCAAGCCCTCGACCGCCTCACGGCTGCGAATCGGTCGCTCTACAATTGGCCCCACGTTTTCCCGAATTTCGAACGAAATCCCCATCGGCGCCAAAGGCACCATAATATCCGAAAACAAGATGGCCGCGTCAACCCCGAGGTCTTCCACCGGCCGACACGTGACCTCCGCGCACAATTTGGGGTCCACGGCAATTTGCAACAGGCTGTACCTCCGGCGCAACTCCCGGTACGACGCCTGGTAACGTCCGGCTTGGCGCATAAACCAAACCGGCACCGCATCCACCGGCTGTCCCTGGCATGCGCGGATAAACCGACTCTCCGCCATGGTCCGTCCCCCTTGCAACGGCATGATTATAGCACAGTCCCGAGCCCTTCCCCGGCAGGCCGAAATTGCCAGCAGCCCTACGCTTCCTCTATACTAGAGTCCTGACCGCGGACGGTTCTCGCAGCCCTCCGTCACATTCGAATACGCAAGGAGATACGCATGAATCCCACCCATTCACCGCTCACTGGCTTGCCAGGCTACTACCGGTATCCCACTATCGCCGGCGACACCGTGGTTTTTGTATCCGAAGATGATTTGTGGACCGTGTCGCGGCACGGCGGCACCGCGCGGCGCCTCACCGCCGGTTGGGGATCGGCCACTCGGCCCTGGCTCTCGCCGGACGGACGCTCGATCGCCTTCATCGGGCGGGAGGAAGGCGACAGCGAAGTCTACGTGATGGCGGCCGCGGGAGGTGAAGTACGCCGTTTAACCTATCTTGGGGCCACCACCCAAATCGCCGGCTGGGACCCCGCGGGCCGGATTGTCTTTGCCACCAATCATGGGCAGCCCTTCCCCAAATGGTTCGCCTTGCATGCGATTTCGCCGACCGGGGGGGAGCCCGAGCTTCTCCCCTACGGCCCGTCCCTGGCCATCGCCTTCGGGCCCCGGCAAGGGGTGGTGGTGGGCCGCAACACGGCCGACCCCGCCCGCTGGAAAAGATATCGGGGCGGAACCCGCGGCGTGCTCTGGATCGACCCGGGAACGGGGCGCTTCCACCGCTATGCCCGCGACGATGGAAATATCGCCAGCCCGATGTGGATTGGTGAGCGCATTTTCTTTCTCTCGGACCACGAAGGCGTCGGCAACCTGTATTCCATCACGCCTGCCGGCAAGGACATCCGCCGGCACACGGACCACCATCCATTTTACGCCCGCAACGCCTGCACCGACGGTCAGCGCGTGGTATACCACGCGGCCGGAGACCTCTATCTCTTCGATCCGGCGACGGAGACCGGGGGCCGCATCGCCGTCGACTATTTCAGTCAACGCACCCAGCGCGAGAAGAAGTACGTGGCGCCAGGCCGTTTTATGACCGAGTACGCGCCATCCCCGGACGGTAGCCGGCTCGCCGTCACCACGCGCGGCAAACCCTATCTGCTGGGAAATTGGGAGGGGCCGGTCGAGCCGATCGGTGTCGCGGACGGGGTCCGTTACCGGATGAGTCAATGGCTGCCCGACGGGACCGGTATCGTGACCGTCTCCGACGAGAGCGGCGAAGAACGGGTTGAATTGCGACGCCGCGAGAATCCGCCCGCCACGATGGCGGCGGACGTCGGGCGCGTGCTGGATCTGAAGATTTCGCCTGATGGGCAGTTCGCGGCGTTGGGCAACCACCGCTTCGAACTCTGGCTGCTCGATCTCACCACGCTCAGCGGACGAGTTATCGACCGGTCCGCCGCTGGACCCATTCGCGGCCTCGACTGGTCTCCCGACAGCCGCTGGATTGCCTATGGCTTTCACCTGACCGAAAGCACCAGCACCATCAACCTGTACCATTTGCCGACTGCCAGCAGCCAACCCGCAACCGACCCGGTCAGCATCGACAGTGATCCGGTCTTTGATCCGTCAGGCCAATACCTGTATTTTCTCTCCTATCGCACTTTCGATCCGGTGTACGACAGTCTAAAATTTGACTTGGGCTTCCTATCCGGGGAAAAGCCGCATGTCATCGTGCTGTCCCGGGAGACGCCATCGCCATTCATGCCGCAGCCGGACACCAAGGCCCCCGAACTCAATCCGGACAAGCCGGAAATTCCGGACGTGGAGATTGACTTAGAGGATATTGCCGGACGTGTCCTGGCATTCCCGGTTGCGGAAGGCCGTTATCGCCAGCTGGCGGCAGGATATGGCAAGGTGTACTGGACCACCGTCCCGCCGGAAGGCGGTCTGTCCACGTCGTTTTACCCGAAGGCCCCCTCCGCCAAAGCCACGCTGAGTATGTTTGATTTCAAGGATCAAAAGGTCGAGGCGCTCCATACGCACGTAACCAGCTTCGCCCTGTCGCACGACCGGAAATGGCTGGCGATCCGCATTGGCAACCGTCTGCGGGTCGTCAAGGCCGGCGAAAAAATAGAGGAAAAAGCCGAACAACCGGGTCGACAAAGCGGGCTGGTTGATTTGGACCGATTGGTGGTCGCGGTCAACCCGCCACTGGAATGGGCGCAGATGACCCGCGAGGCTTGGCGGCTGATGCGCGACAACTTTTGGACGGCCGACATGTCGGGTCTGGACTGGAACGCCACCCTCGAGCGCTACCTGACCATCCTTCCGCGTGTCGGCACACGCAGCGAGTTCTCGGATTTCATGTGGGAATTGCAGGGGGAACTCGGCACCTCCCACGCCTACGAAATGGGCGGGGATTACCGCAAGGAGCCGGAGAACCGCATGGGCTTGCTGGGAGCCGATTTGACCTGGGATCAGGCGGAGGCAGGCTACCGCGTGCGCCACCTGGTGGCTGGGGACAGCTGGAATCCCGGGGAGCATTCGCCGCTCTTGGCTCCCGGAGTCAATCTGTCACCCGGCGACATCATCACCGCCGTCGACGGCCAGCGGTTGGGGCCCGACCTGCCGCCGTCGGCTTGGCTCATCGGCAAGGCCAAACGGGATGTGCGCCTGACCTTTCGCCAGGCGTCGGGTTCCCGGCGAACTGCCGTAATCCGTCCATTAGAACAGGAAACCGCCGCCCGCTATCGCGAGTGGGTCAACCAAAACCGTCGTCAGGTGACCCAGGCCAGCGATGGCCGGGTCGGCTATGTGCACATCCCCGACATGGGTCCGCGGGGATTTGCCGAGTTTTACCGCGGCTATCTGTCTGAATTTCAAAAAGAAGCCTTGATTGTCGACGTGCGGTTTAACGGCGGCGGCCATGTCTCCCAACTTATCTTGGATAAGCTGATGCGGCGCCGGATTGGCTATGACTTGCCCCGCCACGGTCAACCCGCTCCCTACCCGGGAGACAGCGTCATCGGTCCGATTGTGGCGTTGACCAACGAACAAGCCGGGTCCGACGGCGATATCTTCAGTCACGCGTTTAAGCTCATGGCGGTCGGCCCGCTGGTGGGAACCCGCACCTGGGGCGGGGTGATCGGCATTTCGGTGCGGCATGCATTGGTCGATGGCAGCATCACGACGCAGCCAGAATTTTCCTTTTGGTTCAAGGACACCGGATGGGGCGTGGAGAATTACGGTACCGACCCCGACATCGAGGTCGAAAACTCTCCGGAGGACTATGCCCGAGGCTTCGATCGCCAGTTGCACGAGACGATCCGCATCATCCTGGCGGCTTTGGAGTCGTCGCCCCCGCGCCTGCCGGATTTTGATTCACGCCCCAGCCGCGCTATACCGCGACTTCCCGAGCGGATGGGCTAGCCGATCCCCGTTCGGCGTAGCCAGCATTTACGGAAGGAGGCGAGGGCCACGGCATCCGAATCGCTCCGCAGTTGGCAATGGGCGGTGGAATACTTCCGTTCTGTACGGCCGTCGGTCGCATTGCAACTGGCGGGCTGGCGGCAGAAGGCGCAAGCCATTCCAGACCCGGTGTTGCGCGAGCAGGCCCTTTCGTCCTTGACGTCCAAGCAATTCCATTGCGAAGGAGGCGGCGTGTTCGCCGCTCCCTCCCGCGATCCTCTGGGTTATCTGATGCGGTTCTTGGTGCCCTACCAAACCCTTTGCGATTACCTGGACACGGTCACCGACCGGGGTCCGAGCCTGGACCGAGCGGATTTTCGCCTGCTCCATCAATCGCTGCTGGATGCGGTCACGCCTCGGGCCGCACTAAAAGACTACTATCAACGTCATCCCTACACGCAGGACGGCGGGTATCTGGCGGACCTGGTCACGGCTTGCCAACAGCTCTTGCCGGCATTTCCGGGCTATTCGCGGGTGGCGGCTCAGGTCCGCCACCTGGCTCAACTTTACATCGATTTGCAGGTCCTCAAACATGGTCCGGTATCCGAACGGGTTTCAGGACTGCAAGCCTGGTATGCAGGCGCAGGCGGTCCGGAAACCGGCCTCAACTGGTGGGAATTTGCCGCCGCAACCGGATCCACCCTCCCCATCTTTTCCTTGATGCAGGCCGCGCTGGAACCCATTGCCGACCCCGCGCGGATCCGTCGTCTGCATGCCATCTACTTTCCGTGGATGGGATCGCTCCACATCCTGTTGGACTACTTTATCGACCAGGCGGAGGACCTGGCCCACGGCGACCTCAATTTCGTCTCCTATTACCCGAATTTGGACGAAGCCGCGCAATCCATCCGGAACATCTATCAAACCACCCTGTCCCTTATCGGCGACGACGAAGACGCGGCGTTTCATCGCTACGTCGCCCGGGGACTCTTGGGCTTTTATCTGTCGGACCGCAAAGTGCGAAACAGCCTGACCCGCCCAGCCTGCTCACTGTTGACAGCCGGGGGTCCGATTAGTGTCGGGGTTTGGCTGGCCGCCCGGGTGGGTCGGGCTCCCTGACCGGGTCCAGGCGGCTAAGGGCGGCCCGCACCACGTCCAAGATGGCAAAGCTGAACCGTCCCTGCAGTTGAGCGTAGGCCGGGCGCAATCGGCCGGCGTGGTCTTTTAGCGCGTCGGTGATTTCCTGCAGATCCTCGCGGGTAACCCATCGGCCCAGATACCACCGCCAGCTGGCATCCGGGGCCGCCTGAATCCATTGTGCCAAATGGCGCCGAACCGTGCCGGGGCTTTGCCCTAGGCGGACCGCCACCTGGTCAAACGGCACTCCTTCGGCGAACAGCCGCCAGGCTTGATCCCGGCTCGAACCGGTTAAGGGAGGCGGCGCGCCGGGTGTGCCGGGGCCATCGCCATCTCGCACCAGGGCACACAGTTCTTCCCCATAGCGGGCTAATTTGACGGGACCCACCCCCCGGCACTGACGCAATTCAGTCAGGGTCACGGGGCGCTTATGCACAATATCGTCTAATTCCCGATCCTTCAGCACGCAATACGCCGGGATTCCCGCTGCCCGGGCCGTGTCCGTGCGCCACTGCCGCAGGCGGGAGCCAAGGTCCCTCCCGCCGTCCCCCGCTTGCGCCGCCGAGTCCCGGGTGTAGTCCCCTCGCCGACAGTTGTCGCAACACGCGTCGGTTCCCCCCACCTCTGCGGACGAGGTTTGGCCGTAATAGGCCACCAAGATTTGGCGGCGGCAGGATCGCGCCCCCAGATATCGGCGCATCGCGGTCCAACGGGTATGCCGCTCGCCATGCTGGCGGGAGAGTCGGTCAAGCACCGCCGCACGGGTCCACGGCTCAATTGGAGCGCCCAGGCGGAGAACGGTTCCCTCCCGCGTTCGGGTGACCGACTCAACGACCGCCATGTCCTCTAATATCGCCCCCGCTGCGGCCAGCAGACTCTCCCTGCCCGCCGGGGCGGCCACCGGTGCCGCTCCCCCGGTGGCCACGACACGGTCCAACAGTCCGCTTACGATGCGGGCGTCGGGACGCTCCCGCCGCAGAAAACCCGTGCGGCGCCGAACATCGTCCGGCAAGATGCACATCCGGGCCGACGCCGCGCGGCCGTCCCGGCCCGCCCGGCCGATTTCCTGATAATAGGTGTCGATCGACTCGGGTACCCCGACGTGCACAATCAGTTCGATGTCCGGCCGGTCAATTCCCATGCCGAACGCGGTGGTGGCCGCCACCACCCGCAATCGCCCGGACAGGAAATCCTCTTGGATTCGTGTCCGTTCCGGCGGGGTCAGCCCGGCATGATATTTGGCAACCGGTTCTCCCAACCGTTTGGCGAGGGTCTCGGCCCAGGCTGCGGCCCGTTGCCGGCTGTCGACATAAATGATGACAGCTCCGGCAGTGTTGGCGATGGCCGTCGCCACGGCTGCCGTGCGAACCGTCTCCGAACGAAATTCCTCCACCGCCAGATGAATATTCGGTCGGTCGACAGGTCCTTCGGTCACGCGGCATGAATCCTCCGTCATCCCCAGCTGGTGCAAAATATCGGCCCGCACCCGAGGCGTGGCGGTAGCGGTCAGGGCGAGCACCGGGGGCAGGCCGACAACCTCCCGAAACAGTCGCAGGCGCCGGTAATCCGGGCGAAAATCATAACCCCATTCGGAAATACAGTGTGCTTCATCGACCACCAGCAAGCCCGGGGGCGCGTCCGCCATCACTCTGACAAAACCGGAACGCGCCAACCGTTCCGGAGCGGCATACAATAAGCGCAGCTGGCCCTTCGCCCATCGCCGGAGAATCTGCTGCTGAGCGGACGCCGTCTGCGCATGGTGAAGCGACTCGGCGGCGATGCCCAGCCGCGCAAGCCGGTCCAGCTGATCTTTCATCAATGCCAGCAATGGCGAGACAACCAGCACCGGACGGGGTAGAATGAGCGCGGGCAACTGATAGCACAAGGATTTTCCAGCGCCCGTGGCCAGCACCGCCAGTTGCGGCTGTCCCGCCACGGCCCGCGCGATGATTTCGCGTTGGTGGGGCCGAAACTCCGACAAGCCGAATACCGCGAGACGCAAGTCATCGATTTTCCGGTTTTGATCCGGCGTCAGTGTCACATCCCTGGTGTCATTTGGTGCCGGCCCGTCCCCCATCGATTCCCGCCACTCCCGTCGCATCCGCTAGATGTTGACTGTGCGTCAGTCCGCCCAGCTCTGCCATTGACGGGCGTACTCCGTCCAATGCGAGTCGGCGTGCTCAGTCAAAAACTGCTGAATACTGGCCTGAAAGGTCGTCCAGGCATCGTCCGCCAGCCACCCGCGGTGGTGCGCAAATTGACCGAAAATTACGGTTGTGGTCATCACATCACGCATGCAGTACTCCCGTATGCGATCGATGGCGCCTTCCACATAGAGTGTCAGCACGTCCTCCCCGGACACGTCCATTTTGCCTGGCACCCCCAATACAGAGGCCATTTCATGCAGGGACAGCTTAGCCGAGGCGCCATACCCGCTCAGCAGATCCATCAAATCGATGTGCAGTTCCTCGTCGTACCGTTTGCGGTAGCTATGGTATGGCTCGCCCGCCCGGTAAAAGGCCGGCGTTACCACGTTGTGCCGGACCGCCCGATAGACCAAAGCCGGCAGGTCGAACCCGGACGAGTTCCATCCGACCAGCCGCGGCCGGCTTTCCTGCACAATCCGAAAAAATTCCGCCACCAAATATGGTTCGTTGGCTGACGGTTCACCTAAAGCACGCAGCCGGCGGAGCGACCCCTGCTCGTCGATCAACGCGCCGGCAATGGCCACAATCTGGTGAAAGGCTGGTTTTAAAAACGCCGCGGCCCCCGTTTGTGCGCGCCGCGCCTCCATCATCGCCAGCCGCACATCGTGGTCGGCCGTCTCCGCGCCCAAACCCAGCCAACGGCGACCGGCCGCCGCGTCGGGAACCGTCTCGATATCAAATACCAGCCACATGCCTCCCGCCCCTCTCTCGTGCCGCCACACCTTTAGCCCTGGTCGCCGCCAACCATCGACCGGCCTAGCGCCGCTCTTTGCCATGACCGTCGGCATGCTGTGAGGTCACCGCTCAAGGCCGGGTGCTAAATCCGGGGCCGCCAACCCCCCATCCGTCCCCCCCACCCATCGCATTCCGCCGGCTCGCCCGGAAAACTCATGCCGGCGCCACGCGCACGGATCCCCTGGGGCAGAACACACCCTTCCCACGGCCTCGGCCGATACCGGCAGCGAGCGCCTTTGTGCCGCACCACTGCGGCGGCGGGCATCGATTGGCCCACCCCTGCCACAGCCCAGGATGCTACCCGCCTCCGCGATGTCGGTCGCACCATCCGCTGAGAGCGGGATCACAACGCGAACAAAGCGGCGCCGCGCAAGCCGTGCAATAGCCCACCGCCCATCGCCGGTGCGGTCCGCACTTTAAATTGCGCAGGTCAACCGGGCGCGGGCGCGGTCCCGGAGCCGGACGCCGAGGCGGCGCAACGGGCCCTCCCGCGACAAGTTGGCGGTAGGCGGCATTGATTTCTTTCATGCGATCTTCTTCCTGACGGTACCGAACCGGATCATTTCGATACCGATCGGGATGATGAATCCGCACCAGGCGCAGATAAGCGGCGCGGATGGCTTCCGGCGAAGCGCCCGGGACAATGCCCAAAGTCTGCCACGGATCGCTCATGTCACAAAGCCAGGGCGTGATCAAGATCTTCCAACAAGTCGGGAAGGTCCTCGATCCCCACCGATAGCCGAATCAACCGATCCGTTATGCCGCGTCGCATCCGGTCTTCGGCAGGCATCGACGCGTGGGTCATGGTGGCCGGGTGCCCAACCAACGATTCCACACCGCCCAGACTCTCCGCCAAAGAAAAGACCCGAAAGCGGGCGAGTACCCGCGCCGCTGCCTCGCGGTCGCTCTCTCTGCCGTCCGTCGCCAGGGAAAAACTGACCATTCCCCCATCGTCCCGCATCTGCCGTGTCACGATGGCCCGCGCCCGCCCTTCCAGAAACCCGGGATAGTAAACGCGCTCGATTCCCCGATGGCGGGCCAGGTGTTGCGCCACGCCCCGCGCGTTGGCGCAATGCCGTTCCATTCGGATCGCCAACGTCTTGATCCCGCGATGGATGAGCCAGGCGTCAAAGGGGCCGAGGATGGCCCCCATCGCATTTTGCACAAATCTAAGCTGTTCGGCCAAGGCCGGGTCGCGGGTAATCACCGCGCCGCCGAGGACGTCAGAGTGCCCGCCCAGGTACTTGGTCATGGAGTGCACCACCAGGTCGGCTCCCAAATCGAGGGGATTTTGCAAATACGGCGAGGCAAAGGTATTGTCCACCGCCACCCTTAGCCCATGTCGGTGTGCCACCGCAGTCAATTCGGCAATGTCGGCCACTTGCAGCAAGGGATTGGTTGGGGTTTCCAGCCACAGCAACCGGCTGCGCGGTCCGATCGCGCTTTGCAGCGGATCCGAGGCCGTGAGGTCCACATACCGCGTGTCCATTCGGTGCGACCGGTAGACCCGTTCAAACAGCCGGTACACTCCCCCGTAGAGATCCTCACCGGCCACAATCCCCTGGCCCGGCTCCAGCAAGCGCAGCACCGCGTCGGCGGCGGCCATGCCGGACGCGAAAACAAAGGCGAACCGGCCATGCTCTAACGACGCCAAGACCGTTTCCAGTGCCTCGCGGGTGGGATTGTCCCCACGGCCATATTCGTATCCGTGATGGCTTCCGAGGCCACTCTGAGTATAAGTGCTGGTTAAGTAGACAGGCGGAACCGTTGCTCCTGTCGCCGGGTCCGGCGCCTGTCCGTCATGCACCGCACGCGTCGCAAACCCCCGCATCACCGGGTCACGGTCCATGCCCTCCGTCCTTTCCCGTGCTGATGGACCTATCCGGGCATGATCATTTCTGATCACACTTGCCGCCACCTTCCTAGTTCATCCCCCGCAGGGACTTCCGGGGGTCGTCGCGTCATCGCGGCGTACGGCCGTTGGCCGGTCGCACTCGCCGAGCACCTGGTCCACGGGAGGGCGCTCCCCGAGCCAATCACCGGGCCGTTCCCGCTGTTATGCGGGAACGGGTGAGGAACTCCTTGCCGAACCCCCAGCACTCGCGGTCAAACTGGTCCCGCCCACAGTCCGTCCGTTGATCGCCACGTTAACTTCCGGTCATGTCGGAGGTGACATGCGAAACCGGCACCATCCGCACCGGAAGCGGCAGGGGACTTTGCGCCCGCAATCCGCCCAAGCCTGGCCCGGCTCGCGCAGTGGTCGATACCCGGCCGGCAATTGCGCCTTGGGACTGCATCCGGTGGCGTCGCTGGTGCCATATGGGATATGGTGGATAACATAGGGACGGATGTCAAGCGTCTGCCCCCGCCCAAAGGTCGAACGGGTGACGCGCCAGGCCTTGCACACCAACCAAAGCATCGCGGGTTGCCCGCCAACGGAATCACGCTCTTTTCCGGGGGGCCCCCCACACCAAACGGCGCCGGCGACCCCGCGGACCAACCAAGCTGTCGGGGGGTTGGAATTTGGGCGCTTGCAACCCATTTGGCGCACAACCTCGCACGCTATGGCCTTCGTCAAAGTGGACATCCTCCCCATAGCTAAAGCTAGGGGCATCCACTCCAGGAACACGTTTTCCTCTTTCGCGCATCCCCTTCCGGGGACGAACGGTCGAGCGCGCAAGAGGAAGGCACCACTGACCCCATGAATGAATTCAGGGGTCTGCCGTAAACGGTGCCTTTTCGATCATGGAAGCGCACACGTCGCGCCCGTGTCCGCCAGCGGGATGGGGCTGACGCGGTGAAGATCCTCACCACCGGGATGCCTGGGGGATTCGCTCCGGGGAATTGTTGGCTCCCCAACGAATCACCTATCGCCGTCCCGTTCCCTGAAGGAAACGTTCAGGCGCAGTTGGGTTGAACCCCGCCTATGTCTGGCGAGGTAAGCGGCAGCGTATCCGGAGGACAACTCCCCGGGCCTCACCACCCGTGCCACCGCCACGGTGGTTCCCAGAAATTCCGCCATTGAAGGCGGGGCGGTTCAACGCCAAGAGTCTGGTCGAGGCCGGATGGGTTTGGACCCGGTTGGAAATGCACGGATGGATGCAAAAAGGCGGCGGAACTTCCCGTTCCTGTCATGGCACCGGCTTGGCGCGCCCCCGCCGGTACCCTGCCGGCTGCCCGAGACCAGCCGGCACCCCCCTGGCCATATCCTGCCGGGCACAACCGTCCGGCCGGTAGTTTGTCTCAACTGTTAACCAGCACCGCGTTCCAGGATTCATCCATAATGCTGCCGTTGGCATTCAACTTAAATGAAAAGGTCGCCAGCCGGGTGCTGGGATCGTAGTAAAGCCGGTCAAAAGACTCGTTGGGCAGTGGTTGCACATGAATGTAGACCGTCGTAGGGTAGGCGACGGAAGGCAGCATGCGCGGCGTATAGCCGAGGGCCTGGCGGATTCCGGAAAGGTTGGTGGGGACGTTGAAATTGACATAGAACGCATTATTGCTGGCATCGTCGGCCGGTCCATACGAGTAGGTTCCGGGAATGTTGCCGGTGCCTAAGTAGGATTGGTTGCCGGTCACAATGAGCATGGCCTGGCCGATGCTATCGCCCGACAGGGTCGCGGTATTGACCACCTGTTGAACAGGGCCCGGCATGTTTCCGATAGCATCCGGATTGCTTGCACAGCCGGACAAGATGCCACTTCCCACCACCAGCACCGGAAGCCACCCGACACGACGCAGCCAAGCTCTCATGCTCCCCCTCCTCCTTGCTACAGCATATCGCCGGAGGAAACAGACTATGTCGGGAGGTTTTACGGCTCAGGAGCTTTTCAGCTTGCGCAGTTCCGCGGAAAGTCCCCGGGTTAGCATCAGTCGACACAGGTCCAAATCGGCACGCACCGACCATATGGGATGGGAAAAGGTTGCGGGGCGGTTGTGTTCAACCCGGAAATGTCCGAACCACGACGCCGAATAGGGAATAACCAGGCCAATCACCACAAACAACGGATGCCAGGTCAAAAGGGCTACCACCGCGACCATCAACCCGCCGGCCGTCCCAAAGAAATGCGCAAGACGCGTGCCGGGATGGCGATGCTGCTCCAAGTAATAAAGCCAAAACTCCCCAAAGGACCGGAATCGCATTGACGCCACCTCCACAATCCAAGTCGGAGTACACTCCGTCGTCGGGGAATTCGCCAAATCGGAAGACAATTCCTGCTATTAGGACAGTTAGACGTCGCTTTTTCGGCGGGAGCTATACAAACACAAACAGTTTCATCATCAGGAAGCTCGTTAGCGAGGCGAGGAACATGGCAATCAGTTTGGCCAGGTTATTGGCCACAAAGTGCGGGAAAGCATGTGCCGTGGCCATCCAGGGTGCGATGAACCCGAGGATGACATCATTGACCCCGATGTTGATGACCGATTGCACCACGAACAAAGCGCGCTGCCGAGTGGCGCGCGGTCCTCGCGTCTGCCGTTCCCGGCGAAAAGTCCAGCGGCTGTTCCAAATATAGCTGTTGAAGATGGCCGCCATGACCGCCATGGTATTGTACACCAGCAACTGGCGAACATTTCGGGTCGGGGCAAATAAATAGAGGCCGTTAAATACCCCTAAATCTATTATCGCGTTGCCGAAACCCACCGAGACAAACTGCATCAGTTGCCACAGACGCCTCATGACCGCGCCTGATACTCCTGCCGGACTTCTTGGTACAAGACCTCCAGTTCCTCGGTTGGAATCCTCCAGCCCCATTTTTCTGCCTCCCGTCGGGCCCTTTGACTGACCAAGCCCGATCCGTTCATGGTGTCAAGCAATTGTCGCACCAAAGGCCCGATCTGTTCCGGATGCTCGGCCGCAAACAACGCACCCGCACCGCTCCCGTCAATCAGTTCGTGCGTGGGTGCGGTGCCCGCCGCCACCACCGGCATACCGGAGGCCATGGCTTCAAGAATCACCAGACCTAAGGTTTCCGTGGTAGACGGAAACACAAACACGTCGCCCGAGGCGTAAGCGGCAGCCAAATCCCGGCCATGCAACGTGCCAAGAAAAGTCGTCGGGGTTCCGGCAAAATAGGCTTCCAGTTCCTCTCTAGCCGGCCCGTCTCCGACTAGTGCCAGATGCAGGTGGGGATTGTCCGCGAACATGCCGCGCAACCGGTGTAATCCCTTCTCGAGCGCAATGCGTCCGACGTAGACCGCAATTTCCCGATCCGGATGACCGTCGGTCATGCGTTCCCGCATGGCTTGGGTGCGATGAACCGGATTAAATTGCTGCAAATCCACCCCGCGGCGCCAGACCCGGACATTGCGGATGCCATGACTCATCAACTCCTGCCGGATCGCCGCCGAAGTCGCCAAATTGATCGCCGCCCGGTTGTGCAGGGATCGTAAAATCCACCAGATCGCCGGCTTCGCAAATCCCAAATGGTAAAACGACGCGTAGGCCGCTATGTTGGTGTGATAGGAGGCGATTAACGGGATGCGCTGACGCACCGCCGATATCACGCCCGCCACGCCCAACACGAATGGGTTGACCACGTGCACCACGTCCGGTCGAAATTCCTTAAAATACCGGGCTACGCGCGGCATGGGCAATCCCCACGGTTTGCCCCCATAAACAAACCAGATTCTCAGGTTGGGCACGGTGCGGACAGGAATTCCCTCAAAGACCGGTTCGCCTCCGCGCGGGGCCACAATCAGCAATTCATGGCCCATGCGGCGCAATTCGCGAACGGTGGCCGTAATCCGTGTCACGACGCCATCGGTAGATGGTCGCCACGTCTCGGTCACCACAGCAATCCTCATGAATTCAAGCCACCATGCCCACTCACATCGATTTCCCCATTCTTTCCAATCCGGTCGCTGATCCGCCAGGACCACGTTAGTATACCACAGGAGGCGCAGCCCACTCTATTCTTCCTGTCCAATCCACGTGGGCCAGCGCCGTCAACCGCCCCTTTTCCCACCTATTGAAATGTGCCACAATAGATCCCACGAGTGGACGGGGCTTTCCGAGTGGGGACGGCATCCACGCGAATCACTCAATGAGGAGGATTCCGGATGAACGACAAGACATGGGATCGACTGAGCGGCCTGTTGGTTGGAGCCGCAGTGGGTTTTGTAGCCGGCATTCTTTTGGCTCCCTCCAAAGGGGCGGAAACACGGGAATCTATAAAAAAACGGACACAGGGGACCATTGACCAATTTGCCGGCGGCGTGCGCGACGTGCGAAGCCAGCTAGTCCAAAAAGGCCAAGACCTATGGCGGCGAAGCGTCACCGAAATCCCTGTCGAAACGGAACAGGGCAAGGGTGAGGGTGAGGGTGAGGACGAGGGCCAAGGTGCATGAGTCCAAATGTTGCGCTGACAGTCATTGCCGTGTGCCTCATCATCATGACGTTCACGACATTGGTGGCGGTGGCTTTGCTACTACGGCTGGTGCAGCGCTTAACAGGACTTGAGCGGTCGGTTTTGCAACAAGTTTCCGATCTCCAGGCGGAGATTGCGTCGCTCATGCGTCAGGTGCGGGAGACCTCGCGCCGCGTCCAGCGGACGGTTCAGGATGTCAGCACCTCGGCCCGGAGGGTTGGCAAAGCCGCGGTTCACCTCTCCTCCTGGGCGGGCAGCGGACGTAGCGGATTGGCCGGGTTGGTCAAACCGCGCCCCTGGTGGATGAGCGGCATCGCTATGGGCTGGGCGCTTTACTTGCGGCACCGCAAACGGGCGGGAATAAGCCGCCCGCCTGCCAAACCAACGCCCCCGCGATAGCCGCCTGATGGGCCATAACCCGCGCCGGAACTCCCCAGGTTCCGGCGCTTCGCGATCCGGTTCCAAATTTTTTTGGCGCTCATAAGCTGATATATGGCATCACGTCACGAGAGGAGTATGTGAAATGGAAGACTCCCGCTCCTTGGGCCAAGACCCATGGCACATCACCGTACTGCTGGAAGTCGCTATCGCGGACCTGCTCGACATCTCTCGCGAAAACCGGCAGCGCCGGCAAACGGACGAAATCTTTCACATTCTGTCACATCTTCGCTACGTCTTGGACGCGATTGCCTGGCAAATCCCCGCCCCGGACCCGGCGGCCCGATCGCGGACAGCGGACGGGTTGGCGAAAACTCCCTTCGCTAAAGGGTTCCTAAGCGATGCTGAGCCGAAAACAAGTCAAACGCCGCCTGATGCAAACTGAAGACCAATTCGGGAACCGCTTGCACCGGGAACCACTTGGCATCCAGGGCGTCGCTCCCGGCCAGCAATTGACCTCCTTCGGGGTGGGCCAAAAAAAATGTAATAATGGTCTCCTTGCTGGGCGTCGACCAGGTCCCCAGTTGAGCGTCCACCACCACCGTCAACCCGGTTTCTTCGCGCACTTCGCGCAGGAGGGCTTCCGTCACCCCTTCTCCCGCCTCAATCCCGCCTCCCGGAAAAGTGTGCCCGCCCACGGCCGGTGGATAGCGTCGGGTCACCACCACCACCCGGTCACTGGCCCGGTCATAAATAATCGCCGCCGTCGCGGGCATGGGGCGGTCCCAGTAGACGAACCCGCATTGCGTACAATATCGCCGGATTTTGCCGTCCCACTGACGATCACTCAGCGCAGCGCCGCACAACGGACAATATTTCCAGTGGTTAGGCAGGGCGTGGCGCCACTGCACAAACCGGTTGACCGCGTCATCCTCACAATGCTGTCCGGGTTCGGCCACCTCGCGTCACCTCGCACTCTTGGCGTCTTTCCCCCTAGCATAACCAACCGCCCTGGCCTTTGAAAAGACCGGCGGTCTTCAAGAAACGGCAATGCCGAGGGGCCGCGCATCAATCCACCCGTCACCCCGGCTCCTACTTTTCCGTCGATTCCTCAAGGCGCGAGCGCAGCATTTTCAGTTCCCGGCCCATGCCTTGCATTTCCTTTTCGGCGATTCCCAAAAACTTCTCGAGCTCCGCAATCCGGTCATGGTCCACTTCCATCAGATGACGCACTTCATTGTACAAATCGAGCGCCCGGTCCAGTTCATGGCGGACACTCTCCATCCGGGTTTCCCATCCCGCCCGCGACGCGCGCTCCTGTTCCGGAGCCACCAGCGGGCCCAAAAGCTGCAACAGTCCGGGTTCATCGCTGGACAAACGCACGGTGATCGGCTCGGTCTGAAGACTGGCCGCCGCTTGGATCCACATCAGCGGGTCGGGCAACGGAACTCCGCGGATGAATCCTTGCCAAGGCGCCAGCGGCAACTCGATCCGCCGGTGGGCGGAAATAGCCATCGCCAAAGGCGCGTCACCTTGCAACTGATGCACAAACCGCACGCGATCGAGGTTGGACAGCATATACCCCACGACCACCTGGATCGAGGGGACTTGCACCGCCACTCGGGCAATTTGCACTAATAACCGTTCGACCTGTTCACGCATGTCATGTCCCGCCTGTAGAGAATAGATTGCTTCATTCAACACCATTGCCGCCAATCTGTCAAAATGTCGATTCTCTCCGGGGGTTGTCCGTGGTCCGTCGTGACCGCAGGAGCGCTGGCCGTCGTGTCGGCCGGCGCCCGCAGCGGTGAACCGAAGCCAACCTGGTCAGCATGCGGTTTATGCGTTGTCATCTCCCGTCATGCCTCTCGGACCGGCGAATCCTTGGCGCCCACCCGGCGCACTAATCCGTTTCTCCCCGACCCGGGTTGTATTACCATGGGACTACCACCCTTTGGGCCCCCAAGGGATACGAGGAGGAAGCAATGGATGATCCCTATCCTAATCGACACGCATTTGGGCCTGGCCTTCGCATTGGCCGTATTAAGCCTTTGGCTGACTTGGAACGCCTACCAGCGCCGCAAACTCCCGGAGCATGACGTTACGCCAGGGTATTGGAAAATTCAAAATGTGTTTCAGGCGGGAGTGCTGTTGCAGGCGGCGTTGGGCATAATGTTAGTCATAGAACATGTGACTCCCAAAGACCGTTTGCATTTCATTTATGGGGGCGTGCTCTTGCTCATCGTCCTGATTCAGCGTGCCATGCGTCCGGGTCACCCCGTTCGCGCGACCATTACCCAAGACTACCGGCGGTTCAATGAGGCGTGGGTGTTGGCATCCTTGAACTTCGCCTCATTCCTGATGATTGGTCGCGCAATCACTACCGGAATTTGGGGATTTTAGTGCAGGAAAATCGGAGGTGGAGGGCGAATTGTCATGGGGGGTGCGATGGACCCCGAAGACGCTCGCCGATGGGCGAGTTTGCTGGTATCATGGCATTAAGGCATCGCATCCGCCGCCTCCGCGCTCTTCGCAACGTGACCCGGCGGCAAGACCATAGCTGAAGGACCCGGAACCCGTCAGGCCCTTCGACGAAACCGGATACCCGGAACGCATGCTTGGGATCCCTGCCGTCATGGACGAGGGAGGGGTCCACGGATACCGGTGACAGTTCTTCGGCACACTCCCACGGTGGTTCCATACAATGGTGGTGGAGCCACTGTCCGAGCCGTAAGAGGAACCACTCAAGGAAAGGAGCGGCCGGCCATGAAGACGCTTTCGGAGGGCGAGATAAAAGCCTTGATTCATCTGCTCGGGGACGATGATATCAAAACGGCGCAGATTGCTCGCAAGACCTTGATCGATGCACGCCAACAGGCCCACCCTTACCTTGAGGAGGCCCGTGATGCGCTCGATCCGCATGTTCGCACCCGAGTTTACAGCATTTTGGAGCAATTGCGCCTGGATGAGCTAGGTTCCCGGTTCGAAAATTTTGCCGCGATGCCGTCGGCGTGGCTCGACCTTGAAGAGGGTCTTTTCCTGATCGCCGAATCGGGGTATCCCACCATCAACCGCGCCCATTATCGCGAGATGCTGGACAACATGGCGGCCGAGTTTAAAAATCGCATGGAACGGGATGGCCTCAGCAAAGGACGGGAACTGATCGAGGCGCTTAACGACTATTTTTTCAACGAGCTCGGCTTTACCGGAAACCAGGATCAATACTATGACCCCGACAACAGCTATATCAACCAAGTGCTTGATCGACGCTTAGGGATCCCCATCAGTCTATCGGCGATTTACTTGCTGATCGTGCTCCGCTTGCGCATTCCCGCGGTGGGAATTGGCATGCCGGGCCATTTTCTGCTCCAATATAACGACAGTTTATTCATCGACCCTTTTCAAAAAGGCCGTATCTTAAACCGTGGCGAATGCGTGCAGTTTTTGATGAATAACGGGTTTGGATTCCACCCCGCCTACTTGAGCCCAACCCCAACCCGGTTCATGCTCGTCCGCATCCTCACGAACCTCATCCAAATATATGCCAGCCAAGATCCCGATCGGGCGGATTCGCTGACCACGTTCCGGGACATGCTGACCCACTCGTACGCCAAGGTATGACGACCTGCCGCTCGTCGACCCCGGCGCCCTGGGCCCTGCAAGGAGCGTTGCTGATCGGAGTGTTATCGGTTTCCAGTGCCGCCATCCTGATCAAATTGACGCCGGCGCCCCCGGCCGCGGTGGCGTTCTGGCGGCTGGCGCTGACGGTGATCATCACCGTTCCCTGGTTTGTGGCCCGGCGAGGCTGGACGGAACTGCAAGTGGGCGACGGCTGGGGATTGTTTTTCTCGGGAGTGCTGCTGGCGTTGCATTTTTTCACCTGGATCTGGTCGTTGTCCCTTATCCCCGTCGCCGTCTCCACGGCATTGGTCTCGACCCACCCGATTATGGTGGCGATGTATCATCGCTGGGTCGAACACAGGAGACTGTCGCGATCACTCCGATGGGGGGGATTCTTGGCGCTCGCGGGTCTATTTGTGATGATCGCGGCCCAAGGAATCCATCCCCAAGAATTGGGGGGAATGGTGCTGGCGGTTGCCGGCGCGGCTTTTGCCGCCGGGTATCTGCTGACCGGGCAGTCCTTGCGACGGCACGTGTCGACCACCACCTATTCGACGCTGGTCTATTTCACCAGCGCCATCATTTTGGGTTCGGGGCAGGGTCTGCTGACGGGTTCATTGGGACCTTTGACGGTTCACGTATTTGTCCTCTATGTCCTGATGGCGGTCATTCCGACATTAGGGGGACACACCCTCTTTAACTGGATGCTCCGCTACACCCCCGCCGCAACCGTCTCGCTGGCCCTGCTGGGGGAAATTGCAGGAGCCACCATCTTGGCCTGGCTCATTCTCCGGCAGACTCCTCCCCTGGCCACGCTGTGTGGTGTCGCCGCCATTACCGCCGGCCTCGGGGTAGTCATCGTCCGTCCCGACCCGGCCTCCGGCACTACGCGCCATGACGACACGCCGTCTGGCGTTTAAGCCACTCCGGAATCAGGGCGCGAACCAGATCCGGCCGTTCCGTCGCCAGGCTATGGCCGGGATGGGGCACCCAGTCCACTGAGGACATCGGTCCATGCCCTAAGAGCCTCTCCGCCGCCCGCGAATCGGCCAGGGCATCGCCAGCGCTTAACAAAGACAGCATGGGCAAGTCCGGCCGGGGCGCTGGCAGATTGCGCTCCGCCTCCAACACGGCGTGCAACAAACTCAGCGGAACCCGCCGTGGGCAAAGCGGGTCATGCAAAATGCGGGTCTGCAACCCGCCATCTTTCGTCAACCACTTAACCGGCGGCTTGGACGGCAACACCAGCGCCGGCCAACGCAGGCCCATCACGTCGACCAGTTTTTCCGCCCAATTCGGCATCTTGTGGGTTAAACTCACGCTCGGCGCCAACATCACCAAGGCATCCGCGTCGAGCCGATCTTCGTGGGCCGCCCGATACGCCAGCAGCGCCCCATAGCCTTCTCCTCCTACAGCCAGCAAGCCCGCACGACGCTGCATTTCCAAGCGGCGCCATACCATGCTGGCATCCTGCAAATGGCCTTGCCAGGTCCCCGTCTGCCCACGCCCACCGGGGGCGCGCCCGTGACCGGCCAAATCCGGCAACCACACCCGGATGCCGCAACTAGCCAGGGTCTGGGCAAACGGCAAATAATATGCGGAGTGAAGCAGGGCGGCGTGCAGAAAAAGCAGGCTCGCCCACGGCCGTGATGGTTCTACCGTCTGCAAAAAGACCCGACGTCCCTCCCCCGTCAATGTCCGCTGCCGCACGCTCACCGCGCGAAACCGGCCCATCGCGTCGCCGCCTCTCCTCCCTCGGTATACCGTCAGAATAACGTCCGTGCCCGATTGCAGAACCGGCCTATCGGTCCCCCGCGGCTGGGGCCACTCGACCCAATTTCGTCGTGAGTTCCCTTTTGCTGGCAGGGAATGGGCTCCTGACGAACGGCGCCCGCCTGACCCGTTCTCTCGCCAAGCCCGGCAGACTGAGGGGTTCGGCGCGTGCCTCCGAGGCAGCCCCACCGTTGGCGGCCCCGAGCCCGCGGTTTCCGCCGAGGACTTCCCGGGGTCGTGTGGGCATCGCCGACGTCGCACGGTCGGACCGCCAGGGGCCGCCGTCGCCCAGGGGGTTCTCTGACCAGATCGCAGACCGGTGGGCGAGCGAAGCCCGAGGAACGCGACCGCTGCCCCAAGGCGCTGAGAGGCATATTGACCGAACCCACGAGAGCGCGATATCCCCCAAAATCGGCGCACCGCATCGTCCCCACCGCGGTTGCCGAATGAGGGCCGCATGCCGGACACGGGCGGGAGGTTCCCCGCTCGCTGCCCGTGAAGCACAGCCAGTCTGTTGACTCGGCTAGACAAAGAACTCCTTGGCCCGGCCGTATTCCCCCGGACCCGACCAGACGGCGATCCCGCCGAGATGTCTTTTGGTGCACCGGGCCGTCTTTTGCCGGATCATCGCGGTGACAATGAGGTGCCGACGCGACTCGGAGCGGATACCCCGCCCTGCGCAGCGTTTGCTGAATTTGGCCCCGGTCCACCGCGGCGTGACCATTTCCGCCGCTTGGGGGGATGGGGGCGTGGTGATCACCGCCACAATTCGCCGCCGGTGCCATTGCCCGCGATCGTGGCCGGCACTGGCCCGTTGGGGCATCGGTCGGTCTGCGGCAGCACGACGGCAGAGCGGTCTTGGTCCATGGGCAGCCCGCTCGACGCAGTATCCTGGCCAGGGTTGGGCCCCGCACCGGGTCAAGCGCTGCGCCTGCTAGGTTGCCTATCGCACAGGGACAGGATTCCCATCCCCTGAAGGCGATGGGAAGGCCCGCGTCCGTCTTTACGTCAGAGTACGGAGGTAAGTCAGCACCCGATGCAGCGAACCGGCTCCGCTTCCTGCCGGTCTTTGGGCGTATCCGGCCTGGCTTTCACAAACCCAATAGGTGTGCATACCGGCACGCAAGGCGGGATGGATATCATCGTTCAGGTCGTTTCCCACCATCAGCCATTGGTCGGGGGGAATCCCCAAGGCCCGCGCCGCATCCAGATAAAAACCCGGCTGCGGTTTAGCGCAGGCCGCGGTCTCCAGCGAAGCCTGCCAGTCAAACGGCACGTCTTCGAGTCCCGCCCAGCGCAACCGTTCACGCACCGCCTCGGCGGGAAACACCGGATTGGTCAGCAGGGCGATTTTTAAACCGTGACCGCGAACCGTGGCCAAGAGTCCGTGAATACCCGGCACCGGCTGGGCAAAGCGGCCCAACTGAGGAAACTCGCTCGCGTAAAACCGCGCAAACCGTTGTTCGGCAACGCTTCGCTCGACGGCCGCGCGTTGGCAGAAATCTCCAAAAAACACGTCCGCCAACCGGCCGTTGGACCCATCGCTGGCGCACATCACCGCCGTACTCGCCAACAACGCGTCCGACAGGCGAGGATGGCCGAAATCCATTCCGACCGTGCTATTGACCAATTCCATATAGGCGAACAGAAATTCGCCATCAAGCCGCACCAGCGTTCCATCCAAGTCGAACCCCACTGCTTGAATCGCCATTGGTCGTCCACCTTTCCCGCACCCGCCTGGATTGTTATGCTCATTGTACCGGATTGTTGGCAAGCCAGGGGTGGCGGCAACCACGCCAAAACTGCCGCCGCCAAACGGCAAGAGGAGGGACTTCCGCTGTGACTGCCACGTTACCGCGCCTGCGCATGGACGGGTTGGTCCTCGCCGGGGGACGCTCCCGGCGCATGGGCCGCAACAAATCCGACTTGCCTTGGACCCCGGGCCCGACACTGCTGTCCCATGCACGCGAGACCCTGTCGCAAGCTGTCTGCGGACGTGTCTTTGTGGCTCGGCCGTATGGCGCGCCGCGCGTCGAGCCGGTCGATTTGCCCGATCCCTGTGATGCCCGCGGTCCGCTGGCGGGAATTTGGTCTGGGCTGCGGCATTCCCGAGGGCCCTTTCTGGCCGTTCTGGCGGTCGATTTGCCAATGGTCCCGCCCAGCCTGTACACGCAGTTAAGCCGCTACTTATCGCTGGGCGTGGCAGGGGTCTTCCCCGTGGCGGGCGAACAACGCCAGCCGTTGGCTGGGTTTTGGTCTGTGGGTCTGGCTTCGGCCGCCGCCGCCGTGTTGTGCCGCCACCGTCCGCCTTCGCTGTTCGGGTTCCTAGAATCCCATCGGGTGGTCTGGGTGCCCGTCCCCCACGCGTCGTGGCTGACGAACCTCAACACCCCTCAGGACTGGCTGACATGGCACCGTTAGGGGCTGGCGTCACGCCTCGGCTGATTCAGCTGGCAGGGCCATCCGAGAGCGGCAAAACCCTGTTGGCCGAACGCCTGGTGCAAATTCTGCCCGGGCCCGTCGCCTATCTCAAGTGGACACACCATGCGCTGCCTGCGGAACGTCCGCTCTCCGACACGGCGCGGACCGGTCAAGCAAGTCTGTTGGCCGGACCGGATGGTGCCGTAATCCGCGCGGTGCGCCAGCGCCCCATCCTCTACCGGACGGCGGTCACCCTCTTCGCGGATTACGCCTGGCTCATCATCGAAGGCGACAAAACCGGCCCGCTGCCCAAAATTTTGCTCGGCGCCAACGACCCCTCGCTGGTCGGAAGCTTGTGGGTTATGCCCCATCCTCCTGCCTGGGTGCCAAAAGATGCGGCATATCGCGAAACCATTCCGCTCACGCCGACCAGCGCATCACGTCTGGCCGATTACATAGCGTCGCGCGCCGACCGTCTATCCGTTCCCGCTTTCGCTGCTTTCGCTCTGTTTACGGGTGAGTCCTAACCGTGCCACCCAGGTTTCGGTATCGTCCCACAATGTTTGCAAAAAATCCTGCGGGGCCCATTGCAAGGTCTCCATCGGCCCTCGCAATCGTTCTCCCAACGCCTCCATGACGCGAAACAAGTCGTCGCGCAGGACCAATAGCCGCTGTCGGCCGTCGGCGTCGACGGTAGGCAATATTGTCGTCAAGTACCGATCGGAAAAAGCCTGGTGACGGGCTTCGTCCTGGAGCGTGCGTCGAGCCAGACGTCCCACCAGGGTATCGGGGAACCGTTCCCAAAACCCTCCGTAAAACTGTTTGGCAAACAAATCGCTGATTAATATGCCCCAAACCCAATGCACCGGGTCACGGCCTTGCAGCAACCGGGCATGGTACCGCCACATTTCCGGCAGCCGCCGACCGGCAACCGGTTGCACGGCCAGCACGTGATAGAGGCGGTGCAAGTTCTTAAAATGACGCGCTTCGTCGAGACCCATGGTGCTAAGATATAGCGCCGCCTCGTGCTGCCCCCGCTGCAGCATCATCGGCAGCACCGTGCTGACCCCAATCATGGCAGTTTGTTCACCCAGATAAACTGGCGTCATCACCGCGCCTAAAGCCTCCCGCACAGTCCCCGGCAGCGCATCGGCATCACTCCAGTCAATCACTTCGTCCGTCCATTGCCGCGCAATCCCTCGTTCAAAGAGCCGCAGCAGCTCATTGTCGTCAAGATCCGGATGTACTCGTATCATCCGTCGGCACTCCCCCCTATTGCGATTAACCTGCTGACTTAGTCTGCCCCCGCGCGGTGCGGTTAGCCATGGCCACGAAATGCGGCCCCTCCGCCCCGTTGCGCAGGCCATCTCTCGCCCGACCGGCGGCTGCAACGCAGTTCCATCCCGATTCAATTTTGATGCAAGCACGAGATAAATACAAATCGCGCAAAGCCCGGAGGCTCCCATTAATATTATGTCAGAACCGGCGCCTGCTCAGAGTTCGGGACCGGTTTAAGGGATCGTGACCGCGGTAAATTCGCCCATCTGTCCGCAGCGGTTGTGGGTGCCCACTTGGCACTCATCCGCCCTTCCCGCCGGGATGATTCTCTCGGCCGAACAAAATCCTTTAGGCCCCTTCAATTATCGGTCAATCTGGCATATATTGTCAAACAATTTGCCCGCAAACCACCCGGGCAGGAACCAAATCATGGCCGCAAAAGGCACGGGGCCGCGTTTTCGGCGTGCTCCGCAACATCGTGGACAAAACGCCCGCGGCCTCCCGATTTTTCCTTCCACACCGTTACCCGCGCCGAGCAGGGGAAGCGCTGCGGGTCTGCGACGCCAGCCCCCTCAACGGACCCAGAGCAACGCGGTCTTAAACCCGGTATCCACCGTAATCAGCAACAGGAGAACCGCGCTCACCCTGCTAAGCAGTCGCTCGGAAGACAACTGGTTAAGCCGCACTCCAATCCGGGCTCCAATCATGGCTCCGACCAGCAAACCCGCCATATCGGTCCAGTCAATCGCCAGGGCCGGGACGCGCGTGAAAAGGGTCGCGATCGAAATCAGAAATCCGCCGGCGAGACTGTTCACAATGGCGTCGCGGATGGGCAAGCCCAAAATACCCACCGACAACGGCAATAGCAGGAACCCGGCCCCCACGCCCAGCATCCCTCCCAAAATCCCCACCCCGAGTCCGATTCCCAGCGCAGCCGGAACGGCTAGCTTGGTCCGATTTCGGTTCGACTCCACCGGGTGCAAAAAGATCCACCAGGAAACGACCAGAACCCCGGTCAACACGAGCATCAAAATACGGTTGCCCAGCACAAAAGCCACGCGCGTGCCGGCGACACTTCCCACCATCGCCGACATCCCCACGGTCAGGATCAGATCCCATTTTACGCCGCGTTTTCGCCAATATCCCAAAAATCCGGTCGCCGCCGACACCAGTGAAACGGCCGCAGAATAGGTGCCCACAACCAACATCGAGAGGGTTTCCCCGAAGGCTAGGGGGGGAACGGCGATTAAGCTAAACGAAGCAAAGAGGCTTCCGCCCACCGAGGACATGCCGTTAAAGAGTCCCGACACGACACCAATTGCCAGGAAAACCGCCATCGATTCACCCGCCCCCCCATGCGCGGAGCACGCGTCTTGTCATCAACCCATTTATCCTACACCAGGCGGGTACGGAATGCCTTCACGCCCATCACATTTTGGTGGCCAACGCCGCTGCTGCGCGAACACCGGAGAACCCTGGTGAATCACCCGTTGCGCCAAAAGGCTGCGAACCGGGAGCCATGCCCCTCTTGCCTGTCGCCAGTCTGCGCCTCGCCAAGCCGATCAGCCGGCACCAGTCAGTTTCCGCTTGCCGGAACCCTGGCGGCCGCTATAATTGATGCAGGGAATATTCCCCCAGGGAGGTTGCCGTGCCGTATACCAGTATTGAACAGGCCATGCTTTTGCTCCAGAGACATGCCGCGCCGTTGTCCGCCACCGAGACGGTGGCCCTTAAATGGGCCCGCGGCCGCACGTTAGCCCAAGACGTGGTCTGTCCTCTGGACGTTCCGCCTTTTGACCGGGCCGCGATGGATGGTTATGCCGCCCGCACCGCCGACTTGCCCGGGCGCCTCACGATCGCCGGAAGCGTTGCCGCCGGCGAGGCTCCGATGGGGTTTGGTCCGGGCGAAACCCTGCGCATCTTCACCGGAGCTCCCATTCCCCAGGGCGCCGATACCGTCATCGAACAGGAGGCGGTGTTGCGGCAAGGCGAGCACGTCGACATCAGCCAGACCGTCCCGGCCGGGAGGAACATTTCGCGCCGCGGCAACGATCTCCGTCAGGGTCAAGACCTGCTGTACACGGGTCAACGTCTCTCGTCGTTTGAAATCGGACAATTGGCGGCCGTCGGACTTCCCGCCGTCACCGTGTTTCGGCGTCCGCGGGTATTCCTGTTGACCACCGGCAACGAATTGCGCCAACCCGGGCAGCAACTCGCGCCCGGCCAAATTTTCGATGCCAACCAGGCCCTGTTCCAGTCTTTGCTGGCGCATTGGGATGCGGAGGTCACCACGGCCGCCGCGGCCGGCGATCGTCTGGATGCCATCCGATCCGCGTTTGACCGGGACTTATCGGCCTTCGACCTCGTCATCACCACCGGCGGGGTGTCGGTGGGCGATTTTGATTTTGTCATCGATTTCCTCAAGCGGGACGCGGATCTCCTCTTCTGGCGCCTCGATATGCACCCCGGCAAGGCGATCGCGGCCGCCCGCCTGCGCGACCGGTTGGTCGTCGCGCTGTCGGGCAACCCGGGCGCTGCCCTGACGTCTTGGTTCGTGTTGGTCTCGCCATTGCTAGCCCACCTCCATCATGCCCAATGGCATATTCAAGAAGTCCCCGGGCGCCTGCTGCACGATTTTCCCAAGCCTACGCGCGGAACCCGTTTCATTCGGGCACGATTTCTCAACACGCCCACCGGCTTGGTGTTCGATACCCGGCTTTCGCAAGCTTCGGACGCCATCCGCTCCTACGCCCTGGCCGACGGCCTGGTCCGCGTTCCCCATGGCAGCGGACCGTTGCCCGCCGGCACCGAGGCCACCGGCCTTATTATCCCAGGCCTGGGCCGCCAGCGGCTGACTTGGGACCCTCCCCCCCAAACCGAAGGAGCGGCCATGACATGACCAATGTCTATCAACGCATGGCCCGGGTTCAACAGCGATTCTCGGGCATGGTCTCCGTATATGCCGAGCATCTGGCCACGGGCGAGATCGTGCAGTTCGGCCCGCACCATCCCATGGAAACCGCATCCACCATCAAACTGCCCATCTTGGCGGAAGCCCTCCGGCAAGTTGCGCTGGGGAGATTCGATCTGGCCGCTCACGTGCCCCTGCTCGCGTCGGATCGGGTCGCGGGATCGGGCATTCTGCAGCATTTGACCCCGGATGTTGCCCTTCCCCTGCAAGATATTTTGACCCTCATGATTATTGTCAGCGACAACATCGCCACCAACATCATCCTGCGGCTGGTCGGAATATCCCAAGTCAATACCTCGTGCATCCGTTGGGGAATGACCGACACCGTCCTAAAAAAACGCATCGATTTTTCGCTGCCGGGGCCGATTGGACTCAGCACGCCGAAAGACCTGGCCACCTTGCTGAAAGGCCTTTACCTGGGCACCGTCCTGCCCCCCGCCGAATCGTCGCTCGCCTGGGACATCTTGATGCACCAGCAGTGTCAGCAGCTGCTGGCGCGCCGCCTTCCTTACGACCTGATTGCGAGCGAGGACGACGACATCCCCCCGCCGATTGTCATCGGCTCGAAGAGCGGATCCCTGCGCGGAGTGCGCAATGACGCGGGCATCGTTCGTACCCCGTGGGGCGACTACGTGCTGGCGCTCATGAGCGAGTCTTGCCATGACACCCGGTTTCACGTCGATAATGAGGCGCAGCAATTGTTGCCGGAGATTAGCCGGGCTGTCTTCGACCATTTTTGCCCCGACGCGTTAGCGAACCTCGGCTAGCGCCTGCGACCAAGCCGGCTCATCAAACCCAATCAGCAACCTCCCCTCTGCCAGGCGCCAAATCGGGCGGCGTATGAGACGCGGCTCAAGAGCCATGGCTTTAATCCAATCCGTGTCGGAAACCGCAGTTTTCGCATAGACCCGGTACTTCGGACTCTTGCGGGACAACAGCAACGCCACACCCCCGGCTTCCCGCGCCAGTTGCGCGATTTCCGCCTCGGTAAGCGGCTGCCCGATCAAATCGCGCTCATCAACCGGATACTCTTTTTCAGCAAGCCACGCTCGCGCTTTTTTGGCTGTGGTTCAGCCTTTGTAACCAAAAAACTGCGTCACCTGATCTCCCCCTCTTGCCAACGCTTGCGGGCACAGATCTGACAAATCCCAAAAAACTTCAACTCGTGGTCCACCACGCGAAACCCCCGTTTTTTTAAGACGCGGTCTTCTAACGCATCCAAGAGATCTTCGGAAAACTCTTCCACCTTGCCGCATCGGGTGCAGACCAGGTGATGGTGGCGGTGAACCTCTTCCTGATTGAACTCATACCGGGAACGGCCATCGTTAAAATGAATGCGTTGCAACACGTCTAGGCCCGTGAGCAATTCCAACGTCCGATAGACCGTGGCCAGACCGACATCATTAAATTCTTCACGGACCAGACGATGCACCTCTTCGGCCGACAGGTGCTCGCCGGGGTGGCTCGCAAAGATTTTGATAATGAGCTCACGCTGCGGGGTTAACCGTTTAGCTCCTTCTTCCAGCTTACGATATACCGATGACAGTTGGGTCATGCGTTTTCCCCACCTCTATGTATTCCACTCAAGTCTAACACCTGGCTGAAAGACATGCACGACGACGCCAACAAAAAAACCGCCCGAGGACAGGCGGTTGAACGAGATTGAAAACGGCTAATCGGCAAGACAATGATAGAGGGCGCTCTTTTGCACATAGAGGCGGTTTTCGGCCTGGTCGAACACCACCGATTGCGGACCTTCCAGGACCTCTGCCGTCACCTCTTCACCGCGATGCGCGGGCAAACAATGCATAAACACCGCCCCGGGCTTAGCCAATTTCATTAATTTGGCATTCACCTGGTAGGGAGCCATCATGGCTTTCTTGGTGTCTTCATCCACGGTGTCCCCCATTGACACAAACACGTCGGCCGCCACCGCGTCCGCCCCAAACACCGCCTGTTCGGGATCCTCCACCAGGGTCACCGAGCCGCCGGTCATGGCCGCCTCCGCCTGCGCCCACGCCACCAATTCGGGTCCGGGCGCAAACTGCTTGGGCGTACCGATCGTCACATGCATGCCCAATTTCGCCCCCACCACCATATACGAGTGGGCCATATTGTTCCCATCGCCAACATACGAAAACTTCAGTCCGCCGAGATGTCCCGCGTGTTCCCACAATGTCAGCGCATCGGCCAAGGCTTGAAACGGATGCGTACGGTCGGTCAGGGCATTGAATACCGGCACATCGGCCCATTTTTTCAAATCTTGGACCATGTCATGGCGACGGGCACGCACCACGATTCCGTCCACGTACCGCGACAGCACCCGGGCTGTGTCCGAAATCGGTTCGCCCCGGCCGAGTTGACTGTCTTCCCAGTTCAAGAGGACAACCGAAGCCCCCAACCCCTCGATCCCGACGTGAAACGACACGCGGGTTCGAGTCGACGGCAACTCAAAAATCATGGCGACGCTTTTCCCTGCTAGGGCGTACCGCATCTCCGCAACTTTAGGGTTGGCCTTCATCCATTGCGCCGTTGACAAGATCTTTTTTATTTCCGTCGGCGTCCACTCCATGAGGGAAATGACCGAACGTCCCTTCAACTGGCTAGACGCCTCCTGTAGCCGCTCCACCACACGCACCGCCTCCTGTTTGCATCACTATACATCGTAACGGATATTTATGCAATACGTTTTCCGTCCGAATTGCCGGAGGGTCGTCCCGCGCCCTATCCCGCACGAGGCACCGTTCGCGCCCCGGGCAATAGCGGCAGCGCCCAAATCAAGGGAAAAGTTCCCGCCGTCAAGAGGATCAGGATACCAATGGCTCCGTCAGCCTGCCAGCGCACCGCGAGATACGTTAACGGCAATACCATAATCGCCCCCAACCCGTTGGCCAGTCCCAACGCCACTCCCGAGCCCATGGCCGGATTTTCCGAGAAAATGTCTTGCCCAATCATCATCGTCGCCGCCGACGCCCCAAACAGAGCGCTACCCATTATGGCCAGCACCGGCAGCAACCAGATGCCCTGCGCCACCATAAACACGCCGAGCGTCAACGCGGCGATGACGGTGCTGACCGTCAACACCGCCTTGCGTCCGAATCGGTCGGTCACGATGCCTCCCAACAGATTGCCCGTGATCCCCACCCCAATCAATACGGTTACCAGAGTCGCCCCTCCCACCAGTGAGCCTCCGTGTTCTCGCCAAAGAATCGGGGCCAAGGTCACCACTTCATAAATTGTAGCGGCCCTTACGGCCGAAAATGCCAGCAACGCGCCGGCGGGTCGCAAGTGCCGTCGCCAGCGGACACGCTCTCCGCGGCGCGTCCGCGCGGAAAGCGAAGGAACCACCCGCCACAATCCGATTCCGCTCAAAGCCCAGGGCAGCCCCAGCAGCCACAGCCAGCCCAGTCCCAACCGGCTTACGACAATACCCGCCGCCAGAGGGCCCAACCCGCGTCCCAGTTCTCCCCCAACCAGAAAAATGGACATATCCAGGCTTGGGCGCGAACCCACCAACTGCCGAGCGGTGGTTAGCGCCTGCGGGTGAAAGGCGGTATTGCCCAGTCCGGTGACTACCAGTAGCACCAGCATCAGCCAGACCGGATGCACCCAGCCCAACATGGCCGCGCTGAGCGTGCTAACCGCCAAGCCCCCCAAAATGAAGATCCGCCCCCCCAGGCGATCGGCAATCCATCCGGTAACCGGCTGCAGACTTTGCCCGATCAGCAATGCGGACATAAATCCCCCGGCCAACCCGAGCGGAACATGGCGGGAAGCAACCAAAAAAGGTAAAATGCCGGGCAAATAGTTGGCGATGCCATCATTCAGGAAATGCCCCCAGGTTAACCAGCGAAGCCGCATCTGTTTCCCGGATACCGTTTGGTCAATCATAGCCGTCCTCGCCCCGTTCCCCTTTGGTTGCGCTTGAGCCATGGTACCGCGGAAACCAAGAAGTCGTCTACCCGGTGCCGCACGCTGCCTGGACGGTGGCCGCTGCGCTGCAGCGCGATCCCCGGTTTTTACCACAGGATACGATGGCCAGCGCGCTTTCTCGCGATTTTATCGGCCGCCCGTCTCCGGGAATCCGGGAGCGGATTGCCGCCGCAACAGCGCAGCGGATCCGGACGTGGCGGAACGATATCCCGAGCGCACTGAACCGTTAACCCGAACTCATACCCGGAGAAGGAACACGGGGGGCGGGCAGCTAAAGCGCCGTGGGGCTTCTCGCGGACAAGCGCATCGCGATCCCCAACGAGGTTCTCACCAGTTGGGCGGATCGCAAACGGCAGGACCTGAGGAAGCGTCAGAATGGCGACGACACTGCTGGCCAGCCTAAACCTCGGGTGAAGCGGGGACACCGAAAACACCCCGCAGGGCGCCTCTGACAGATCGTTCGGGCAGGCCGGGCGGATACCCCCGCCGGGTCTGGCCGTTTTGCGCGTCCCCGCCAGGGGACAGCCGAAACCGGGTGGGACTCCCGGGCCCAGCCCTCCCCGTCGCAATCCCCCCAGGGGAAATCCAGTCCGAAAGAGACGAAGGCCTGGCCAGGGGGAGGACGCGTGACGGATGAACCCCGGCCAATGGCGTTGCGTGCGATTCTGTCAAGTTTTGTGAATCCGGTTCCCTCTTGCCCTATCTTGGCAAAAACTGAAGACCGGTTTGGAACCAATCCTGCCGAGGCAAGAGGATTTGTCACGGCCGACCGGCGAGGAATGGTCTCGGCCAGGGCGAAACCGGCTACTGCAAGCCCTTGGGGCTAGGATCAGAGGATGAGGAAGCGATTCGCACCACGGCACTCCCCCGGATGTCACCGTGTTTGAGGCGCGTGAGCGCCATGGGGAGGTTCTTGGCGTCATATTGCTGCACTATGGGTTTGGTCCCGCTGATGTCTGCCCAATACATCCACTCCCAGGCATCCTTTCTGGTGGCGTTCGCCACCGACCGGATGGAGCGTTCCCCGTACAAAAGGTCGTAGCCAAAAGCGGGCACCCCGTCGAGGTGCACCGCATTGACTGCTAGCGTGCCTCCCTTGGCCAGTGAGCGCAGGGCGAGCGGAATGACTGCACCCACCGGCGCAAAGGTGATGGCGGCGTCCAAAAGCTCCGGTGACATCTCCTCCGGGGCCCCCGCCCACCTGGCTCCAAGCAACAGGGCCAACCGCCGGTGTTCCTGGCTTCGGGTAAACACATACACCGCGTGACCCCAGGCGAGAGCCAGTTGCATGGTGAGATGCGCCGAAGCGCCAAAACCGTAAAGGCCCAGGTTGGCGGCGACGCCCGGGCCGATCCCGGCCAATCGTAGCGAGCGGTACCCGATAATGCCTGCGCAGAGTAGGGGAGCGGCCTCGTCGTCGTTGAACCGTTCCGGGATGGGCACGAGAAATGGGGCCAGCGCAACAAGGTATTCAGCGTATCCCCCGTTTCGCGATAATCCGGTAAAGTGTGGATGTTCGCAAAGGTTTTCATCCCCCGAACGGCAGTATTGGCAAGTTCCGCAGGTACCGAAGAGCCAAGGCACCCCCACTCGCCTGCCAGGGCGCAGCCAGAGACCTTTGGCGGTTCCTCCGCCGGAATTGGCGATCAGGCGCTCGGCCCATCCTGCCTCCAACCCTGGGGGAATGGGAACCCAGGCGTTGTCTGCGGAAATGGATTCGACGGTGGCCACCACCTGATGTCCAGGGATTAGTGGCCCCGGAGGGGCTTGGAGATCGCCTTCCAACGTGTGTAGGTCGGTGTGGCAAACCCCGCAGGTGCGGACCTTCAACAACACCTCCTTGGAATTCGGCATCGGCACAGGGAGGTCGCGGTGCCACTGGAAATCCAGTTGTGCGGATCCCAAGGGACCGGGGCGGGTGAGTACCCATCCGGCCATCACCGAATGGCCGCGAGAAGCCCCGGCCTTCAGGCCTGAGGAGGAAAGCGGGCTTCCGTCGTCAGGTGGAAACTGGTTGTTGCTCATACTCCCATCCTCCGTTGCGTTGACGCATGCGACCATGCCAAAACCATAGGCAACCCGCGGATAACCATTGCCGAACCGTAATGGGGGCGCGACTGTTATGGCCGGCTCGTACGCATCGACCGGCCCCCACGGCCTCTGGCGGAACTGACGGGCATTCATCCGCCTGCAGTACCTTAAGACGCCGCCAATGTTTCCCATAGGCCTTGGTTCACCGGAAACGGGGTAATGCGATCCCACCCGCCTGGCGGCTAATCCGAACCATGCTTCCCCCATCCCTCATGCCAGGCATCTCCTCGGTTGCGCGAGGGGCATCGCATCCCTGTTAGCCCAGAACGGCCATGGCCGCCCGGCGGAGAATCTCAACCCCCATCGGCAAAGCCTTTTCGTTAATCTGAAAATGGGGCGAGTGATGCGGGAAGGTTTCCCCTTCGGGTTTGGCGCCCAAGAACAAAAAGGCGCCCGGTTTGTTTTGCAGATAATAAGCAAAGTCCTCACCGCCCAATGACGGTTGATGATGCACCATCTCAACCAGCCCGTCCAGGTTTTTCGCCCATTTATCCACCGAGGTCTGATGATTGACCACAACCGGATATCCGTATTCGTACTCCAGCTCGGCCGCGGCCCCGTAGAGACCCGCAGTTCCCTGCGCGATACGGCGGATTTCCTGAATCACGGTTTGCTGCACGGTGCGGTCCAGTGTCCGCACCGTTCCGGTTATTTCCGCGCGCTCCGCGATGATGTTGAAAGTGTGCCCAGCCTGAATGGTTCCGCAACTGACCACCACGGGTTCCAGCGCGGAGATGCGGCGGGACACGATGGTTTGCAGGTTCACCACGATTTGCGAGGCAATCAGCACCGCATCCCGAGTGGCTTCCGGTTCCGATCCATGTCCACCGCGCCCGACCACCCGAATGCGAAACTGATCGGCGTTGGCCATAACCGCGCCCGCTCGTAGACCTGCGGTGCCGACCGGAAAAGATGACCACAGATGCAGCCCGAACACTTCGTCCACCCCATTTAGGCACCCTTCAGCGATCATGGTCGGAGCTCCACCGGGCGGACGCTCCTCGGCTGGCTGAAAAAACACCCGCACCGTCCCCGCAAATTCCCGGGACTGAGCAAGTTCTTGGGCTACCCCCAGCACAATCGCCATATGGCCGTCGTGTCCGCACGCATGCATGCTGCCAGGATGGCGGGAGGAGTATGGCAACCCGGTGTCTTCGTCGAGAGGCAGTCCATCCATGTCGGCTCTTAACGCGACCGTTTTCCCGGAGGCAGAGCCTTTGATATCGGCCATGACCCCCGTCCCCGCTATCGACTGCGGGGATAACCCCATTTTCTGCAACGCTTCGATGAGATAGGCCTGCGTCTTCTCCTCATGAAATCCCAGTTCCGGAATTTGGTGCAGATCCCTGCGGAACCCGATAACTTGCGCCTCCCGATCCATCAATACCTTCCTTTCTATGACCCCGACTGCCGGTCTAGCCGCACAAAAATTGGTTGGGCTTCTGATACGAACCTGGATCCCGCTGCGAGACGCAGCCATGCGGAAAGCTCCGCTGGTTCACCCCAAGACAACGTTCGGACCCGAGAGGGTTATGAAGCGGGGTTGGTCGTAACCGGGTTCAGATAATGCGATGGCCCAGAGCAGAGGCGATGATGTCGATACCAGCCAGCAG
>JAJZZA010000001.1:0-106568 GCA_021797825.1 Bacillota bacterium | reverse complement strand
ATAGGCGATGAGATTCGCCGCCAACTGTCCGGTGCGGTTGCGTTCATCCAAAATCGGGTTCACCTCGACCATTTCCAACGAGGTCAGCATATCCGCTTCGGCCAGCAATTCCAGCGCCAGATGGGCCTCGCGATCGGTCAAACCGCCGCTGTACGGTGTCCCCGATCCCGGCGCAAACAAGGGGTCTAGTGAATCGATGTCGAAACTCAAATGGACCCCATCCGTGTTGCGGGCGACAATCTCCATGGCCCGGGCCATGACATCGCGCATCCCATAGCGATCGACCTCATGCATGGAAAAGACCGTCGCCGCACTCTTGCGAAGAGCGGCGGCCTCAGACGGATCCAGCGTCCGCACCCCCACATAGACAATCTTTGACGCATCGACGAAATGGCCGCGAAATAGCCCCGACAGCTCCGGATCCCCGCTGCCTGACGCGACGGTAACCGGCATCCCATGAATATTGCCCGACGGCGAAGTCGCCGACGTGTTGTAATCCCCGTGGGCATCGAACCAAATCACGCCAAGGCGCGGCTGATGGCGCAAGAGCCCCGCGATGGTTCCCATCGCGATACTGTGATCCCCGCCCAACACCACCGGAAAGACGCCTTCTCCCAAGGCGCGCTGCACCGTGCGCGCCAGCACCCGATTCACTCGGACAATTTCGTCCAGAAATTTCAGGTGGGGATGCGACGAGGCCCGGCTCTCGGGCACCGGCACCGGCAAATTGCCAATATCCTCCACTCTGTGCCCGACTTGTCTAAGCTTTTCGTGCAGTCCCGCGTAGCGGATGGCACTTGGACCCATATCGACCCCCCGGCGGTCCGCTCCATAGTCTATCGGCACCCCGATAATGCGAACGGTTTTCGGATCCACGGTTATGGGCTCCTTTCCGGTTCTGGTTTCATTATATCGCTTTGCCGCAAATCCGGGCGCTGGCGGCAGATCAACGGATCAACATGCGGGTCGGTGGAGGCGTTTCCAACAGGCGCTGCGGCCAACGGCCTTTAAGAAACCATCGCTCGGTTCCGAGGAATACGTACCAGGTCAACTGTTTTTGGTAGGCAGGGTTCATCAGTTGCGACTCTTCCCGGGGATTGGTAATGAACCCCACCTCCACATTGATGGCTGGCATGCGCGCATAACGGAGCACGTATTGGTCAATCCGGGTAACCGCTCGCTTGGTCCCGGTAAAATATTGCAGTTCCTGTTGCACGTCATGCGCCAGATGGTAGCTTGCCGCCCCATCCCAATAAAAGGTCTGGGGTCCGCTCCAGCGCGGCCCGCCGGAGTTGCAGTGAATGTCGATCAAGACATCGGCCTGGGTGGCATTAATCCACGCGATGCGGTCTTGCACCCGATACTTTTGGTGGGGAGGAAGATCGCGCGAACCCGAGCGCGTCAATAAAACTCGGGCTCCGGCCGTTTCAAACCATCGCCGCAATTGTTCGGCCATCGCAAGATTGAGTTGGGACTCCCGGCTGTTTTTCCCCAAGGCTCCGGGGTCGTACCCGCCATGCCCGGGATCAATGACAATGGTTCTTCCCTGCAGCAGTTCTCCCGCCAAAGGCGCCGGATTCACCACCTGCACCGATGCGGTCCGCAAATTGGCGGAGAGGCCCATCGAAATCCCTCCCCAAATCGCCAGCACCACACCGGCCGCCCACCGCCGTCGGCTCGCCCAGCGTTTACACATCGGCCATTCCCCCGGTTCGCTATGCTCTTGCCTGCAGCATAGTCTGGTCCACCGGCGTCGAGGCTACACATCAGGCTTTTTGCCCATGCGCCCAGCGCTGGGCAATGTTGCGCAGTGTGGCGGGTCGATTGGCCAGCGGGTCGGCCGCCACCGCTGCTCGCACCAACCGGTCAAGTTCGCCGATTAAAGGCCCCTTGACCCCGAGTTCGGCCGCCAACACCGACGCTGGCAGAACCGGCCGAATCGGGGCCAAGTCGTTGGCGTCAAATCCTGCGGCCCGGGCCAGGTCGCTCCATAAGCCGGCGATCTGTCCTCCCAGCCGGGCCCGCCGGGCCCACTCCTCCCCCTCCAGGGGATCCTCGACGGTCCAGGCCTTCTTTAAAGTCTGCCGCCAGGAACGCAGCAAGGGCCAGGCGGTCGTCCAACGCAGCACTTCGTCGCTCGACAAACCGATTTGCCGCATAAAAAGATAAAGGCGCGCGAGAGCCGCGTCGGGAGTCACCGAAAGAAAATTCCGCTGCCGGTCCGGCCACTCCAAAGCGGACATTAGCCCCGCCTCGGCCCAAAGCCCCCACCGATCCGGGTCGGCCCGCAAGAAGGCCAAGAACTCCGCCAATCGGCGCTCACGGCTGGGCCGAGCGGTCCAACCGCTATGCACGCGGGCCGCTTGCCAGCTAGCAGGGTCCGCAATGGCCCGGCACGTGGCCAATAACCGAACCAGTCGCAGGATTCGAAGGGGATCCTCGCGAAAGCGCTCCGTCGGATCGCCTACCGTCCGCAAACGGCGGTCGGCCACATCCTGTTCGGCTCCTGCTGCCCACCATGCACCGTCGAGTCCGACAGCCACGGCATTCACAGTAAAGTCGCGCCGAGCCAAATCGAGTTCAATTTGCGCCGTCGGCTCAATTTCATCGGGATGCCGAGCGTCGCTGTACGCTGCTTCGCGCCGCATCACCGTAATTTCGATGTTCGGCCCCGCCCGCACGGTCCCGAAGTGGGCTCCCGGGTGTCGATCGCCGAACAACTCCAGCAACTGGGCAAGTGGTAAATCGGTGGTTAAATCCCACTCGGCAACCGGCAAATCCCATAACTGATTGCGCACGGCTCCACCCACCACATACCCGTGAAAACCCATTTGCTTAATGAGGTTAAGAATATCGGCAACCTCGCCTGGCCAGACCACACTCTGAAGACGTTGGAAAAAATTATTTCCCATAGGTCAATCAGGCCTGCCTCCTTGGCAACGCTTGAGAATTTGAGTCAACTACTGTTTTACACCCGTACACTTATGATACATTTTAGTTAGGAGGGATGACGGGTGATCGGTGAAAAGATCCGCGATTTGAGAAAAAAGCAGGGATTGACCCAAGAACAACTAGCCGGCCGGGAACTGACCAAGAGTTATGTTAGCCAAGTTGAACTGGGCCGCATTCATCCCTCACACAAAGCCCTGCAAACTATTGCATCCCGTTTAGGCAAGCCGGTAGGCTATTTTGTTGAAAACCGAGACGACATTCGCACCATTGAAGTTCTCCTCAAGGCCGCAGAGGCGCTGTGGAACACCGGTCGGCTCGAAGACGGCATGGCCGGCCTGCAGGAAGCCTTAACTCTGGCCGAACGCACAGGTCGCGACGATGTGATCGCACGCATCCGGATGACCATGGGGCAATTGGAACTATTGCGCGGAAACACCAAAGCCGCCGAAGCGCATTTGGAAACCAGCCTCAGCCTCAGTTTGCCCGACGAATTTGCCGCGCAAGCCGTGTTGTCGGCGAACACCTTGGGAATCGCGGCGGCCCGCCAGGGGTCGTTCCATAAGGCATTGCAGCGTTTTCAGCAGGCCCTGGACTTTAGCCGGCACCTGACTCCGGAAGAAGGCGACGTGCGCGCCGAGACGTTGGAGTCGTACGGGGATTTTTGTTTTGGGCAACGGCAGTGGCAGTCGGCGTTGGACCTTTATCAAGAAGCGTTGCTCAACGGCGGACAGGTGTTGCCGCCGTCGCGGCAAGCGGAACTGTACACGCGCATAGCCGGGTGCCTCTGGCGTCTCGGACGCCGCGATGAATCCAACGCCACCTTGGAACGGACGCTGGGCTGGCTTGAAAACGTAAACGATGCCGACACCCGGGCATCCTTGCAATTGGAGGCGGCCCGCATTATGACGGAACTGGGCCGACACGCCGAAGCCCATGAATTTCTCACTCATAGCCTCGCCCGCTTTCGCCAAGCCGGCCGACAGGAATTTGAGGCCGCGGCAATGGAGGCCTTGCTTCTTCTCGCCGATGCCGCCGATAACCGCGAATGGCTCGCACAATATGGCCAAGAAACCCTGGAACGCCCCGAGGGTTGGCCCTGGGATGCGGCGCGGGTGACCGCACTGCGGCTTTTTAGCCGCCAGGCGGTGCGGGACAAAGAACTGAAGCTGGCCGAAAGTTACCTGGATCAGGCCGTCAGCGGTCTGCCCGAACATGACCGTCATACGCTCGACAGCGAGTTTCATCTGGTCCGGTTGCTGCAAGGACGGCACGAGTCCACCTATGCCCTATGGGATCTCATTACGCGGTTGGAGGAGACTCCGCCGCACTTTCTCTTGGCTCCCCGGCCACCACGCGCTCCCCGATTCCTGTTGCCGCGATAAACCCCCCGGATATCCGGGGGGGGGCGGAAAATTACCGTTTGGAGAACTGGGGCGCCTTGCGTGCCTTCTTAAGACCGTACTTCCGACGTTCTTTCACCCGCGGGTCGCGGGTTAAAAATCCGCGTTTCTTCAGCGAAACCCGAAAATTCGGATCGACGATCAGCAGAGCGCGGGCGATGCCGTGCCGAACCGCGCCGGCTTGACCGGACAACCCACCACCGGCAACACGCACCAGCACGTCAAACTGGGTCTCAACTTTGGCCACCTTGAGAGGCGCCAGGGCGGTCGTGCGCATGGTCAGCACCGGAAAATACTCTTCGAGCGGACGCCCATTGACGATCATCCGTCCGGTCCCGGGCAACAAACGCACGCGCGCCACCGCATTTTTGCGGCGCCCGGTTCCCCAAAATTGTGCTACCGCCATTATCCTATAACCTCCCATTGCACCGGTTGTTGAGCCAGATGCGGATGCTCCCCGCCCCGATAGACTTTTAATTTCTTAAACATCGCCCGTCCGAGCCGCGTGTGCGGCAACATTCCCCGCACCGCCTTTTCCATGGCGAATTCCGGCTTCTTCTCCAGCAAACGGCGGTAGACCACCTCTTTCAATCCGCCCTGGTACCCGGAATGGTGGAAATAAATCTTCTGATCGAGCTTGCGTCCAGTCAGAACCACCTTGTCCACGTTAACAATAATGACGAAATCACCGGTATCAATGTGCGGCGTATATGTTGGTTTGTGTTTGCCGCGCAAGATGTGTGCGGCAGCCGTGGCTACCCGCCCCAAAGGCTGTCCTGCGGCGTCGATGACATACCATTTCCGAACCACATCCGCCGGCCGGGCCATGTATGTGGGCATTTACATACTCCCTCCTCAAAACCGGTTGCCGACTCATCCCGCCGACAACCAAACATACCTATTCTATTCATTGTCTCCATAGCTGTCAAGGAACGCCAGAATTGCAGCAAACCGGACTACTGGGCAGGGACGCGGATGGCCAAAAGTCTGCGCAGTCCAAACCAAACCGTCGCCGCGGACCTGACACGTTCGGGTTTCCGTGGTAAACTTGGCGGAGACTGGGGGGAACTCGCGTGACAAGGAGTCCGCAAACGACAATGGGGGCACCGCAAGCGCTCGTGGTGGTCGATGTGCAGATGGGCACGATCGATTCGGACGATCCCATTGACCGGGTTGTGCTGCAAAACATGGCCGCTCTCCTCGCACGCGCCCGTGCCCGCAGAATCCCGGTGATTTACATCCAACACGAGAGTCTTGAGCCGGGAGCCACGCTGGTGCCAGGCCATCCGGACTGGCCCATCCACCCTGCCGTCGCGCCGGCACCCGATGAGCCGGTGGTGCATAAGCATTCGAGCGATTCATTCCATCGCACCGAACTGGACGGCTTGCTCCACCGCCTCGAAGTCCACCACCTCGCCGTCATAGGCTGCGCCACCGATTACTGCGTGGATACGACCTGTCGCAGCGCCCTGTCGAAGGGTTACGACGTGACCCTGGCGGCCGATGGGCATGTCACCGGCCCCGATGGCGACCTGAGCGTGGAGGCTATCATTAAGCATCACAACCGGACTCTCGCTCAGATTGCGATTGAGGATGCCCGTATCCGGGTCATCCCCAGTGCCGCTATCATCTTTTAACCGCCCCTCCCCCGAATCCGTTGCGGAACCACCGGGGCTCGCCCCTTCCCAATGCGCGGGTACCACCGGTTCCGACGGCTAATCCAATCCGGACCGTGTGCGCAACCGCCACCTCTGTTATACTACGTATTGTAGTGTTTGGCGGTTCCGATTCGCACCGAGACGAAAGGGGTCGTAATCTTATGGATCCGATTAGAAAAGTCGGCGTGCGCGGCGATGCCGCAGCGATTGCAAAAAATCTCACATCGTGGCTCGAACAGCGCCAGATCATTGTGTACCGCGTTGTGCACCACACGGAAGACATGCGCGCGCGAAACATTGAGCCGCCCGTGGATGCGTGGACAATTATTTTTGGCAACCCTGCCTTGGGCTCTGCGTTTTTGGCGGATTCTCCCGCCAGCGTGGTCGATATCCCCTTGCGAATCGGCCTGTATCAGGCAACCGCGGACGAAACCATCGTCGTCACGCGCACATTTGAAGCGCTCCTTGGCGACCACAACTCGGACAGTCTCCCGCAGAAGGCTCGAAAAGCTGATGACTTAGTCGAGCTGTGGCTGACAAGCCTCGATCGGGTGCAATAGCGGCCGGAGCTCTGTGGGGTTCTGAACGAAAATCCTTGGCGCAGTCCGAGCGAACCCGAAACGCGGCGACGTCGCTTAGTGGTTACCCAGCCACCGACCAGGCAACCATCGCCTGGCCGGGGCTGGTCGCCGAACGGGGCGAACTGGCCCGCTTGGCGGTTTTCCCTGCAAGGATGGAAGAGACCGTCCGCCAGGCAATGCGACCGCCAAGACCCGCCCCGGCGCGCATCCCGATTTGCCTGCCACGTCCCCGCCCGGACGTCCCAAGGCAGACCTTTGCCAGAATTCGGCCGGTCTTCCGGCCAGGACGTTCAGCGGTGCTGGTCGGGGGGAGGGGGGTGGCGCACGGCCATTCGCCGCTCTCCGCCGGCGCACTGACGCCCCTCTTGGCGGCAGCATCGCCTGCATGATGGCCACCTCAAGGCGCCCCTGCCTATGTTCTTCCGGAATGGTCGCACCGGTCCGATGGGGGAATGGGGACGGTGTGTTCACTGGCCCCATCCCGTGGCTATCCGACAACCGGCCGCGTATGCGGCTCGGCGTGCCCGCGACCTGCCCCCTTACCGGCTCCCATGAAATGGGGCTGGCAGTGCGACCACTCAGCGAGGGAGGTTGACTCGGTCTTCCGGCCTATATGTAGGAAATTCCACCAAATAATCATGATATAGCTCTTGATACTTTCCCACCCGCTCGGAAGGATGAATGACCGGCCAATCGACCTTCAAATCATTCAAATTCGCTATGTAGCCATCCGCTTTGGCCGCCAGCATCGCAGCGCCGCGGGCGACTGAATCATCATCCGCGATTTCCAGTGGCAGCCCACAAATATCCGAAATGATTTGAAGCCACAATTTGCTTCGCGTCCCCCCGCCGGAAGCGACAATCCTGCGGGTGGTTCCCGACTTCAAGGTGTCCATCGTGCGACGGATGTCCACGCCGGTCCCTTCATACACGGCGCGCATAACGTGACCAACGTGATGTCCGAGCGACAGTCCATGTATGGCACCCCGCGCCCGGGCATTCGGCCAGGGACTGCGTATGCCCTGAAAAGCCGGCAACACCCGCAGTCCCTCACAACCCGGCTCCACCTGGTTGGCCATTTGGTCGAGAGTCTCTAAAGTCTGCCCCTGTCCCAGGTTTTTTTCCGCCCATCGCACCACGGAACCGGTTGACGGTTGACCCGCCTCTAACACATCGAGCCCCACGTGATAGACATCCTCAAAGGGGCCCCAGAGTCCCGCCGTCGGCGCAAAAGAATAATCGTGAAACAATTCGCAAGAAGACGAGCCCAAAATAAGCGCCATGCAATGCGGCTCAAGTGTTGCGGAGCCAATCGCTCCGGCGTACGCATCAATAATCGGACCCGCCACGGAAACCTCATGAGACTTTAATCCTAATCTCCGTGCAATGTCGGGGGTAACGGGGCCGACCTTTTCCGCCACGCCTACGATTCTTGGGGGCAGGCATTTGATGATCTCAGGAAACAGGTTGGCCCATTGCGGCAGATCCGACTTGGGCGTTGCATGCCATTTCAATAGCGCGCTCCCGCGGGACCGTGTCCATTCACCGGTCAAATTCCAGTTAATCCAGTCTGCCACCTCAACCAAATAATTGGTTCCGCCAAATAAATGGGGGCTATTGTCATACAGCCACAACGCCTTGGCCCAAGGCAATTCCGCTGATTCCGGATGGCCCACTAATCCGCCGATGGTTTGCGCATATTTTTCGGCGCGCACATCCATCCACAGCAGAACTTGGCTTTTCGGACTGCCATTGGAGCCGACCAGCATAATGCTCGAGGTCGCGTCCAATCCAATCCCGCGAATATCCCCCCGAGACTGGCACTGTTCAACCACAGGTTTTACGACATTGACAAACGTCTGCCATATCTGTTCCGCCTCCTGCACCGCCCAACCGCTACTGGGATTGGAGGTCGTCAGTGCAATCGAATGGCGGGCAATGATCACATTGTTTTGCCAGGCAATGCAGCGGATACCTTGAGTCCCAACGTCAACGCCCAAATATATGGGAAGTTTTCTCATCTTCGTCCCTCCGCCATCTAATCGTGTAAGGCAAAGTCGCGCAACCACTCCGCGTCATCCAAATAGATGGCGTCCCCGTCGCCCGTCTTATTGTCCGCCACTATTGCATCTAATGCGCTGGCGATAGACAACCCGGATTCTACCAGGGTGATTGTTGCGGCAGCAAATAAGTCGAACCGAGAATCTCTAAGCTCCTTGATATCCTGGAAGACATCGGTCCCAAACCACGACACTTTATGATTGTGATATAGCACCAGGAGATGCTTAGACAGGTATACGCAGATTGTACTGACTCCCAACTGCGCAATCACCGGCAGGGCGCTGGATAAGTCATTCTCAGACCGGATGGGCTTCCCCCACAAAATCTCCAGATGAGGCTTTTCGAGAAACAAAATGGTTGCAACACTTAAGAGACGATAATTCGAAATGAGCGTCCCACTCCCTAGAATATAAAAATTGGCGAAAGAACCGGCATGCGCAACCACGGTTTCCAAAGTGTTTGTCCCCATATCCAGACTAACACAAACCGAACCCGTCCATTTGTGCACATTGGCCTGCACCATGGGTTCCGACAGGAGGAGATTGCTGCTGTTGTCAATTATGCGATGCAACACCTGTCCATCACCAGACACCACTTTGCATTGTCGTCCTGTTCTCGCGGCAACCACCGTGGGTATCAGATCAAACGGCATCATTGCACTCCATTGGCGAACACGTTGTGCGGCGGCATCACGGCCTATCACCGTGATTAAGCGGGTAGGCCTCTTGCTCAGCTTACTGTATATGGTCGCTACGACGGCACCCGAACCACTTACCGTATCAGAGCTCAACCGCCCAATTAGGCCCTCCGGCCCGATGGTAGGCGATCGAATCCCCCATTGTTGGGTAATATATGTCGACCCAATGACAATCAACGGATGGCATTGCCCGCAGTCCCCGACGTCGTCGCGATTAAACATTCTGCTGGCCTCGCTGCAACACGCGTTGCACCACGGCGGAAAGTCGGGTGCCTTGTTGGGCCGCGATGGCCAACAGCAAGACAATGCCAATTGTGCCCCCTTCGTATACAGAATTGATGTTGGCGAGACCAAAACTATAACTCAACCAGGTTATTACCAGCGTCGCGAGTATTGTCCCTCCCAGACGCCCTTCTCCTCCCTGCAGCTTGGTGCCCCCTAGCACGGCAATGGTAATCGCGGCCAAATTCATGGTGCTCCCGGCATCAGGCCGTGCCGTGACTAACCGCGAAGCATCGATAACACCGGACATCGCGCACAACAATCCGGTTGTGACGTAAGCGGCCATTCGTGTTCTCGTCACCGAAATCCCGGCTAAAGCGGCTGCCAGGGCATTGGTCCCCACCAAGTATAATTTCCACCCGAATGCCGTCCGGTCTAACACCATGGCCAAAATCAATGCGATGGGCACATAAATTAAAACCAGTTGAACGGGCCATCCAGCGATTATCCCTTGGCCAATGAGGTCGAAAGAGCTTGGAAACGGAGAAATGTCGACTCCGTGGGTTAATACCAGCGCGAGCCCACCGTAAGCGTACATCGTCCCCAACGTCGCAATAATGGCCGGAATTTTCGTCCGGGTAATCAATATCCCGTTAATTAGTCCAAGCATCATTCCCGCGCCAATGGCGGCAAGAATCGAAAGCCATAAGTTAAACCCATGCAAAACCAATACACCTAAAATAACCTGGGACAAGGCAAACATCGCACCCACGGAAAGATCAATCCCTCCATCACCCGACAGAATCACCATCATTTCCCCAAAAGCAACCAATCCGATTTCTACCCCATAAACACTCATCGAACTCAAGCCCGCAATGGACAGTGCCGAAGGTGCGATGAACATGGACATGAAGACAACAACCACCATAATAACGGTCAGCCATACTTGATCTCCCCAACTTCCTATGATGCGGCGCATGTCTACCCCTCCGTGCCGATTCTTTCCGAACCCCATCACATCCTCTGCCGACGGTGATAAAACCCTCCCACCATAACAGACGTCAAGATCATCAGTCCCAGTGCGACACCTTGCCAAAACGCCTGGATATGAAAGAGAATAACCGCATCATTAATGATTTCAACGAATAACGCACCCAGCAAGCTGCCGATTATGGTGCCGCGGCCACCGACAATATTGGTTCCGCCAACCACCACCGCCGCAATAACGGTAAGTTCGAAGCCAGAACCGGTGGTGGCCTGTACTAACGGGCTGAGTCCCAAGTGAACGATCCCGGCCAGGGCCGAGAACATTCCTAACAACGTGTAAGCCGTCAACACCGTGATCCTGATGGGCAACCCAAACACCCTGGCTGCCTCCGGATTGTTGCCAATGGCATATAAGTGTCGACCCCACGGCCGATAAGCCAGTACCCAGCTAGAGATGCCCACTAACAGCAAAGCCAGGCACATCGACAGCGGGATGCCGAGAAATTTATCGGTCACCATTAATGATGTATAGGATGAGGGGATGTTGGTAATCCAGTTCCCTCCTAAAACCAGATACAATGCGGCTGTCCAAATGCTCAAAAAGCCCAGCGTGGTGATTATCGGAGGAACCTTGACAAATGTTATAAACACCCCATTGATAAACCCCATGACAATCCCGGCAAGAAGGCCCATCAAGGCCGCTGACCATGGCGAAAAACCATGATTAAAAGCCATTCCGGTGAACGCCGCAGACAACCCAAGAATCGCCCCGACCGAGACGTCAATGCCGCCCGTGAGGATCACGAAAGTCATTCCAATGGCCGGAATCGTGGTTAAGGCGGCATCCACCATAATACTGCTAAGGTTTGCCGAACTCCAAAACTCCCCTCCTGAACCCATCGATGTGGCAAGCACCACCACGATAATCATGCCGACTAGCGCGAACTCGTAGCGGGATGCAGACCGCCGCCGTGGCGATGGATTGGTGGATGAACGACTCAGCGCTCTCACCGTCCAACCCCTTCCTTACCCAGGGATACATGGGATAAGCCGATGGACATGGCCAAAATTGTTTGGTGGCTATCATTGGTCACCGCAGACTCGCCGATGACGGCGCCTTGCCGCATCACATACACGCGGGAGCACAAGTCCACAATCTCCGGGAGTTCCGAGGACACCACAATAACGGCCGTCCCCTGTTCGGCCAGTTCGCGAATGAGTTGGTGGATCTCCGCTTTGGTCGCAACGTCAATCCCCCGGGTGGGTTCGTCAAAAATCGCGACTTTCAGGTCATTGCGCACTAACCAGCGTGCAAACAACACCTTCTGCTGCCCACCACCGGAAAGATTGACGATGGGTGCGGTTAACCCGCCGGCTTTAATGGTCAGCTTGTCTATCAATGATTTTGTCTGCGTCCTCAGCGCCGACAAATTTAATAGGCCGCCAGCATGGGTAAAATCGCCCAGCACGCTCACCATCATATTTTGGGTCACCGACCGCAGTAAAAAAATGCCTTGCTGTTTACGATCTTCGGGAAGATACGCGATCCCCGATTGGATGGCTTGGGAAGGCGATTTCACGTGCACAGGACGCCGATCCAGATGAATGGAGCCGCTTTGGGGTTTGCGAGCGCCAAAAATCGTCTGCATCACCTCAGAACGACCAGCACCCACCTGTCCATAAAACCCGACAATTTCGTGGCTTTTCACATAAAATGACACGTTTCGATAGTCAGGCTCGCAAGTCAAGTTCTCGACCTCAAGAAATCGCCGACTTTCCGCATGCTCGACAATTTGCCTGGCCGGTCCGTCCGCAATTTTGTATGGGCGAGTTCCCGACATCTCGTCAACAAGTTCATGAACATCCCAGCCCTTATCAACATGTTCAGCAACAACGGTCCCGTCGGTCAACACCACCACGCGGTCGGCCACCCTGGATAATTCATCCAAGCGATGGGACACATACAAAATAATGCGCCCCTCTTCGCGCAATTGCTGGATGACTCGAAACAGTTGCTCGGTTTCGGCACTGGATAATATGGAGGTCGGCTCATCGAAAATGATTAATTGCGACTCAAACACCAGGGCTTGGGCAATGAGAACAAGTTGCTGAAAGCCTAAAGACAACTCACCCATCGGGGTACTTAATAGGAGAAGGGGAATATGGAGTTGATCAAAAACCGGCCCCACCCGCTTTAGCATTTCCCGGCGACTGATATTGCCCCATTTGGAAGCAGGCAGGTGCGCAATGAAAATGTTTTCCAGCACGGAAAGCTGCGGAAACACCAACGGCTCTTGATACACTCCGGCAAATCCCAGGGCACGAGCCATAGACGGCGTCGAAAGACGAACCCGGACCCCGTCGATGGCGATGTATCCGGAGTCCGGCACTTCGACTCCCATCAATATTTTAATCAACGTCGATTTTCCTGCGCCATTTTCTCCGACGATCGCCGTCACCGCATGAGCGGGAAATTGCAGCGAAACATTGCTCAGCGCTTTCGTCCCACCATAAGATTTAGAAATCCCCCAAACCCTGACCATTTGCATGCTTGCAGAACCCCCTTGGCTGTACTGCCCGCGGCTCATAGCGGTTTGCGCATAAGCGGTTAAGGCAAGTTTTCAGGGAAATACCCCATAAGTGGTCTCCCTTCGTCTGGCACAGCAGCCGGTGACGGGCACGTATTGGACCGCCTGAGAACCGGGTACCGAAAACCACCCGGGCGGCGGGTCCCGAGCCGCATCCTGCGGCCCGCACACTCGCTGCGACGCAGTCCACGCCGGCACCAATATGGGCAAGGCCCCTCCCCTAATCGCTCGGGTCATCGGCAATCCGCCAGCGTGCGCCCACGAACCCTCCTCTGAAAAATAACGTGGCCCCACAATATCTGGCAGGCCGAAAACCAAACCCTCAACATAAGACGGTCCGCCGTTGCGCCTCGCCGCCCCGCCTTATTTTTATCGCTGAGGGTGCCCCACAATTTGGGGGCATGGGCGTCTCCTGTCCCAGACACTAGCACCGGGAGACCGTCACGGTCGGGTTGGACAGACTCGGACCAACCCGACGCCAGTGCAAATAAGTCGGCGAACCGGACGGTCAATTTCCCAGGTGGACCAACCTCCTCATCAAAATGACATCTCGGGGATCTAACCACGTTCCACAGGGCTGGCGACGGAGTGTTTTCAGCCGCCACCGCCGTCATCGATCCAAACGACCGGCAACGGACGCTGAAATGTGATGTCCATGGGCATGGAGTTATCTAAAAGTTCAGGTTGTCGTTGGCCTTGTTGATGATCAGCGGCGGCCCCAGCAGCAGCATCTTCCGTGACGGGAAGTATTCGACCTTCCCCAACCCGGGCACGTTATTCCAGGTATGAAAGGGATGATGCTCAAGCTTTTGCAACACGCCCCACACCGTCAAATAGCCGAGGTTAATCGGGTTCCACAATACGACATTCTTGATAACGCCGCTGGTCAAATATTGGCGCACGGAATTCGGGTCGCTCACGCCGGTGACAATGATCTTGCCTTGTTTGCCGGCATTGACGACCGCTTGCGCCTCGCCCGGCGGAATGGTCGTGGCCACCCCAATAAATCCTTTGAGGTTGGGGTATGCGGCAATCATGCGTGTTGCAATCTGTTCAGCGCCCGTGATGCTTTCTCCGGCATATTGGATCGGCAACAATTGGATGTTGGGATATTTTTTCAGTCGTTGCTTCATGTACGCTATCCACGTATTTAAGTTGGTCGCAGTAGGTCCGGCGGAAATAATGGCCAACTCGCCGGAATCGTGCATTTCCCGGGCCGCGATATCGACGACATCGTATCCCAACGCTTGACTGCGAGTTTGTTCCACCCACAGTTGATTATAAGGACTTGAAACATTCGAATCCGATGCATAAAACATGATGTGGTTATTGACGGCCTGTTTAATCAAGGGGTCTAGCGCGGTCGGACTATTAGCGGAGACCCCCACCGCTGAAACATGTTGTTGGATTAAACTGCGAACATATTCAGCTTGGCCCGACACGGATGCCGTGGTCGGTCCCTCATAGATCCAGCGAGCCCCAAACTTCTTGGCAGCGGCTTGTCCCCCCTGATCCATGGCGGAAAAATACGGGATACCTACCAGCTTGGGAACAAACGCTATCGAATATTGTTTATGCCCGGTGGATGAGGGGGAAGCGGCCGGCGTAGCGGTGGTGATGCCGCATCCTGCAACCGACAGCGTAATCGCGGCGGTTGTGATGGCGGCGGTTGTTCGCGCTCTCTTGTTCAAATCCTTTCCTCCATTCGCTTGTGATATCGCAATTGTGTTTTTATTGTGATTAATCGTCAAGCTGTTTTATCTTTAAGTTTCTTTAAATGAGCAATAACTTTTTTGTTGTGAGTATTTTAATCATCATTGCTTGACGGTATGATTAGTATTATGGATCATGCGGAGGTGATTTTGATCAAACAGCCAAACTCATATGGCGCAACGTATCATTCATCGCGCCATTACCAGAAAATCCTGGAACTGGTCAACACCCGGGGCTCCGTCAACGTCGCGCAATTGAGCCAACATCTTTCTATCAGCACGCAAACCATTCGCCGCGAGTTGCGCTATCTCGAACAGCAGAACCTCATAATTCGGACTCGCGGGGGTGCCGTCTCCTTGGAGTCAAAAACCCATGGACCCGACCTAAACACGATTGACCTGTCCCTTAGCGCGGCTGCCATCACGCTGATTAATGACCATGACGTCATTGCACTCGATTCTTCGTCCTTTTCGGTAGGGCTAGCCCGGCAGATTCGGCAAATGGCGCTTAAAGTGACCGTTCTCACGGCCAGTCTCGCGGTCGCCAACGAGTTATCGGCGGCTCCCAATGCTCGGCTGGTGGTAACGGGAGGGATCTACCGGAATGTTTCGCATAGTCTCGAAGGGACCATGACGCTACAAGCTATTAAGTCGTTTCGCATCGAAAAACTGTTTTTGACGTGCGACGGATTTACGCTGCAAGATGGGCCAACCGAATCCGACGATTACCAAGCACAATTCAAATCCCTGTTAATGCAAAACGCTAACCAAACGATGCTGGCAATCCCCGAGCATATCATCGGCAAAAATGCGCTGATCCCGCTTTGCTCGCTCAGTTCCCTGTCCTGGATTATTCTGGTTAAACCGTTAGGTATTATGGAAACGGAAGCACTCCAGTCGGTGGGGGTGAAAACCCTGGTCGATCCCTTTGCTTACAGAAAAAAAGTGAAACCGGAGACTTAGCCAGACCGCCAGCCTATTCGGGCCACCCACCGGCCCATGCGGCGCCGGGGAATGGGACGGCGGGCGCCAGCCGGTTCCCGCACCCTGCTGGTGACGCCATAATCTGCGCTGGCGTTCATTCGGCACAGCACGGGAATCGCGAGTCTGAAACCTCGCGGCGGCGCGGGCCGGCCGCGCCACGTCTCGGTGACCTTAGGGCAGGCGATCCGGGTGGAGCGGAGTGGCGGGCCCGGCGATGGCGGTCCAGCGGGTGTCGTCGCTGACGTTGGCCTCCCCCAGCATCAATAATTGATCAACCGTCACGGGGAATCCCGGCAGGTTTTCACCCCAGCGCGCCATCGTCATCAACACCGCGAGCGGAATGTGAACCAGGTTGGGGTGGGCCGGACGCCCGACTAGGCTGTAGAGCGCGTTCAGCGACATGCGGTCGGGACCCGCGATCTCAAACGTCTCTCCGTAGGTCGCGGGGTCCATCACCGCCGCGGCAAAGAATCGGGCCACGTCCTCCCGGAATACGGGTTGCAACGGGGTCCGGCCATCTCCGGGCACGGGGGTCGCCGGCCATCGGGCCTGCGCCGCAATCGTTTTGAAAAAGTCGGCGCCGCCGCCAAACATCAAGGAGGGGCGAACGATGGTCCAGTCCAAACCCGAGTGGCGGACCAATTGTTCCGCTTCCCATTTGGTTTGATGGTACCGGGAGCGGGCCTGGGCCCGGGTGCCCAGCGCCGACATATGCAAATACCGGCGGATTCCCGCCTGCGCCATCGCCGCCATGATCCGTCGGGGAACCTCCACGTGCATCGCCTTAAAGGTCGAGCCGGCGCGGGGATTTTCCTGAATAATGCCCACCAGGTTGATAACCGCCGCGACCCCCGCCAACGCCGCGGTTAAATCGCCTTGACGCAAATTGACGGGGACGAATTCCACTTCCGGCGGCAGCGGGCGATGATGACGGGCGATGACGCGCACACGCTGCCCCTCAGCCAAGAGTGCATCCCGGACGGCCTGCCCGACGTATCCGGTACCGCCTGCAACCGCGATCAGCATAGCTCCATCCTATCCCCCCGCTTGGGGTGAGAACCTAACGGATTTGGATTTTCACTTCGCAACTTTCTCCAGGCAACAGCGTATATCCTGCCGAATCAATCGACAAGGTCACCGGGATGCGCTGCGTCACCTTGGTGAAATTGCCAGCGGTGGCCGAGGTGGGCAGCAAGGAAAAGAACGACTGCGTGGTCGGTTGAATATTCTTCACCGTGCCCGAAAAAGAGACGCCGGGGTGGGCATCGACATAGATGGTGGCCGTGTTCCCGGGGTGAATGTTTCGAATGCGGGTTTCCGGCACATTGGCCACCACCGTAATCCGACCCAGTTGCACTTCAGTCAAAATCGGGGTGCCGGCCGCCAGCGGCGCGCCCGGCAAGGCGTCCACGGTGGCGATGACACCCGCCACCGGAGCCGTGAGGTTGACCGTGGTGGTCGTCGCCCCTGCCCCTTTGCGGGTCACCGGCATGGTCTCCTGCCCAATCACCTGACCCGACGCCACCGTCTCGCCCGGTTTGACGGAAATGCTCGTCAAGCTGCCGGAGGCCATGGCCACCATCGGAATCGAGGGCGCCGTGATCGAGGCATCTTGGGTTATCACATAGGTATAGTTGAGGTGCCAGTAATACCAGCCGACCGCGCCGATGGCCCCCAACCCGGCGATGACCAACAACTGCATAAGAATTAGACGACCTATCCGCATACTGCTGCTCCTCTTCCTCTCTTTACCGCTCTAACCGGCGGCCGCACCGGTGGGACTCGGTCCCGAGGCCCGGTGACGGCGCAGGAAAAACGCCAAAAGCACACTAACCGCACCGATGGCGGTGGTGACCACAAACGTATCGTCGAGCCCCATCACAAACGCCTGCCGGCTAATTTCCCCAAACAGGGTGGTCGCCACCACCCGGTGAGCTTGCCCTGCAGGGAGTCCGGTCCGCTGCAAGATGGCCGTGAGTTGCCCCCAGAGTTTCAGGTTGGGGGCGGATACCGGGGTGTAGGCGGCTGCCATAAACGCTGCGTGGATGCCCGCACGGATTTCCAGTACGGCAGTCAAAATGGCCAAACCAAAGGCCGCCGCCACCTGCCGGATGATGTTGCTTAAGGCGGAGGCGGCGCCCAGCATCTCCGCGGGAATCACCGCCATCCCGCCCGTGGTTACCGGCATCATGGCCGCCCCGATACCCACCCCGCGCAACATCAGCCAGAACAATATCTCGCGGGGAGGGGTGGCCACGGTAATGTTGTGCAGCAGCCAAGTGGTATAAGCCAACACGGTCATGCCGAAAATGGCGAGTGGGCGGGGGCCGATGCGGTCATAGAGGCGCCCCGCCAAAGGCATCAGGAATGCCGAGGTTAACGCTGAAGGCGCCATAATCAGCCCCGTGGTCAATGCCCCATATCCGTCCACACTCTGCAGAAACAAGGGAATGTAAAAAATTCCTGCAAAGAGTGCCACCATCGCGATAGACAGAATAATGTTTGACAGCGTAAATGCCGCAAACCTGAATACCCGTAAATTTAATAACGGGTGCGGTGTCGCCAATTCCCAAGCGATGGCCATCGCGAGCAGAAACAGCGAGGCCGTTAGGACAAGAACGATGGCCTCCGAACTCCATCCCCAGGTCTCGCCTTCGGAAAATCCCAGCAGCAACCCGAAGAGCCCCGAAGCCATCAAGAGAAAGCCCACCGTGTCAAAAGGCGGTGTCTTCACCGCAGGGAACTCCGGAACCAACGGATAGGTCAGCAATACCCCGAGGATTCCAATCGGCACGTTAATGTAGAAAATCAGGCGCCAATCGACATACTGGACCAAATATCCTCCCAGGGTGGGTCCCAAGGCCGGAGCCACAATGATGGCCAACCCCCAAAACCCCATCGCGGTGCCGATGCGCTCGCGAGGCACCATGCGGTAAACCATGATCATGGTGACCGGCATAATCAGGCCGCCGCCCGTCGCCTGAAAGACGCGAAAGACGACCATCATCGGCAAACTCCAGGCCAAACCGGATAACCCGGATCCCACCGTAAATACCATGAGCGCCATGACATAAACGCGCCGCGGCCCAAACCGGTCGGCCAGGTAACTGGTTGCGGGCACCACCACCCCCAGCACCAGCATATAAATCGTCACCACCCACTGCACCTGCAAGGTGGTTGCCCCGAAGACATGTTTTAATGTCGGAATCGCGATATTCACAATCGATGAATCCAACACCGACATGAATGCCCCGATCACCAGCACGGCCAGAGCAGTCCCCCAGTGACGCGCGGGCCGCCTTTCGCCTTTGACTGCCGCCAATCGTATTCCTCCCTGCTGTGATGTCGTCCCGGTCAACCTAAGCTGGACCCGGCCTTTACACTTTGAACGTCACCGTCGCTGATTCCCCGGCCCGTAAAAACCCCGGCGGGGAATCCAGCTGGACCGTCACCGGCACCCACTGGCGGAGATTGGCACCCGTGGCGGGTGACAGGTAGGGGGAGGTGGTTGCCAGGACGGCCTGGCCGATGTGGCTCACCACACCATGATATGACGTGCCGGGCATGGTGGAAAAAGTTACCGAGGTGGCCTGGCCCCGGTGAATTCTTCGGATCAGGGCCTCCGGCACCGCCGCTTGCACGTGCGACGCTGCGAGGTTGACAATCGCCAGCAGGGCACTGTGCACGGCCACGGGAGCTCCCGCCACAATTCCGATCGATCCGACCGTTCCCGCCATCGGGGCGCGCACCAGTCGGACCGGAGAGCGCCCCAGAGTCACCAGCACCTGCCCGGCCCCCACGCGTTGGCCGGGGACCACCTCGACATTTTGCACCTGGCCCGCGGATGGCGCGGTAACCCACACGTAGGGCGACGACACATAGGCGTAGTTGGTAACGACAAAGTGACTCCGCTGATACTGATACCAGCCCGCGATAGCGCCTAGCGTCAGCGCCGCGGCCACCGACACCGCCCCAAAGCCCTTATAGGACATCGCCGGTCATCCTCTCGCGTTGACTTCGGTATCCGTCCAGCAAAATCGCCACGTCCTCCAGCCGATCCCGGATGCGGGCCAGTTCAGCCCCCCGAAACCGCTCGACGGTCACCGGATCACCTCGTGAGCCGGCCTCCGCGTCTTTCCACAAGAGCGCCTCTTGCAGCAATTCCGCAACCTCCTGCTCCAAATCCCCAATGCGGATATCCAGCTCATCCCGCGACACCTCCAACTTGACGGTGTCGCCACCGGCGGTACCTCCGGCCGCTTCCCCTTTTTTGGCGTATCCCGCAGCCAGCAGGGACAACTCGGCCACTCGGCGGCCGACCCGGGGGCTTACTGCATCAGGGAGCATCCGGCTCTTTAAATGGCGCACCTGTTCCCCCAGCACGGCGGACCGGTACCGCCAGCGGATCCGGTCAAGTTCGTGGTCGATCCAAAGACCGTCATCGCCATCTCGGGCCGGCAGTCCGCTTGCGCTGGCCGGTCCGGCCGCCAGCGCCACCTGCCCGTCAGAGTTCCCGCCTGGCTGCTCTTGGCTGTCAAGCGAAACCGAAGTCCCTCCCCAAGCCAGGGCGGCCATGGCCACCAGCAGGCCAAGCCCTACCATCCCCCACCCCAGGGCCTGATCGCTCGCCGGCAAGGCCGTGGCCAGGAAAATCCCCACCGCCATTACCAGCGCCGCTTCAATCAACCCGGCAACCCGCCATCTCGCGCTCATGGATTCCCTTGTTCCGCGGCCGCGGCCACCCGCTCCAATAATCCGTGCAGCGCTTGCAATTCGGAATCGTCGAGGGTGTTCAACAGGTTGCGGATGAAGCGCCGCCGTTCCGCTCGCAAGTTAAGGATCTTTTCGCGGCCGAGGGGACTCAGATCCACGGAAACCACGCGTCGGTCCTGCTCGGAACGGGTACGTTGCACAATCCCGGCGTGGATCAGCCGATCGACCAACCCCGTGGCGCCCGCCATGGTGATCTCCAACTCCCCGGCTATGGTTCCCATCGTGAGCGGGCCCTGCAAAGACAAGAGACGCAGCACCGCATATTGACCGAAGGTCATCGTCATGTCGGTGCCCCACGGTTTTCGGGTCAACCGGCCAATACGGGCAAAGACCCCATCCAGTTGGTCAAGCAGGCCATCCCGATCGTTCATAAATATACACCCCAATAACAATTAACTGACTTAACCATTTTACCCGCCGCATCCCGCGATGTAAACCGGATAACTGGGGAAAATCGCCGGATTCCCCGCAAAACCAAAACGGCCCCGGATGGGGCCGCCACGATTACCGCGTCAGCAGCGCCCGTGCGAAAAACAGCAGGTTGGCGGGCCGTTCCGCCAAGCGGCGGACAAAATAGGCGTACCAGTCCTGGCCAAACGGCACATAGACGCGGGTGGTATACCCGTTGCGGGCCAGCTGTTCCAAAAGCGGCAGCTTGATCCCATAGAGCATCTGAAATTCGAAGCGCGTGCGCGCAGTGCCTTGCCTTTCCACCCAATTCACCACGCGCTCAATCAGGCTTTCGTCGTGGGTTGCCACGGCCGTATAGTTTCCGGCCTGCAACGATTGCTCGACCAAGCCAAAACAATTCTCGTCGACATCCGGTTTGGCGGGAAAAGCCCGATCGGGGGGTTCGCGATAGGCCCCTTTGACAATCCGGAAATTCTTCGGTGGGATGGACAAGGCCGCCAGGTCGTCGCGTGTGCGGTAAAGATAGGCTTGCAACACCACTCCGACCGCCCCCGGATGCCGTTCCCACAATTCCCGGAAGATATCCAGGGTCGCGGTGGTATAGGGCGAATCCTCCATGTCGATGCGCACAAAATTGTTGAGGTCGGCCGCCCGGTCGACGACTTGGCCGATGTTGCTCCGCGCGAGCTGCGCGTCCAGGGCCAGACCCAACATGGTGGGTTTTAGGGAGACATTGCCCTCGACGCCCGATCCGTGCAGGGCTTGCAGCATCTCGAGATAACTGTCGCGGGCCGCCGCCGCCGCGGCCGGCTCGGTGACCGACTCCCCCAAATGATCCAGGGTCACTTTGATGCCGCGCCGGTTCAAATCCCGGCTGACAGCCAGCGCCTCGGCCAGGGTTTGCCCGGCCACGAAACGGGAGGCTCCGAGCCGCATCCCGTACTGTTTGAGCACGCCGGACACCGCCGCGTTGTTTCCCAACCCCAGAACCACTTCGCGAAACATCCTACCCCTCCTCGCGGTACGCGATCCAGTCCAGCATCAGTCCCTGGGCCGGTGCCAACGGACCCATTTTTGTCGTGCCCGGCCCCGCGAGCGCACGCCGAATCGGCTCGACCGTGGCGGTGGCGGCGGCCGCCAGCATGCTCCCTACCATAATCCTCACCATATGGTACAAAAATCCGTCGGCCACAACCTGGTAACGCCAAATGCGACCGCCGGCCTCGGCCTGCCATCGGCTGGCCAAAACCCGCCGTTCGGTGGTTTTGGCCGACGATCCCTCGGACCGAAAAGCCCAAAAATCGTGCGCGCCCAAGAAGAGTGCCGCCGCCTCTTGCAACACGCGCCAGTCGGGCGCAAGCCCGCTCTCGTAAGTATAACGCGCCCACCAAGGAGGACACGGCGACGGTCCTCGCCACAGCCGATAGCTGTATTGCTTGGCTGTCGCCTCCCGTCCGGGGTCCCAGCGCACGGAAACCCAGCCCGGATCGCGGACCCGGATTGACGCCGGCAAGCGGCGATTGACCACCACCGCCAGCCGCTCGAGCGGGACGGGGCAGGGTCCTCGCCAGACCGCCACCTGACCATCGGCATGAACCCCGGCGTCCGTGCGACTGGCCCCCAGCAAGCGGCCTGGCCCGCAGAGTCCCGTCAAATGGTCTTGCAATACCCCCTGCACCGTCTCTAGCCGGCGGCCTTGGCTCTGCCACCCCGAATAGCCGGTCCCGTCATAACTGACGGTGAGCCGCACCGCCCGGTCCATATCCATCCTCCCCGACAAAAAACGCACCAACCCCCCGGGACGAACGGGGCGGCCAGTGCGTCACATTCCTGACTTACGGCAAGATCTCAAGAATGGCCATGGGGGCGGCATCCCCCCGGCGGAATCCGGTGCGCACAACCCGCGTGTACCCGCCCGTCCGGTTCACAAACCGGGGGGCCAGGGTTGCGAACACTTTGGTCACCACGTCCTCATCCCAAATGTATGCCAAGGCCTGACGACGAGACGCCAAGTCGCCCTGCTTGCCCAGCGTAATCATGTGCTCGGCCACGCGGTTGACTTCGCGGGCTCGCGTCAGGGTGGTTTCAATTCGTTCTTCACGCAAGAATGACGTCACCAGGTTGCGCATCATTGCCCGCCGATGTCCGCCATTGCGGCCCAGTTTGCGATGTCCAGCCATTGTATCCTCCCCGTATTGCTCGGCCTATTCTTCCGACGGCTTAAGGCCCAGACCAAGGTTCACCAGTTTTTCCCGCACTTCTTCCAACGACTTCTTGCCGAGATTGCGCACTTTCATCATATCATCGTCCGATTTGGCGGTCAGTTCCCCCACGGTATTAATCCCCGCCCGCTTGAGGCAATTAAACGACCGCACCGACAGATCCAGTTCCTCAATCGGCATTTCCAGCAGGCGGTCGCGTTTGTCCTCTTCACGTTCTATCCCGATGTCATCCCCCGACACCTCATCGGTCAGATTCATAAAGAGCCGCATGTGGGCGGCCAACTTCCTGGCCCCGGCGGAAATCGACTCCTCGGGTGTCAGCGAGCCGTTGGTCCACACTTCCACCGTCAACCGGTCGTAGTCGGTAATGTGGCCGCGCCGCGTGTCCTCGACCCGCCAGTTGACCTTTTGCACCGGGCTAAAAATCGAGTCGATGGGAATCACCCCAATCGCCTGGTCGGGCCGCTTGTTTTTTTCTGCCGGCACGTATCCGTGCCCGCTCTCGATCATCAGTTCCATGGTCAAACGGCCGCCCTCATCCACATAGGCGATGTGCTGAGCCGGTTCCAGGATGTCGATATCGGCATCGGCCTGAATATCGCCGGCGGTGACCTCGCACGGACCTTCCTTGTCGATGCGTACGGCCCGCGGCTCGTCTCCCCACAGGCGCAGCGACAAGCGCTTCAAATTCAAGATGATGTCGGCGGTATCCTCGAGGACCCCGGGAACGACTGAAAACTCGTGCAGAACCCCGTCGATCCGCACCGAGGTCACCGCGGTCCCCGGCAACGATGACAGCAGAATTCGTCTGAGGGAATTCCCCAGCGTGATGCCGTACCCTCGGTCTAACGGTTCAACCACAAATTGCCCGTATTTGGGTTCCTGTCCCTCATCCACCCGCCGAATCTCCGGCTTCTCAATTTCGGTCATGCACTTGGCCCGCGTCGGCAGGCCGTCGCCCCCTTTCGGATCCCACGATTTCCCCTGACCTGCCTACCGCGAATAAAATTCGACGATAAGCTGCTCTTGCACCGGCGCATCAATCTCTTCCCGGGTGGGAAGACGCAGAGCGGTCCCGCTGAGGCGCTCCATATCGACTTGCAGCCAGGCCGGAACCATCCGCGACGGCGACTCGGCCATCGCCTTGAATCGAGGCCGCGGCCGGCTGGTCTCCCGAACCGCAACCACATCACCGGGTTTAACGGAGAATGATGGGATGTTGACCCGACGGCCATTAACCTGAAAATGGTTATGGCGCACGAGCTGCCGGGCTTCCGCCCGGGACGAAGCCAACCCCATCCGGTATACCACGTTGTCCAAACGACGCTCCAATAGCTGAAGCAAAAGTTCACCGGTGACGCCTTTTTTCGTCGACGCTTTCCCGAAGTAACGGGCGAACTGCCCTTCCATCACTCCGTACGTCCGACGGGCTTTCTGCTTCTCACGCAGCTGTACCCCGTACTCAGAAAGTTTACGGCGCCCCTGCCCGTGCTGTCCCGGGGGGTACGCCCTCCGGGCGATTGCACATTTGTCGGTAAAGCACTTTTCACCCTTCAAATACAATTTGGTGCCCTCCCGTCGGCAAAGTTTGCAAACGGGTCCTGTGTATCGTGCCACTGTGCGCCTCCTTCCTTTCTGTCAATTACACCCGCCGCCGCTTGGGGGGCCGGCAGCCGTTATGCGGGATGGGCGTAACATCTTTAATCATGCTGACTTCGAGACCTGCCGCCTGCAGCGACCGAATGGCCGCTTCACGGCCCGAACCCGGACCTTTGACCAGCACTTCCACCTCTTTGAGACCGTATTCCATGGCACCCTTGGCAGCTGTTTCGGCGGCCAACTGCGCGGCAAACGGCGTGCTCTTGCGCGACCCTTTGAAGCCCGCCTGGCCGGATGACGCCCAAGACAAGGTGTTGCCCTGGGTGTCGGTAATCGTCACGATGGTATTGTTAAACGTGGACCGAATGTGCGCGGTTCCGCGATCGACATGACGGCGATCGCGACGCTTGGTTCTGGTTGTACGGCGCGGTGGCATTTGGCGGTAACCCCTCCTCGTTGTGGCGACCGGTCTTTACCGGCTGCGATGGTATCTATTTTTTCCGTTTGGCTCCGACTGTCCGGCGCGGTCCCTTGCGGGTGCGCGCATTGGTCTTGGTCCGCTGGCCCCGCACCGGCAAACCCCGGCGGTGGCGCAAGCCCCGATACGAGCCGATGTCCACCAGGCGTTTAATGTTCATCTGCACTTCGCGGCGCAAATCCCCTTCCACCCGGAAGTCCCGATCTATCACTTCCCGAATGCGCGCAACTTGCTCCTCCGTCAAATCCCGCACCCGGGTATCCGGATCGACTTGGGTTTCGGACAAAATCCGGCGCGACGCCGGCCACCCGATTCCGTAGATGTAGGGCAGCGCCGCTTCCACCCGCTTATCCCGCGGTAGGTCAATCCCTGCAATACGAGCCACGCAGCTTCCTCCGTTTCTTGGTCGTCGCGGCACGGCCGCTTGGCCGCGCCTGACAGAATGTCCCCATCGCACCCATGCCGGCTTGCCCTCACCCGGCGCGGTTCAGCTCCCGCCCCGGCGGCGGCCGCCTTAGCCTTGGGCCTGCTTGTGCTTCGGATTCTCGCAAAGCACCATCACGCGTCCGTGACGCTTGATGACTTTGCACTTTTCACAAATGGGCTTGACGGACGCACGTACTTTCATCCCGTCCCCTCCTCCCTCTTACCGACCGGCGCGGGCTGGCCGAGCGGCGCCCCGGCTTATTTGTAGCGGTACGTAATGCGACCGCGGGTCAGGTCGTATGGCGACAATTGAACCGTGACCTTGTCTCCGGGCAGTATCTTAATAAAATGCATCCGAATCTTGCCGGAAACATGGGCCAGAACCTTATGTCCGTTCGGTAATTCTACCCGAAACATGGCATTTGGCAAGGGTTCAATCACCGTTCCCTCGACTTCGATCGCGTCCTCTTTGGCCAAACTCATCCCCCCCTTCCCTGAACTGGTGTCCCCCGCCCCATCGGCCTGGCGGGGTGGCATCGGCCCGAGCGTCATATCTGCGGGAGTGCGACCCCCACCGCTTAAGATTCCCAGCAATTACCGGCGCAAACTCCAGCACTATCCGATCTATTTTACCCGATTTCATGCTTCGAGCACAGTCATAATTTCCGGACCCTCCGCCCCCAGCACAATGGTATGCTCGAAATGAGCCGATAAGCTGCCATCGCGCGTTACCACGGTCCACCCGTCGGGCAACACATTCACCTCGCAGCCGCCCAGATTGATCATCGGCTCAATGGCCAGCGCCAGACCGCTTTTCAGCAACAATCCGCGGCCGCGGACGCCGTAATTGGGCACTTGCGGCTCCTCATGCATTTCGCGACCGATTCCGTGACCCACAAATTCCCGCACCACGGAAAAGCCGTGACTCTCCACATAGTCCTGCACCGCCGCCGAAATGTCGCCCAGCCGTCCTCCCACCTGCGCTGCGGCAATGCCACGGTAGAGGGATTGTTCCGTCACCCGCAGCAACTCGGCCGCTTGTGGACTCGGCGGCTCGCCGACAAACAGCGACACGGCCGCGTCGCCCACAAATCCCTCGACCACCGCCCCCAGATCGATGCTCACGAGATCGGCGGGTTTAAGGACCCTGGGCCCCGGAATGCCGTGCACCACCTGATCGTTGACGGAGACGCAGACGCTGGCGGGATAGCCGTGGTAGCCCTTAAAGACCGGGATGCCGCCGCGCGCGCGGATTTCACGGTCCGCGACCGGATCCAGGTCGCCGGTGGTGATGCCCGGCCGCACATACCGCGTCAAAATCTGCAGCACCTCGGCCACCACGCGGCCCGCCGCCCGCATTTTTTCCCGATCCCGGTCGCTTTTCAATTCAATCATGGCCGCGCCCCGCCCAACCGCGCGATCACCGTCGCGGTCACCACGTCGACCGGCTGCTCCCCGTTCACCTCTTGCAACAGCGACCGCGCCCGGTAAAAGGTGATGAGCGGGGCGGTTTGCTCTTCGTAGACACTGATCCGGGTGCGCACGGTTGGCGCCGCATCGTCGTCGCGCTGCACCAAAGCCGCTCCGCAACGGTCACACACCCCTGCGGTTTGCGGGGGATGAAACGCCAGGTGATAGGTGGCACCGCATTGTGGGCATACCCGGCGGGCGGTCAGACGCGCCACCAGCCGCTCTGCGGAAACCGCCAGCAACACCGCTGCGGTAAGTTCCGCCTGCCATCCCGCCAGCATCTGCTCAAGCGCGTCGGCCTGCGGCAAGGTGCGGGGAAACCCGTCCAGCACAAAGCCGGCCAGCGCGTCGGCTTCCCGGAGGCGGTCAGCCACCATGGCCTCGGTGACATTGTCCGGCACCAGCAGCCCCTGATCCATATAGCCCCGCGCCATCAGGCCGAGGCGCGTTCCCTGACTGAGGTTTTGGCGGAAAATATCGCCGGTCGAGATATGCGGAATCCGGTAATGAGCGGCGAGTGCCGCGGCCTGTGTCCCTTTGCCGGCGCCAGGCGCCCCCAACAACACCAGTCTCACGAAAATGCCGGCCTCCTTTGCCTGGCTGTGTCCCGTCATGAGCGCTTGGTCTTCATGAAGCCTTGGTAGTTTTGCGTGAGCATTTGGGCCTGCATCTGTTTGAGCGTGTCGAGCGCCACCCCGACGATAATCAGCAGCGAGGTGCCGCCAAAATAGAGTCCGTTGACCCCCATCCCCATGGTCACGAAGCTCGGGATTACCGCCACCAAGCCCAGAAAGACCGCTCCGACCAGCGTCAGCCGCCCACTCACCCGCGCCAGATACTCGGCGGTGGGCCGGCCCGGACGAATTCCCGGAATGTTCCCGCCGGCTTTTTTGAGGTTGTCGGCCACATCCTCCACCTTAAAGACCACCTGGGTATAGAAGAAGGTGAAGACCACCACCAGCAGAAACTCCAAAGCAATGTAAATCGGCGAGGTGAATCCGAAATACCGCTGCATGGTCGTCACCCACGCCCCCTTGAAAAAGGTGCCGATCGTGTAGGGCAAGATCAACAGCGAGATGGCGAAGATGACGGGAATCACCCCGGCCTGGTTGACCCGGATGGGAATATGGGAGGTTCCTCCCTGATACAGCTTGCGGCCCACCATGCGCTTGGGATACTGCACCGGGACTTTCCTTTGGCCTTCGTTGACCCACACCACCGCAGCGATAATCACCAGCGCAATCACCAGAAAGATGATGAGTTTGGGCCAGCTGATGACTCCGGCCGTCAGGTAGCGGACCATTTGCTGCGTCCCGAAGGGAATCCGCGAGACAATACCGAAAAACACCAGCAGCGAGATCCCGTTCCCGACCCCCCGCTCCGTAATCTGCTCGCCCACCCACATCAGAAAAATCGATCCGCTGAGCAGCATCACCGTGGTCAGCAGAATCGACCCGATGGTGTGATGCAGGTACACCGACTGGCCATTGTTCGAGTAGTTATACAAATAGTACGAAATGCCGAGCGACTGCAACAACCCCAGCCCCAGCGCCAGCCAGCGGGTGACTTGGGTCATCTTCTTCTGTCCCTCTTGGCCTTCCTTTTGCCATTCCTCCACTTGCGGAATGACCACCGTCATCAACTGCATAATAATGCTGGCGTTGATGTACGGAATGATGCTGAGCGCAAAAATGGACAACGTCGCGGTAGCGCCTCCGGAAAACAAGTTAAGCAGGGCGAAAATGCTGGCGCCGTGGAGAAACAGGCTCTGGATGACATTCGGGTTGACTCCCGGAATGGGAATGTGGGCACCGAGCCGAAAGACCAGCAGCATGAGCAGCGAAAACCCAATCCGCCGACTCAAATCGGAGGCCCGGAACGCACTCATGACATTTTGCGCCACGACTACACCTCCTCGGCTCGTCCGGATACAGCCTGCAGCTTCTCCTTCGCTGATTTAGAAAATCGATTGGCTTGCACCACCAGCGCCCGATCCAAATCCCCGTCGCCAAGAATCTTCACCGGCAAATCCCGGCGAACCAGGCGGTGGGCTTTTAACATGGCGATGGTCACCACCGTTCCGGGCTCAAAGATGGTCAGGTCGCCGATATTGACGACCTCATATTCCACCCGAAACGGATTGGTAAAGCCGCGCTTGGGCAGGCGCCGCTGCAACGGCATCTGGCCGCCCTCGAAGCCGGGGCGGATGGTTCCGCCGGCGCGCGCCTTTTGTCCCTTATGGCCCCGCCCCGCGGTTTTTCCCAATCCCGAGCCCAGTCCGCGTCCCCGCCGGGTCTTGCGCTGATGCGATCCCGGCGTCGGTTTCAATTCATGCAACCTCATTCGGTGGTCGCCTCCTCCTCGACTTCATCAACGCGCACCAGATGGCGGACTTTGTGAACCATTCCGCGGACGGCCGGGGTGTCCCCATGTTCCACGGTGCGCCACATTTTGCCGAGCCCCAGCCGCGTAACCGTCTCTTTTTGGTCCCGGGCGTAGCCAATGGGACTCTTCACCAGAGTAATCCGCAGTTTAGCCATGCCGTGCTCCCCCTATGACTTCTTGCACCGTGCGGCCGCGCAATTTCGCAATCGCCTCCGCGTCGCGCAGCTGCAAAAGCCCTTGCATGGTCGCCGCCACCACGTTGTTGGGGTTGGTGGTGCCCAGCGACTTGGTCAGCACGTCGCGCACGCCCGCCGCCTCCAATACCGCGCGCACCGGACCGCCGGCAATCACGCCGGTACCGGGTCCGGCCGGCTTTAAGAGCACGCGGCCCGCTCCAAAAATGCCTGTCACCTGATGCGGAATCGTGGTTCCGCGGCGGGAGATGGTGACCATGTGCTTCTTGGCGTCCTCGATGCCCTTGCGGATGGCCTCAGGAATTTCCGACGCTTTGCCCATACCGACCCCGACTTTGCCATTTTCGTCGCCAACCACCACCAGCGCACTGAAGCTAAAGCGGCGACCGCCTTTGACGACCTTGGCGACCCGGTTGATGGCCACCACTTTCTCTTTATATTCCGACCCCCGCTTGTCATCGGATTCCCGTTGAGTGCGCGCCATGCTGTCCCCCTCACTCTGCTTAAAAGTCCAGTCCCGTTTCGCGCGCGGCGTCTGCCAGCGCTTTGACGCGGCCATGGTACCGATAGCCGCCGCGATCAAACACCACTTGGGTTACCCCTTTGGCGCGTGCCCGCTCTGCAACCAATTTGCCTACCAGGGCCGCCTTGGCCACCGTCAAGCCGCCGGCCTGGTCGGCGAAAATTTTCTCCAAGGTGGAGGCTTGGGCAATGGTATGACCGATGCTGTCGTCGATAACCTGGGCATAGATATACTGGTTGGACCGAAAGACATTAAGGCGCGGACGCTCCGGACTTCCGCTAACCTTGCCGCGAATCCGCAAATGGCGTCGCCGACGAGCCGCGTTCCTGTCAAATCGCCTGTACACGGTTTAATCCCTCACTTCTTTCCGGTCTTGCCGACCTTGCGGCGGATCTTTTCGCCTTTGTAATGGATGCCCTTGCCCTTATACGGCTCGGGCGGACGCACCCCGCGGATGGAGGCGGCCACCGACCCCACCTTTTCCTTATCGTACCCTTTGATTAATACGTTGGTGGGATTCACCACTTCGAACTCGATGCCGTCCGGAGGCGCAATCTGCACCGGATGCGAAAACCCCACGGTCAGCACCAAATCCTGCCCCTGCCGCGAGGCCCGGTATCCGACCCCCGTCAGTTCCAGGTGCTTTTGGAAGCCGGTGGATACCCCTTGCACCATGTTGGCGACCAGGGTGCGCGAAAGACCCCATTGCGCCCGGGCCATCCCACTGTCGTCCACCGGTTCAATCCGAATGACGTGTTCTTGCATCACCACCCGGACTTCCGGACGGAGCGTACGCTGCAAGGTGCCCTTGCTTCCCTTGACCGCTACGGTCTGCCCGTTCAGGTTCACCTCAACGCCGGCCGGTATCGTGATGGGCAGTTTTCCAATTCGTGACATGATCGTCTCCTCCCGTCAGCCCTTACCAGACGTAACAGAGCACTTCGCCCCCGACCTTGTCGCGACGGGCTTGTTTCTCTGTCATGATGCCTTTGGACGTCGACAGGATGGCAATCCCTAGACCCCCCAACACTCTTGGCAGGTCATCGTGTCCAGCGTACACGCGAAGTCCCGGACGGCTAATCCGGCGCAGTCCGCGAATGACCCGCTCCCGATTCGGGTTGTATTTCAAATAGAGCCGGAGGGTCCCGAACTTCCCGTCCTCCACCAGCTCAAACTCCCGAATAAAGCCCTCTTCTTTCAGAATCTGAGCCAGAGCCCGTTTCATCCGCGATACCGGCACATCCACCGTCTCCCGGTAGACCACATTGGCGTTGCGGATGCGAGTTAGCATGTCCGCGATAGGGTCCGTCACCGTGCTCCTCCTTCCGTATTCTTTGCTGCCGTGCGCCCGAGGTGTCGTTCGGATTGGGACGGCATAAAAGCCGCCGTTACCAACTGGCCTTACGCAGACCGGGAATCTCTCCCCGATGGGCCATTTGCCGAAAACACAGCCGGCAAAGGCCGAAATCCCGCAAATACCCATGCGGCCGCCCGCACAACTGGCAGCGGTGATACTTGCGCACAGCGAACTTCGGCGTCCGTTTGGCTTTGGCAATCAGTGATTTCTTGGCCACATCATCCCTCCTTCGCGTGAATTACCGCGCAAGCGGCATCCCCAGCAGCGTCAGCATGGCTTTGGCTTCCTCGTCCGTGTTGGCGCTGGTTACCAGGGTAATGTCCATGCCGCGCAGTTTGTCGGTCTTGTCATAGTCAATCTCCGGAAAAATAATTTGCTCCTTGACGCCCAGGGTATAGCTCCCCCGTCCATCGAAGCCGCGGGTGGAGAGTCCCCGGAAGTCGCGAACCCGGGGCAGCGCCATGTAGAAAAGTTTTTCCAGAAAATCATACATCCGCTGGCCCCTAAGCGTGACCTTGGCGCCAATCGGCATCCCCTCGCGAATCTTAAAGGACGCCACTGATTTTTTGGCCCGGGTCACCAATGGCTTTTGCCCCGTAAGCACCGCCAAATCATTGACGGCCGCGTCCAACAACTTGGGGTTTCCGACCGAATCGCCGACGCCCATATTGACCACAATTTTAACCATCTTGGGAACCTGCATGAGGTTCCGGTAATGAAAACGCTCCATCAATACCGGCACGATTTCTTTGTCGTACCGTTCCTTGAGCGCCGATTCAATTGCCATGTCGACCGTGTTCCTTTCCCGCGCCATTCTGCCGCCGAGCGGTTAATCCAAGCTTGCCCCGCATTTCTTGCAAGCCCGGACTTTTTTGCCATTGTCCAAGAACTTGTGCGCCACCCGGGTCGGTTTCTTGCAGGACTTGCATATCACCATCACATTAGACACATGAATGGGGGCTTCCTTGGTGATAATGCCGCCCTCGGCGAATTCGGCCGTCGGTTTTTGATGGCGTTTGACCAAATTCACTTTTTCCACCACCACGCGATCCTCTTTCGGAATGGCGCGCAGGATCGCCCCGTCTTTGCCCTTATCGCGCCCGGCGAGCACTCTGACGTGGTCGCCTTTTTTGACATGCATCGCTGTCCCCCCTTTCCGCACCGCGCGCTCGTTACCCCCTGGCTGTTCAGTCCGCTAGAGCACTTCCGGAGCCAGGGAGATAATCTTCATAAAATCCCGTTCGCGCAATTCCCGCGCCACCGGTCCAAAAATACGGGTGCCCCGCGGTTCATGCTCGTCGCCCCGGAGAATGACCGCGGCATTTTCATCAAACCGGATATACGACCCGTCCACGCGGTGCTTGCCGCTCTTGGTGCGGACAATCACGGCTTTTACCACGTCGCCCTTTTTGACGACACCGCCGGGACTGGCCTCTTTGACGGCGGCCACAATGACGTCACCGATATTGCCGTACCGGCGAAACGATCCCCCTAGCACACGGATACACATGATCTCCTTGGCGCCCGTGTTGTCCGCTACCGCTAGCCGTGTCTGCGGCTGGATCATGGCCCACCTCCTTCCCTGGTTGTTGCGGTCGCCCTAATCCTGGGCTCGGGTCACAATTTCCACTACGCGCCAGCGTTTCTCTTTGGACAAGGGCCGGGTCTCTTCAATCCGAACCCGGTCTCCAATGCGGCACTGGTTCTCTTCGTCGTGCGCTTTGAACCGCTTGGTGCGGCGGATGCGCCGCCCGTAGATCGGGTGCGGCACCAACGATTGCACCGCCACCACCACGGTTTTTTGCATCTTGTCGCTGACCACTTTGCCTTCGCGCACCTTGCGCTTGGACTCTGCCATTGCTCTGCCCTCCTACTTCGCGTCCTGCTGCCAGCGCCGCTCGTGCAAAACGGTGTGCACACGGGCGATATCATGTCTGACTTGACGAATGCGCATGGGGTTGTCGAGCTGGGAGGTCGCAAGCTGAAACCGCAGGGAAAACAGCTGTTCCTTTAAAGATCTCAGCTGTTGCTGCAGTTCGCTGTCGGTCAAGTCCCGCAGTTCTTTAGGCTTCATGCGCACTCTCCCCTGCCTGATCCCGTTTGACCACCCGTGTCTGGATGGGAAGTTTGTGAGCCGCCAGCCGGAACGCCTCTTTCGCCACCTCTTCCGGCACCCCCGCCAGTTCAAACATAATGCGCTGGGGTTTGACCACCGCCACCCAAAACTCCACGTTGCCCTTGCCACTCCCCATCCGGGTCTCGGCCGGTTTCTTGGTGATGGGTTTATCCGGAAAAATGGTAATCCAGACTTTTCCGCCCCGCCGGATGTAGCGCGTCATGGCGACACGCGCGGCCTCGATCTGGCGGTCGGTAATCCACGCCGGCTCGAGCGCCTGCAAGCCGAATTCGCCAAACGTGACCTTGTTCCCGCCGTGCGCCGTGCCCTTCATGCGGCCGCGATGCATCTTGCGGTATTTGGTCCTCTTGGGTTGCAACATCGCTACCGACCTCCTTCTCCGCCGGCTGCCGGACGCCGTTTCGCGCGAGGCAATACCTGCCCCTTGTAAACCCAGACCTTGACCCCGATAATGCCATAGGTGGTGTGCGCTTCGGCAAACCCGTAGTCGATATCCGCCCGCAGCGTGTGAAGCGGCACCGACCCTTCCCAAGTCCATTCGCGCCGCGCTATTTCTGCGCCCCCGAGCCGTCCGCTGACCATCACCTTGATGCCTTTCGCCCCCTGCCGGGACGCCCGCAATACCGCTTGCTTCATGGCGCGTTTGAATGCGATCCGCTTTTCCAGCTGAGTGGCGATGGACTCGGCCACCAGTTGGGCGTCAATCTCGGGATTCTTGACCTCCACAATGTTGAGGTTGACCTGCCGCTTGCTGAGCGTTTCCAGATCCTTGCGCAGGGTCTCCACACCCACGCCACCCTTGCCAATCACCATGCCCGGCTTGCCGGTGTGCACCGTGACTTTAAGCTTGTTGCCCGTGCCCCGCTCAATCTCAATTCGGGAGATTCCGGCCCCGTAATGGCGCTTCTTGACGAACGTCCGGATCTTGAAGTCTTCCCCCAAGAGTTCCGGCGTCGTCTTGGGCGATCCAAACCAGCGGGAATCCCAGTCCTTAACGATTCCCAGGCGCAGGCCCTTGGGATGTATTTTTTGACCCATGCTTCCCCCCCTAGTCCTCGTACCGTGACCGCAGCACCACCGAGATGTGACTGCTGCGCTTTAGGATCTGGAACGCTTGGCCCCGGCTGCGCGGATGAATCCGCTTCAGGGTGGAGCCGCCGTCCACCCAGATGGCGTGCACGTACAAGTCCCGGCGGTTCAAATCGTGGTTGTTTTCGGCGTTGGCCGCCGCGCTGTTCAGCAACTTGGACACGACCAGCGACGCCCGCTTGGGCGTGTGCCGCAAGATGGCCAGGGCATCGCGCAAATCCTTGCCGCGCACCAAATCCACCACCACCCGAACCTTGCGCGGCGCAATCCGGACCTGACGCACATGGGCGCGCGCTTCGGCTGTTTCGGTCTCGTTTTTGCCTGCCACTTTCGCCCACTCCTTACCTGAGTTTGGTTGACCGCTCCGTTTTGTCCGCGTGCCCGCGAAAGGTCCGGGTCGGGGCGAACTCACCCAGCTTGTGCCCCACCATCTCTTCCGAAATGTAAATCGGTACGTGCCGACGACCATCGTGAACGGCAATCGTATGCCCCACCATTTCCGGCATGACCGTGCACCGGCGGGCCCACGTCTTAATCACCCGTTTGTCCTTGCGGACATTTTGCGCTTCGACCTTCTTTAACAGGCCTTCGTCTACGTACGGTCCTTTTTTAATCGAACGGCCCATGCCACCCTCCTACTTCCGCCGCCGGACAATCAACCGGTCCGAGGGCTTGTGCTTCTTGCGCGTCTTCTTCCCGAGCGCGGGTTTTCCCCACGGGGTGACCGGATGCTTGCGGCCGATCGGGGATTTGCCTTCGCCCCCCCCATGCGGGTGGTCGACCGGGTTCATGACAACCCCCCGCACCGTCGGGCGACGTCCCTTCCAGCGGTTGCGGCCGGCTTTGCCGATGGAAATGTTTTCATGCTCCGGGTTGCCCACTTGGCCCACGGTTGCCGTGCACCCGACCGGAACCTGGCGAAGTTCCCCCGATGGCAGACGCAGCAACGCATGCTTGCCTTCTTTGGCCACCAGTTGGGCCGCGGTTCCTGCCGACCGGGCCATCTGCGCACCATGTCCGGGAATCAGTTCGATGGCATGCACCACGGTCCCGACGGGCATGTCCGCCAACGCCATCGCGTTGCCGGGTTTAATGTCGGACCCGGCTCCGGACCGCACCGGATCCCCCACCTTAAGACCCAACGGAGCCAAAATATACGCCTTTTCACCGTCTTCATACTGCAGCAAGGCAATCCTGGCGGTGCGAAACGGGTCGTATTCAATCGCTACGACCACAGCCGGCACTCCGGTCTTCTTACGCTTAAAATCAATCGTCCGATAGAGGCGTTTGGTTCCCCCGCCGCGATGGCGCACGGTAATCCGGCCGCTATGGTTGCGGCCCGCCTTGCGGTGCCGGCCTTGGGTCAGCGACTTTTCCGGAGTCGTCTTGGTAATCTCCGAGAAGGTCGCGACCGTCATCTGGCGAACCCCGGGGGAGGTCGGCCGCATCTTGCGTACAGGCATGTCTGTCCTCCTCCTGCTGCTTAGGCTGCGATCATGTGCTAGACACCCTCGAAGATTTCGATGCTGTCTCCCGGCGCCAGTGTCACGATGGCCTTCTTGCGATCCGGCTGTTTGCCCGAAACCCGGCCGCGGCGCTTGACCTTGCCACGAATCCACAGCGTGTTGACTTTGACCACCCGGACTTTGAAAATGGCCTCAATCGCCTGGCGAATCTCAATCTTGTTCGCGTTGCGGGCCACCTCAAACGTATATTTGTTCAGGGCGTAAGCATCGGTAGTGGCTTCCGTGACGAGCGGGCGCACGATGATATCGTACGGCGTTTTCATCCGCCGAACACCCCCTCAATCGATTCGACGGCGGCACGGTCAAGCACCAGCCGGTGAAATTTCAACAGGTTGTAGACGTTCAAGCTGTCGGCGGTGGTCGCCTTGACGTCCTGAATATTGCGCGCCGACAGCTTCACCGTCTGATCCGGTTTGGCGGTGACCAACAGCACATTGCGTCCCAATTGCAGCCGATCCAGCACCGCCAGCAGCTCGCGGGTTTTCGCCAGCGGCAGCGCCATACTGTCCACGACCATCAACTCATTGCGCTCAAGACGGGCCGATAGGGCTTGCCGGAGTGCCGCCTGCCGCATCTTGCGGGGAAACTTCAGGCTGAAATCGCGCGGATGCGGACCAAATACCACCCCGCCATGCCGCCAGTGCGGAGCCCGGCTGGTGCCGGCGCGGGCCCGGCCGGTGCCTTTCTGCCGCCACGGTTTGCGGCCGCCGCCGCGCACCTGGGCGCGGGTTTTCGTCGAGGCCGTGCCCGCCCGCTGGTTGGCCTCATAAGCGACCACCGCCTGGTGCAACAGTCCGGGATTGACGGGAGCCGCAAATACCCGATCGGACAGCGTCACCTCGCCAACCACCTGGCCGTCGAGATTGTACACGTTGACTACCGGCATTACACGGCTCCTTTCCGGTTGCGCACGGAATCCCTGACCATCACCAGCGAACCCTTGGGTCCCGGCACCGCGCCCTTAATCAGCAAGAGGTTGCGGTCTTTGTCCACTTTCACAACCTCAAGGCGCAGGATGGTGACGCGTTTGTGTCCCATGTGCCCAGGCAGTTTGCGGCCCGGATGCACCCGCCCGCCGCCACCTGAGGTCCGCGACCCCAACGATCCGACGCGGCGGTGATATTTTGAGCCGTGGGTGGTCGGCCCGCGATGAAAACCCCAGCGCTTGATGACCCCCGCAAAGCCCTTGCCTTTGCTGGTCCCGGTTACATCCACCACATCGCCCGCCGCGAACGCTTCCTCGACCCGATGTTCCGCGCCCGGAGCCAGCTCGGTGGCGCCCGTCAACCGGAACTCCCGCACATAGCGCACCGGGTCCAGCTGCCGCTGCTCAAAATCCTTGCGCTGCGGCTGCTTCACCTTTTGCGGTTTAATCGCCCCCAACCCTAGCTGCACGGCTTCATAGCCGTCCTGCCCGACGCTGCGGATGCGAATCACCCGATTGGGCTCGGCGTGGATGACGGTGACCGGGATAGCCCGTCCGGTCTCGTCAAACACATGGGTCATGCCCAGCTTAATGCCCATAATCCCCTTCATAACGTCCCCCTGCCTACAGCTTGATCTCGATGTCCACGCCAGCCGGGAGGTCAAGCCGCATCAGCGCATTCACCGTCTTTTGACTGGGATCCATGATGTCGATCAGGCGTTTGTGCACCCGGCGCTCGAACTGTTCACGGATGTCCTTTTCGCCATTGGGGGCGGTCAGGATCGTGTACACCGTCTTTTCCGTCGGCAAGGGTACCGGACCCGAGACCGAAGCGCCATTGCGCTTTGCGGTCTCGACAATCCGGACTGCCGACTGGTCCAACACTTCATGGTCAAACGCTTTCAGCCGAATCCGAATTTTTTGCTGGGCCACAGTGGTTGTCCCCCTCATTTCCTACGCCTTGATGGCGGTCACCACGCCCGCGCCAACCGTCCGTCCGCCCTCACGGATAGCAAACCGAAGGCCCTCTTCCATGGCAATCGGGGCGATAAGTTCCACATCCATGCGAACGTTGTCGCCCGGCATCACCATTTCGACACCCTCGGGCAAAGTCACCACCCCGGTTACGTCCGTCGTGCGAAAGTAGAACTGCGGACGGTAGCCGTTAAAGAACGGGGTGTGCCGGCCGCCCTCCTCCTTGGCGAGGACATACACCTCGGCGGAATATTTCGTGTGCGGCTTGATGCTGCCGGGTTTGGCCAGCACCTGTCCGCGCTGCACCTGCTCTTTATCCACACCGCGCAGCAGGCATCCGATGTTGTCGCCCGCGACCGCCTGATCGAGGGTCTTGCGAAACATTTCCACGCCGGTGACGACCGTCTTTTTCGCCGCGTCAATCAACCCGACAATCTCAATTTCCTCGCCGATCTTGACCGTGCCGCGCTCCACCCGCCCGGTCACCACGGTTCCTCGGCCGGTAATCGAATGGGTGTCTTCCACGGGCATCAGAAACGGCTTGTCGGTGGCCCGTTCCGGGGTCGGAATGTACTCATCCACGGCGTCCATCAGTTCCCAGACTTTACCGCACCATTCGCAGTCGCGTTTGCCACAGCCGCATTCCAGCGCCTTTAAGGCCGAACCCGCCACCACCGGAATGGCATCACCCGGGAACTCATAGCTCGACAGCAGATCCCGCACTTCGATTTCAACGAGTTCCATCAGTTCGGCGTCATCCACCATGTCCGCCTTGTTTAAAAAGACCACGATGTTGGGCACGCCCACCTGGCGGGCGAGCAAAATGTGCTCCCGGGTCTGCGGCATCGGGCCGTCCGCCGCCGACACCACCAGAATCGCGCCATCCATCTGGGCCGCCCCGGTAATCATGTTCTTGACATAGTCCGCGTGGCCCGGACAGTCGACATGGGCATAGTGCCGTTTGTCGGTTTCGTACTCCACGTGTGCGGTGGCGATGGTAATGCCCCGCTCGCGCTCTTCGGGCGCGCGGTCAATCTGATCGTAGGCCATGAACTCGGCTTTGCCCTGTTGGGCCAGCACGCGGGTGATAGCCGCCGTCAGCGTCGTCTTGCCGTGGTCGACGTGTCCAATGGTTCCCACGTTTACGTGGGGCTTGGTGCGCTCATACTTCTTCTTGGCCATTTCTCTGTGACCCCCCTGATCTTATTGCGTCCCGGCCCGCGGGCCGGCACGGGTCCCGCCCGATGACGGCGATCGGCACCGTTTAATGCTTGGCTTTGATGACCTGTTCGGTCACATGCCGCGGCGCCTCTTCATAGTGAGCGAACTGCATGGTGTAGGTGCCGCGCCCCTGGGTCCGCGAGCGAAGATCGGTGGCATACCCAAACATCTCCGCCAGCGGAACAAAGCCGTGGATGGCTTGAACGCCCCCAGGCCGGGGATCCATGCCCTCGATGCGGCCGCGGCGCGCGTTCAGATCGCCAATGATGTCTCCCATGTAGTCCTCGGGCACCACCACCTCGACCGACATGATGGGTTCCAGCAACACCGGGTTGGCTTTGTGCGCTCCGGCCTTAAAGCCGATCGAGCCGGCGATCTTAAAGGCCATTTCGCTGGAGTCGACTTCATGGTACGACCCGTCGTAAATCGTCACCCGCAAATCGAGGGTCGGATATCCGGCCAGCACACCGCTTTGCATGGCTTCCTTGACCCCGGACTCGACTGCCGGGATGTACTCGCGCGGCACGACTCCGCCCACAATCTTGTTGACAAACTCAAACCCTTGTCCGGGTTCAAGCGGCTCCAACCGCAGCCACACATGGCCATACTGGCCACGGCCGCCGCTCTGGCGAATGAATTTGCCTTCCGCTTCCACCGATTTCTTGATGGTCTCCTTGTATGCCACCTGCGGTTTGCCCACGTTGGCTTGCACCTTGAACTCGCGCAGCAGTCTGTCCACGATAATTTCCAGATGCAACTCGCCCATGCCGGATATGATGGTTTGTCCGGTTTCCTGGTCGGTGAACATGCGAAAGGTGGGATCCTCCTCCGCCAACTTGCTGAGGGCGGTGCCCATTTTGTCCTGATCCGCCTTGGTCTTGGGCTCGATGGCCACGGAAATTACCGGTTCCGGAAAATTCATCGACTCCAGCAGCACCGGGCTTTGTTCCTCCGCCAGGCTATCCCCGGTGGTGGTGTCTTTGAGACCGACCGCCGCGGCAATATCCCCGGTGTACACCGTATCGATCTCGGCGCGGTGGTTGGCATGCATTTGCAGAATCCGGCCAATCCGTTCGCGACGCCCCTTGGTCACGTTATAGACGTAGGATCCCGAACTCAGGGTGCCCGAGTAAACGCGAAAAAAGGCGAGTTTGCCCACAAAGGGATCGCTCATGATCTTAAACGCCAAGGCGGAAAATGGCGCGGAATCGGATACCTCCCGAATCACTTCAACCTGGCTGCGCGGGTCAATCCCCTTCACCGCACCGACATCCAGCGGTGAGGGCAGGTAGTCCACGACCGCGTCCAGCAAGGGCTGCACGCCTTTGTTGCGGTAGGAAGAACCGCAGAGCACCGGCACCATCTGGCCTGCCAGGGTCCCCCGGCGGATGGCCGCCCGCATCTCGGCTTCCGTGATCTCGGCGCCGTCGAGATATTTCTCCATCAAGCCATCGTCAACGTCGGCACATGCTTCCAGCAGCGCTTGATGGCGCGCGTCGCATTCCGCCTGCAATTCCTCCGGAATCGGCTGGTAATCGCCCCGGGTTCCCAGATCGTCGCTGTAAAAATAGGCTTGCATCGCCACCAAGTCGACAATCCCGCGAAACGTGTCCTCGGTGCCCACCGGCCAGTGCACCGCGACCGGGTTGGCACCGAGCCGGTTGCGAATTTGGTCGATGCACATAGCAAAATCCGCACCGACGATGTCCATTTTGTTGATATACGCAATCCGTGGCACACCATATTTGTCCGCTTGCCGCCACACCGTTTCGGATTGCGGCTCGACCCCGCCCTTGGCGTCAAAAACAGCGATTGCGCCGTCTAGAACGCGCAATGAGCGCTCCACTTCCACTGTGAAGTCCACATGGCCGGGCGTGTCGATGATGTTGACACGATGGTTGCGCCATTGCGCCGTCGTGGCCGCCGATGTAATGGTGATGCCGCGTTCTTGTTCCTGCACCATCCAGTCCATGGTGGCGGTGCCCTCGTGCACTTCCCCCAGCTTATGGACCCGGCCGGTGTAAAACAAGATGCGCTCGGTGGTCGTGGTCTTGCCGGCATCAATATGCGCCATGATCCCGATGTTGCGGGTCCGGTCCAAACTAAACGCTCGAGACATTGTGGGGAAACTCCCTTCTTTCGTTGGGCCCTATGGGGACCCCGCTACCAGCGGTAGTGGGCAAACGCTTTGTTGGATTCCGCCATCCGGTGCGTCTCATCGCGCTTGCGCACGGACCCTCCGGCATTTTGCGAGGCGTCCAGAATCTCGTTGGCCAGGCGCTCTTCCATCGTGCGCTCACTGCGCGCGCGGGAAAAATTGACCAGCCACCGAATGCCCAGCGACAAGCGCCGCGCCGGCCGCACCTCAATCGGCACTTGGTAGGTTGCGCCGCCCACCCGGCGCGGGCGCACTTCGAGCATCGGCGTCGCGTTCTTTAACGCCGCCTCAAACACCTCAAGCGCATCTTTGCCGCTCTTTTCGGCGACGATATCAAATGAGCGATACACAATGTGCTGCGCCAGGTTCTTTTTCCCGCTTAGCATGACCTTGTTGATCAGCGACGCCACCAACGGGCTGCCATATACGGGATCCGGAACGACTTCACGCGGCGTAATGGGTCCACGCCTTGGCATGCTGCTCCCCCTTTATTTCTTCCCCATCGGCTGATTCTTTTTCGCTCCGTATTTGGACCGGCCTTGCGCCCGCTTTTGCACACCGCCCGCGTCCAACGTGCCGCGCACAATATGGTAGCGCACCCCCGGCAGATCCCGCACCCGTCCGCCACGCACCAGCACCACCGAGTGCTCCTGCAAATTGTGGCCGATGCCCGGAATGTACGCCGTAATTTCCTCGCCGTTGGTCAGACGCACGCGCGCCACTTTCCGCAACGCCGAGTTTGGTTTTTTCGGGGTTACGGTTTTGACGCTGACGCACACCCCGCGTTTTTGCGGATTGCTGTGCAGTGCCGGCGCGGACGACTTCTTGCTGGCCTTCTTGCGACCATGCCGAATTAATTGATTAATGGTCGGCACGGCATCGCCCCCTTTGTCTACTCAAATCCGCCGCGGAACGGCCGCGGCGCACGCTGCGCCCACGTCGATTCCGCACATCTGCCCCAATTGGGTCATGGTGTCTACATATTCGACCGGAATCTTCCGGTCCGCGCATTGTTGAGCAAGTTCCGCCGCAATTCGCGCCTCGGCGTCCCGGGCAATATAGACGCGGGACGCATTTCCGCGTGCAACGTGTTTCAGCGTTTCACGCCGCCCGACAACCCGTTGCCGCGGATCTCGCAATGCGTTCGCATCCATTTGGTTGATGGCCCCCCGGCGATCCAGGCTTAGACACACTCGGACATTTTACCACCCGTGTCAGGTCGTGTCAATTGACTCGAAACTCCAACCCGTGCCCCCGTTATTGAAACAGTTCGGTTCCCAGCGATTCGTGATCGGATTCGTCCGGCGTCACCACGTGCACCCCACGATAGCGTGCCATTCCGGTCCCCGCCGGGATCAGCTTGCCGATGATCACGTTCTCCTTCAAACCCAGCAGCGGATCGCGCTTGCCCTTGATCGAGGCCTCCGTCAGGACCCGGGTGGTCTCTTGAAAAGACGCCGCCGATAGAAAGGAGTCCGTAGCCAGCGAGGCTTTGGTAATGCCCAGCACGGTGGGTTTGGCCACCGCGGGGGTCCCGCCCTGGGCCAGCACCCGGCCATTTTCATCTTCGAATTCGAACCGATCGACCAAGGCGCCGGGAAGCAGCGTGGTATCGCCGGCATCGTCCACCTTAATCTTGCGCATCATCTGCCGCACCATCACTTCGATGTGCTTGTCGTTGATATCGACCCCTTGCACCCGGTAGACGCGCTGCACTTCGTGCAACAGGTATTCCTGCACACCGCGGGGTCCCAGCACTCTGAGCAGATCGTGGGGGTTGATCGAGCCTTCGGTCAATTCCTGTCCCTCGTTCACCCGATCGCCCTCATGCACCTTTAAACGCGATCCGAACGGCACCGGGTAGGCATGGGTCTCTTTTTCGCTGTCGTTGGTAATGGCGATTTCGCGGCGTCCCTTGTTTTCTCCCAGGTGCACCACCCCCGCCACTTCGGTAATAATCGCCTGGCCCTTGGGTTTTCTGGCCTCGAACAACTCTTCCACCCGCGGCAACCCTTGCGTGATGTCGTCGCCGGCGACGCCCCCCATGTGAAATGTCCGCATGGTGAGCTGGGTGCCGGGCTCGCCGATGCTCTGCGCCGCGATAATTCCAACCGCTTCGCCCACTTCCACCAGGTAGCCGGTGGCCAGATTGCGCCCGTAGCAGGCCACACATACGCCATAGCGCGCCTGGCAGGTCAGCACCGATCGCACCCACACCTCGGTAAACCCCGCGTCGACAATCGCCTGCGCATCCTGTTCGAAAATCATTTCGTTCTTTTTGACCAGAACCTTCTCCGAACCCGGCAGAAAAATGGTCTCTGCAGCCATCCTGCCCACCAGCCGCTCGTAAAGCGGCTCGATCACCTGTCCGCCATCGGTTACCTCGTGGACCAACGTGCCTTCCGGCGTTCCACAATCCATCTCGCGCACGATCACGTCCTGGGCCACGTCGACCAGACGCCGCGTCAAGTATCCCGAGTCGGCGGTGCGCAGCGCGGTGTCGGCCAATCCCTTGCGGGCTCCGTGCGTGGATGTGAAGTACTCCAGCACGGTGAGGCCTTCTCGGAAATTGGCCCGGATCGGCAGCTCGATGATGCGGCCGGAGGGGTCGGCCATCAATCCCCGCATTCCCGCCAGCTGCGAGATCTGCTGCACGTTTCCGCGGGCGCCTGAGGTCGCCATCATATAGACCGAATTGGTCGTATCCATATTGTCCATCAGCGCTTGGGTGACCCGCTCTTTGGCTTTGGTCCAGATTTCGATCACCCGTTCGTAGCGTTCGTCGGCCGTGATAAGTCCCCGGCGGTACTGGCGGGTCACCGTCACCACCTGTTCTTCGGCTTCGGCCAGAATTTCCTGTTTCGACGCGGGAATATGAATGTCCGCCACCGAAATCGTGATGCCGGCCCGGGTCGCGTACTGAAATCCCAACGCTTTGATACTATCAAGCACTTCGGCCGTCCTTTGGTTGCCAAACATCCGGAACGAGTCCGCAACGATGGCTCCCAGAATTTTCCTGTCGACCACTTTGTCGATAAACCGGAGTTCGGGCGGCAAGGCCTCATTAAACAGGAAACGCCCCAACGTGGACTTCCGGCGCTCCCCTTGGTACCGCATGGTCACCGGCGCGTGCAGATCCAAAACCCCTTGCTGGTAGGCCATCTCGCCTTCTTTAAGGTCGCTCAGGATCATGCCCTCGCCCAGCGCGGTGGGCAACTCCAGGGTCAGGTAATAGGACCCCAGCACCATGTCCTGCGTGGGCGTGACCACCGGCCGACCGTCTTTGGGGTTTAAGATGTTCTGCGACGAAAGCATCAAGATCCGCGCTTCGGCTTGCGCTTCCGCCGACAAGGGCACATGCACCGCCATCTGGTCCCCGTCGAAATCGGCGTTGTAGGCCGTGCAGACCAACGGGTGAATCTGGATTGCGCGGCCCTCCACCAAGACCGGTTCAAAGGCCTGAATGCCCAACCGGTGCAGCGTCGGGGCCCGGTTCAACAGGACCGGATGTTCCCGGATGACATCTTCCAAGACGTCCCACACTTCCGGCCGGACCCGCTCGACCATGCGCTTGGCGGATTTGATATTGTGGGCGTAGCCCTCATTGACCAGCTTCTTCATGACGAAGGGTTTAAAGAGTTCCAGCGCCATTTCTTTCGGAAGCCCGCATTGATGCATCTTCAATTTGGGTCCCACCACAATGACCGAGCGACCGGAGTAATCCACCCGCTTGCCCAGCAGGTTTTGCCGGAACCGGCCCTGCTTTCCCTTCAGCATATCGGAAAGGGATTTGAGCGGCCGGTTCCCCGGACCTGTGACCGGCCGTCCCCGGCGGCCGTTGTCGATCAGGGCGTCGACCGCCTCTTGCAGCATCCGCTTCTCATTGCGCACAATGATGTCGGGCGCTCCCAAGTCCAAAAGCCGCTTCAGACGGTTGTTGCGGTTAATGACCCGCCGGTACAGATCATTGAGATCCGAGGTGGCAAACCGTCCCCCATCGAGCTGCACCATAGGCCGCAGATCGGGAGGAATCACCGGAATGACATCGATAATCATCCATTCCGGACGGTTTTGGGACTGACGAAAAGCCTCCACCACCTCCAGCCGGCGGATGGCGCGCACGCGCCGTTGGCCCGTGGAGGCATTGAGTTCGGCCCGCAATTCTTCCGACAGGGCTTCCAAGTCAAGCTCCAGCAACAGTTCTTTAATGGCCTCGGCACCCATCGCCGCGCGAAAATAACCGCCATACTTCTCGCGGTATTCGCGGTACTCGGTTTCCACCAGCAGCTGTTTTTTCATCAACGGGGTGGTTCCCGGATCGATAACCACGTAGGAGGCGAAATAGAGCACCTTCTCCAACGCCCGCGGGGACATATCCAAAATGAGACCCATGCGGGAAGGAATGCCTTTAAAATACCAAATGTGGGAAACCGGCGCTGCCAGTTCGATGTGCCCCATCCGTTCGCGCCGGACTTTGGCCCGGGTTACCTCCACGCCGCAACGATCACACACCACGCCCTTGTAGCGCACGCGCTTGTATTTGCCGCAGTGACACTCCCAGTCCTTGGTCGGTCCGAAGATTTTTTCGCAGAACAATCCTTCCCGTTCCGGCTTCAGGGTGCGGTAGTTGATGGTTTCCGGCTTCTTGACTTCACCCTTCGACCACTCGCGAATCTGCTCCGGCGAGGCCAGGGCGATCCGCATGGAAACGAAATTGTTGACATCCAACATCGGCGGCTCCTCCCGACCTAGTAGTCTTCGTCCTCGTCGTCCTCGTCCTCGTCGTCCCCATCATCATCATCCGGCACGACGTTATTCAGGCCGCCGCGGCGCAAGATCGCGATGGCATTTTCGGCCTCCTCATCGAATCCCATCCCCGACCCGGGCTCGAACAATTCGTTGCGTTTCCCGCCCGCCGTATCCTCCATCAGCAGGTGAAGGTCCTGGACGTCCACCTCATCGGCCGTGTCGGGCGTCAGATCGAATCCCCGCGGCTCGGAGACGGGTTCCTCGTCAAGTTCGCGAATTTCAATTTCCTCATCCAGTTCGTTGAGAATCTTCACGTCAAGCCCTAGGCTCTGGAGTTCTTTAATCAACACCTTAAATGATTCCGGCACCCCCGGCTCGGGCACGTTCTCCCCCTTGACGATGGATTCGTAGGTCTTGACCCGTCCCACCACATCGTCGGACTTTACGGTCAACAGCTCCTGCAAGGTGTAGGCGGCGCCATAGGCTTCAAGTGCCCACACCTCCATCTCGCCAAACCGCTGCCCGCCGAACTGGGCCTTGCCGCCCAGCGGCTGTTGGGTCACCAGCGAGTAGGGCCCGGTCGAGCGCGCATGGATTTTGTCGTCCACCAGGTGGGCCAGCTTCAGCATGTAAACCACGCCCACCGTGATTTCCCGGTCAAACGCCTCGCCCGAGCGGCCGTCATAGAGCACCGTCTTGCCCGATTGCGGCAATTCGGCCCGCCGGAACATGTTGGCCACGTCCCCCTCCCGGGCGCCGTCAAACACCGGCGTGGCAACTTTCATGCCCAGCGTGCGGGCGGCCCATCCCAAATGGGTTTCCAACACCTGTCCGATGTTCATGCGGCTCGGAACCCCGAGCGGATTCAAGACGATCTCAACCGGGGTGCCATCGGGCAGAAACGGCATGTCCTCTTCGGGCAGGATGCGCGAGATCACCCCTTTGTTCCCGTGTCGGCCAGCCATCTTGTCCCCTTCGGAGATTTTCCGCTTCTGCGCGATGTACACTTGCACCAGTTGGTTGACGCCCGGAGACAATTCATCGCTGTGTTCCCGGCTAAAGACCTTCACATCCACGATAATGCCCGACTCACCGTGCGGCACGCGAAGAGACGTGTCCCGCACTTCCCGGGCCTTTTCACCAAAGATGGCCCGCAACAGACGTTCTTCCGCCGTCAGCTCCGTCTCCCCTTTGGGCGTCACCTTGCCGACCAGGATGTCGCCCGGCCGAACCTCGGCACCTATCCGGATGATCCCGCGGTCATCCAGGTCGCGCAGCACTTCCTCCCCTACATTCGGAATGTCCCGGGTAATCTCTTCCGGACCAAGCTTGGTGTCTCGCGCATCGCATTCATATTCCTCGATGTGAATCGAGGTGAAGACATCGTCTTTGACCAGCTTCTCGCTCAGCAAAATCGCGTCTTCGTAGTTGTAGCCTTCCCACGGCATAAACGCCACCAGCACATTGCGCCCCAAGGCCAATTCGCCGCGGTCGGTCGAAGGGCCATCGGCGATGATATCGCCCGCCCGCACCATCTGTCCCGACTGCACGATGGGTTTCTGGTTAATGCAGGTCCCTTGGTTGGAGCGGGTAAATTTCAGAAGCTTATAGGTGCTAATGGTATGGTCGTAATTTTTCACCACGATCTGGTCGGCCGAGACCCGGTGCACCAGTCCGTCCTTCTCGCTAATCAGCACCACCCCGGAGTCCCGGGCCGCCTTGGCTTCCATGCCAGTGCCCACCACCGGCGAATCGGTCACCAGCAGCGGCACCGCCTGGCGCTGCATATTGGCCCCCATCAGGGCGCGGTTGGCGTCGTCATGTTCGAGAAAGGGAATCAGGGCGGTAGCGATCGACACCACCTGCTTGGGGGAAACGTCCATGTAGTCGACCCGGGTCGGGGCCTCTTCGCCAATTTCGTGGCGGGCCCGCACCGTCACCCGATCCGCGGTGAAATGACCATCTTCCGACAACAGTTCGTTCGCCTGGGCGATGATGGCGTCGTCTTCTTCGTCCGCCGTCAAATAGACGATTTCATTGGTGACAACCCCGCGCTCCTTGTCAACCCGCCGATAGGGAGTCTCGATGAAGCCGAATTCGTTAATCCGCGCATACGTTGACAGCGACCCAATCAGCCCGATGTTGGGTCCCTCGGGCGTCTCAATCGGGCACATGCGTCCGTAGTGGGAGTGGTGCACATCGCGCACTTCAAATCCCGCCCGTTCCCGCGACAGCCCCCCCGGTCCCAATGCCGACAGCCGCCTTTTGTGAGTCAGTTCCGCCAGCGGGTTGGTTTGGTCCATAAACTGCGACAGCTGGGAGGATCCGAAAAACTCTTTGACCGCCGCCACCACCGGGCGGATATTGATTAACGCCTGCGGGGTAATCGACTCCATATCCTGGATGGTCATGCGTTCACGAACCACCCGCTCCATGCGCGACAAGCCGATACGGAACTGGTTTTGCAGCAATTCGCCCACCGACCGCAGCCGACGGTTGCCCAAGTGGTCGATATCGTCGGTGCTCCCGATCCCGTCAAACAGTGTCATCATGTAGTTCAGGCACGATATAATGTCTTGCCGGGTCACGGTCTTGACGTCGGTGTTGGCCTGCTCGTTGGAGACCACCTTGACTTCGGCGCCGTTCGCCAGCCGGATGCGAACGGAAGACACCTGCGCGCGATCCAAGGCTTCGGCCGCGTCACGGTCAATATGGGCGCCTTCGCGCACCAGCACCTCGCCCGTGGCCGGATGCACCACCGTCTCCACCGCGGTGGTTCCCACCACCCGCCGGCGCAGACCTAGTTTCTTGTTCATCTTGTATCGGCCCACGCCCGCCAAGTCATACCGTTTCGGTTCAAAAAAAAGCGACTGCAGCAAACTCTGCGAGCTTTCCACCGTAGGCGGTTCGCCCGGGCGAAGGCGTTTGTAGATTTCGATGAGCGCCTCGCCCTCCGTCTTGGAGGGATCTTTCGACAGCGTGGTCCGAATGCGTTCATCGTCTCCCAAGGCTTCAATAATCTGAGCGTCGGTCCCGAATCCGATGGCGCGCATCAGGACGGTGGCCGGAAGCTTGCGCGTCCGGTCTACGCGGACCGATAAAATGTCATTGGCATCCGACTCAAATTCCAGCCAGGCCCCCCGGTTGGGGATGATGGTCGCGAAAAACAGGCGTTTGCCGGAAGGATCAATTTGCTCCCCGAAATATACCCCGGGCGAGCGGACCAACTGGCTGACAATAACCCGCTCAGCACCATTGATGATAAACGTGCCTTTGTCGGTCATGAGCGGGAAATCCCCCATAAAAACATCCTGCTCCTTGACTTCCCCGGTCTCTTTGTTGATCAACCGCACCTTCACGTGCAACGGCGCGGAATAGGTCACGTCGCGCGCCTTGCACTCTTCAACCGAATACTTGGCGGGTTTTAGGGAATAGTCAACGAACTCCAGAATCAGGTTGCCCGTAAAATCTTGAATTGGCGAGATATCCCGGAACATTTCCCTTAAGCCCTCACGAAGAAACCAACGGTAAGAATTTTGTTGGATCTCGATGAGGTTGGGCATGTCGAGCACTTCGTTAATCCGGGCGAAACTTTCCCGCTGGGGGCGCTCCGACTGGAGAGGTACGGCCATTCAGCTTCAGCTCCTTTGAACTTTAGACGATTACCGTCGTCCGTCGCGTACTGAAAGAGAGGTCTGACTAGAGGCTCACGAGCATGAATTGGTCTATAAAATATGGCAAGATAAAACAGTATCATAAGCCCACCGCCAGGTCAAGAGACACCTGGGGGAGGGCTTATGCTTTTCTTGTTTTCCAAACTACTTAATCTGCACTGATGCTCCGGCCTCGTCAAGCTTCGCCTTGGCCGCTTCCGCGTCGGCTCTCGAAATCTTTTCCTTAACCGCCTTGGGAGCGGCATCCACGATGGCTTTGGCTTCCGTCAGGGAAAGTCCGGTCAGTTCGCGCACCGTCTTAATGACTTGGACTTTCTTGTCGCCCACCGCGGTCAGAATGACATCAAATTCGGTCTGCTCAACCTCTTCCGCCGGCACCGCCGCCGCACCGCCGCCCACCGGGCCCGCTGCCACCGCGACCGGCGCCGCCGCCGTTACGCCAAATTCCTCCTCGAGGGCTTTGACCAACTGTGACAATTCCAACACGTTCATCTCTTTCACCATGCCAATAATCTCTTCGACCTTTGCCATCGATTTCCCTCCTCATCGTCCTTGCCACACCAAATTTTTTCTTGCGGTTTTAGCCTGACGCCTCACGTTGCTGGCGAATCTGATCGAGCGCCCGCGCCAGATTGCCGAGGGGTGCGTTCAGCACCCAGACCAATTGCTGAATCGGTGCATTGAACGTTCCCACCAGTTTGCTCAAGAGCACTTCCCGCGACGGCAGCTCTGCCAGCTCTTTAACCCCGCTCTGGTCAATCACCGTCTTGCCCAAAATGCCCGCCTTGATTTCCATCTTGCGGAACTCGCGCAGGGACTGCGACATCAGTTTGGCCGCCGCCACCGGGTCACTGGGCGAAAACGCCACCGCGGTCGGTCCCTGGAGATAGGGCTCTAGCCCTTCGATGCCCGCTTCGTCCGCCGCGCGTTTGATGAGCGTGTTCTTGATGACCCGCAGGTAGACGCCCCCCTGGCGCAGATTGCCCCGCAACTGGCCCAACTGGCGGACGGTTAATCCTCGGTAGTCGGCGAGCACGGCGCCTTGAGCGGATGCCAAGGCTTGTCGCGTCTCCTCGATGACCTGCGCCTTTTGTGCTGTTGGCACAACGATTCACCTCCCCCAAAAAAATGACCTCCACCCAGACAAAGGGAGAGGGACACGAAAAATTCGCATCGCGCTATCACCTGGACGGGATATTAAGCTGGACGGCAGCGCCCGTCGTCTTGGGTTTCGTTGCTGACAATACGCATCGAACCCAGTCTTGTCAAGTCACATCAACCGCCTGTCCGTTCCTCGGCCCCGCTATTTTCATCACGGGATAGCCATAGCCCACGGGCGCGGGTGGTTGACCCCTAAGTGGCGCCGACCGACCGCTTTTACCCCCGGTTCGGGGATAATTCCCGGTAGCGATAGCATGATGTCACGTGATCCATCACCACCCCGACCGCCTGCAGGTAACTGTAACAAATCGTCGGTCCCACAAAGACAAAGCCGCGCTGCCGCAAATCGCGGCTTATCCGCTCGGATAAGGCGGTCCGTGCGGGAACGTCCTGTTGTCGGGGCCAATGCCCGATAATTGGGGTGGGCCCGGCCAAACTTGCCAGATAGTCCGAAAAGCTGTGAAATTCTTCTTGCACGCGAACAAACGCCTGGGCGTTGCCGATGGCCGCGCGGATTTTCGCCCGGTTGCGGATAATCCCGGTCTGATTCATCAGCCGAACCACCTGCGTCTCGTCATAGCTGGCCACCTGGCGAGGGTCAAATTGGGCAAACGCCTCCCGGTAAGCCGGCCGTTTCTTGAGGACCGTGTACCAAGCCAGACCCGCCTGAGCTCCTTCCAGAATCAACATTTCGAATAGAGCGCGCTCGTCGTGCACGGGCACGCCCCACTCGTCATCATGATAGGCCACATAGAGCGGGTCGGCGTTGACCCACCCGCATCGCGGCAGGCGTTCTCCATGGTCCGTCTCCATCCCCGCCGACTCAGTCCTTCCCCAGCCGGCGGGTTTGACGCAAACGCGCCAGCTCAATCAGATGGGCCATGAGCGCATCGAACGCGATCCCGGCGGCGCGGGCCGCCTTGGGCAACAGCGAGTTGGGCGTCATGCCCGGGATGGTGTTGACCTCTAGCACAACCGGGCCGCGAGCGGTCAAAAACATATCGGTGCGGGAGAAGCCCTGACAACCCAGGGCCTGATGAGCGCGAACCGCTGCCTGCTGAATCGCGGCGGCCTCCTCGTCGGTAATCTGCGCGGGGCAGATTTCATCAGCTCCGGCATCCTCGTATTTCGAGGCAAAATCGAAGAAAGCCCCTTTCTTGGGTACAATCTCAATAACCGGCAAGGCGCGGACGCTGCCGTCGAATTCCTCCAAAACCGCACACGTCATTTCGCGTCCGACCAGTTTCTCCTCGACCAGCACATCGAGATCGTATTGCGCCGCGTCCTCTAAAGCCGCCCGCAGCTGCTCCCGGTCCGGCGCCAGGCGAACCCCTACCGAGGAACCGCCCGCATTGGGTTTGACCACCAGCGGATAGGGCAAATTAGCCTCGACCGCCGCCACTGAATTCTCCATCGCCTGGCTGAGCACCCTCCGCGAGAGTTGCATGGCACGCGGCACCGCGAGTCCATACAATCCCAGCATCTCTTTGGCCTTAGCCTTGTTCATGGCCAGCGCCGACGCCAAGGGCCCGCTCCCGGTATAGGCCAATCCCATCGCTTCCATGAGACCTTGCAGCGTCCCGTCTTCGCCAAATGATCCGTGAAACGCCAAAAACGCGACATCCGCCTCGGCCAACAGCCGAACCCCGTCGATGGCGTACGCACGCGGTACCACCTGCCCGCCCGCCGCGCCCGGTTTGGGCCAGGCATGGTCCGGCGCATCCGCCAATCGCCATTGCCCGTCGCGGCCGATGGTCAGAGCCTTGACCTCCATCTCCGGTCTGGCCGCCAAGGCCTTAAACACCATCTCCCCGCTGGCCAGCGACACGTCATGTTCGTTTGAGGGCCCGCCCATCATGACCAGTACCCGAACCAACGCCATCCGTTCCCATCTCCCGCCATCTTTTTAAATCCTATTGTAGCGCAGTCGACGAGAGAACTTTCCGTTGAACACACCACCCGCGCATTCCCCTGCTTGGCCGCGAAAACAAGCGGGCGGCACGCGGGCGAGGCCCGCAGGGCTCGACATGCCGAAACTTTTGTTCGATCATCAGGCCATAGGGCCGGAGCGGTCCGAATCGACGCCTGGGGAGTCTGGTATCGGACGCACGAGGCCGCATGGCGCGGCGCAACGGTCGTACGATCAGGAACTTCCGAGGGCGGCCCCAGAAACCCCCGCCGCAACCCGTCAAGGCTCGTTGGCGGGAGAGTTCATGAAAAGATGGGCGCCAGCCCGGTTCCCGCTGGCGCCCATCGATGTCTTAAGATTTCACTTCGGCCGGGTCGTCGTCACCGTGCGCAGCCGTTGCGCCGGCCGCAATCAACAGCCCGACAATTCCCGTCACCACCATTAACGCACCCGCCAGCAAGCGGTGGTGCCATTCCCAGTACCCCCCGTTCACGGTGACCAACAGCGCCGCGATGGCCAAAAGACTGCGTGTCATCCACTGCATGGCGGCCCCTCCTCTGTCCAACACCATCCTGCCTGACGGCACGACAACGCGAAAATTCGGCCACACGGTATCACATACACCCACAACCCCTCCTTAGGAACACGTCGTCCCACAGCCTTATCGGAACAATCCGGATAAGCACGTCGCCTGCACCGAAAATATCGCCAGAGGTATACGAAGGCGCTTTGCCACACCCTATGCTATGCAGCACTCACGCACGCCATGATGGTTCGTTGGAGCTATCGGCAGATTATTCAACGGGTCCAAAACAATTATAGCATGGATGCCGAGATTTGAGAATATTTATTATATTGTTCGCTGAATTTGTTGTTCGGCTAGGTACGGCGATCAGTCCGCACGCCTGCAGCCGGTCATCCGGCCCCGCCCGTTCCACCCGGTCGAAAAGGGCTAGTCACGCTTTTTGGGCGAAACCGCGCCACACCTCGCGGCGGCTGGCGAGCCGGCGGCGCAAGCCGCATTGCGCTAACGGAGGAGGCGCCGATAGCGTTGCCCCGCGGCAATCAACCGTTTGGCCACCCAGGGAGCGGACAGCAGATACAGATGGGGAAATCCCGCAGCCAGCGTAGGAGTCAGGTGTCCGTCGCGAATCGCCCGGCCTGACCGTGTCCACTGCCAGGCGGGAGCGGTCGGCCCGTCACCCGGAAAGCGCATGTCGGCATAATGGAATTCGTGGCCGCGGATGCGCTCGCCCGCCGGCAAAAGCCAAGACGGCGCCGCCGCGGTGATCTCCCGATAGCCCAACCCGGCCAAACGGTCCGTCAGCACCGCCGCGGCGGGTACCATCCCCACCCCGGGCATCGTATGGCGATCGGTCGTAATCGAGCGCGCCAGATAGAGATAGCCGCCGCACTCGGCCAAAACCGGCAGACCTTGCTGCAGCGGATACCGGATCGCAGCCAGATAGCGCGCATCCCCCAAATCCGGCAAAAACTCCTCGGGAAACCCTCCCCCCAAATAGAGCGCGTCGCTGCCAACGGGCAGAGGCTCCCCCGCCAACGGGCTAAACTCGGCGATCTCGGCGCCCATATGAACCAGCAGTTCAAGATTTTCGGGATAGTAAAAGTTGAACGCGGCATCCCTGGCCACCGCCAAGCGCATGCGCGCCGGCTCAGGATCGCCGGGAAATCCTGCCCCTGCCGCAGTGAAAACCGCAGGGGCGGATTGCGCCAGTTGCCATAGCCGGTCGAGGTCCAACGCCCGGCTCAAAACAGCGGCCAAACCGGCTACCCAGGTTGGCGCGTCCTGCGTTTCTCCGGCCGGAATCAACCCCAGGTGGCGGCGAGGACGTCTAACCGGCTCGCTGGCCAAGAGCCATCCCCAGACCGGGAGGCCGGTTACGGATTCGACGGCGGACTGGATAAGTTGGCCATGCCGGTCGCTGGAAACCCGGTTGACAATCACCCCGCGCAGCGCGACCCGCGGATCCAGGGTTTGAAATCCCAGCACGGTCGCGGCCACGCTGCGGGCGGCGCCGCCGCCGTCGACCACTAAGATCACCGGGGCCTTTAACCGGCGGGCGACATCCGCCGTGCTGGCCGTGTCGTCAAGCGGTCCGCGGCCATCATAAAGGCCCATCACCCCCTCGATGATGGCCAGGTCGGCCCACTCGGCCGCGCGTTGAAAGAGGCCCGGCATGTGCCTCCCTGCCATCCAACTGTCAAGATTTCTGGCGGGGCGGCCAGTGGCCAGGGTAAGAAAGGTCGGATCGATATAATCCGGCCCCACCTTAAATCCCTGCACGCTGAGCCCACGCAGGTGAAACGCCGCCATCAAACCGGCGGCGATGGTGGTTTTACCCACCCCGCTATGCGTTCCGGCAATCACCAAGCGGGGGATTGGACGGTCCATCGGCCCCTCCCTAAAAGCGCCGGTTAGGGGGTTTCTGCCGGCCATAACGGGTAATGGTTGCCTCGCGCGCACCCAGTTCGGCATTAATCCGCCGAGCCAAGGCAAAGAGCATGTCGGACAGGCGATTGATATAGCGAAGGCTTTCCGGGTTGAGCGGGCGGTCGCGGTGAAGGCGGATGGCCCGCCGCTCCGCGCGGCGCACCAAGGTGCGCGCCACCTGCGCCCAGGCGGCTGGCTCACTGCCGCCCGGCAGCACAAAATCGTCAACCAGGACGACTGCGGCATACCATTGGTCAATCCACTGTTCGAGCTTCTCCACCTGCTGCGCCGCGATCGACGGAGGATCCTGATTCCTCACCCAGTCGAACCCGACGTTGAAGAGGTCGTTTTGGGCCTCTTGCACGCGGTCCGCCGCTTCGGCGAAGAACGGCCCGGGCAGTTGCCGGAGCCGAGCCGCCAACAGACCCATGGTGGCATTGGCTTCATCCAAGGTGCCGTACGCCTCCACCCGGATATCGTCTTTGGGCGCGCGTTCACCGCGGGTGACCGAGGTCAGTCCTTTGTCCCCCGTCCGCGTATAGATCTTGGGCATGTCAACCTCCTTGTTCAGCTAATAGGACCCGCTAGGCGTCATGTGAAATCCAGTCGGCTCCGAGGATATCGGCCAATCGCCGGGCTCCCGCTACCCGAACCAGCCCCCATTCCGCATCGACCACGGTTATCGCGGTGCCGCTGAGGCGCATGCGGCGCCCCCAGTCCGCCGTTGCGGCGGCAACCTCGGCGGTCAGACGCACCCGCCCGTCGGTCACGATCAAGAGATGCGGCCGGTACCCGGCCTGCCTGGTCCAGCGCCGGATGGCTCGGCCCGCCAGCTCCAGCCCCTCCCATAGCGGGGTATTCCCCCCGGCCGGCAATGCCTCCAACGCCCGCGCCACCAAATCGGTCTTGCCGGTGGGAGACAGCACCACCGACCCCTGGTCCCGGCGAAATGCCAGCACGGCGGTGTGGGCGCGTTTTCGGTACCCTTCGCGGGCCATGGCCAGCACCAGTCCTTTGGTCCGGCTCATCCGCCGATGGCCCGCCATGGAGGCCGAAGCGTCCAGCAGAAAGACGCGGAGCGGCCGCTGCGGCAAGACCCGTCTCGACACCATCACGGCGTCCAGCGCGATCGGCAGCAAGCGACGCGGGGTTCGCGCCAGCGTCGCCGGCCAATCAATCGGCCACCGCAACGGCCGGGGCGCAGGTGATTTTTCCCAGGGCACCGTGCCCACGGTCCGGCCCCGCCGGATAGCGGCCGCCGCGGCACGTCCCCGCTGACCCCTGTCCGTCCGGGGCAACGCGGCGGGATGGGCCGCATTCCCGGTTCTTAAACAAATCGGCGGAATGCCGGTGTCCACCGCCGTCACGCGATCCTCGGGACCGGAGGATTCCACCTCCAATCCCGGCTTAAGGTTAAGGTCAGTGTCCCCCGACTGGCCAGGGGTTGTCCCCCGGTCTCCCGCCGGCCCTGGCGAAGGAGGGGGGGGAGGGTCATAAGACTTTTTTGCCCGGTGGGCCAGGACCATTGGCGCCACCGCCAGCACATGGTCGTAGGTTACGGCCGCCGCCCCTTGCCAAGCCGCATAGGCTCGCGCGGCTTCGGCCATCACAATGTCCGCCCGCAGACCTTCCGCCCCCGCCCGTAGGGTCAACTCCACGATATACGCCAGCAAGTCCGCGGACAACTCGACCTCGGCGAGCCGCTCCCGGGCTTCGGCCAGACGCCGGCGCTCCCGTTCCTCCTGCTCCGCCCAGCCCAGCAAAAATCCGTCGGGATCGCGATGAAAAGCCAGGCGCCGGGTAACAATTTCGGCCCGCACCGTGGGGTCCAGCGGAGTCGCCACGCGCACCATCAGCCCAAACCGGTCGAGCAGTTGCGGCCGCAATTCGCCTTCTTCCGGATTCATGCTCCCCACCAGCACAAATCTTGACGGATATTGGAAGGAAAACCCGTCTCGCTCCACCCGGGCCCAACCCGACGCTGCGGCGTCGAGCAGAACGTCCACCAAATGGTCTTCCAGCAGATTGACCTCATCGACATACAGGACGCCGCGATGGGCTTCGGCCAGCAACCCGGGCTGAAATTCGCGGCGGCCTTCGGCCAGCACGGTTTCCAGCCGCAAGTGGCCCGACACCCGATCCTCCGCGGCGCCCAACGGCAGTTCCACCATCGGCGCGGGCCGCCACACAATCTCCCCAGGGTCTTCCGCACAGGACCGGCAATAGGGATACGGCTGCTCGGGATCGCAACCGTGCCGGCATCCGGCGCGAACCGGCACCGGTGCCAACAATTCCGCAAAGGCCCGGGCGGTAGTGGTTTTGGCGTTGCCCCGTTCACCCTCGGCCAGCACCCCGCCCACCGCCGCCGAAATGGCATTCAAGCGCAGGGCCAGCTTCAAATCTTCTTGCCCCACCACGGCCACAAAGGGAAATTCCCGACGCGTCCCGTTCACTTAGGCGTCCCCCCATCCTTCGATACTGGCTTCCACATCCAGCAGCACGTCCTCCAGCGCTTTTAACGTGGCGGCGTCGGGGTTTTCCCAGAGTTCCCGGCTGGCCGCCTCCAGCAACCGCTCGGCAATATCCTTCAGCGCCCACGGGTTGGACTGCCGGAAGAATTGCGCAACGGCCGGATCGAGGGCATAGGCTTTGGCCACCCCCTCATACATCCAATCGTCCAGCAGGTCGGCGGTCGCGTCGTAACCGAACAGGAAATCCATGGTGTTGGCCATTTCGAGCGCTCCTTTGTAGCCATGCCGCATGACCGCCGCAATCCAGCGCGGGTTAATCACCCGCGAGCGAAAGACCCGCCGGGCTTCTTGCCGAAACGACCGCACCTTGGCGCGCGCGGGATCGGAGGAGTCCCCGAACAACATCATCGGTTGGGAGCCGGTAAGCGCCCGTATCGTCGCCGCCATCCCGCCATGATCTTGCAGGTAATCGTCACTGTCAAAGATATCGTGTTCCCGGTTGTCCTGGTTTTTGGTGGCCACCTCCACCTCCCGCATGCGGTCTTCAAATTCAGCGCGGGCCGGCACGCCGTGAGCGGACCGGCCGTAGGCGAACCCCGACCACGCCATGTACACTTCCGCCAAATCGGCTTGACGCTCCCAATCGCCGGCGTGCAACACCGGCAGGATGCCGGAGCCGTAACTGCCCGGCTGAGCTCCAAACACCCGATATAACGCCCGCGCCTCGGCCTCACCCGCATCCTGTCCGCGGGCGGTGGCCAGCAGCCGGGCCTCCAGCCAATGCCGGCGGATCGGATTGGCATCGAGCGGTTCGTCACGGCGCGCCACCAACTGCACCGCCTCGTCCACCAAATCGATGAGGTTGGCAAAAGCATCGCGAAAGAATCCGCTGATTCGCACCGTGACGTCGACTCGGGGCCGTCCCAGTTCCTCCAGCGAAATCGCTTCCAGACCCGTAATCCGGTTGCTTTCCGCTTGCCATAGCGGCCGCACCCCCAACAAGGCCAACACTTCCGCAATGTCATCGCCCCCGGTGCGCATCGCGGCGGTTCCCCACACCACAATCCCCACGGCTTCCGGGTAGCGATCCTCTTTCTCCCTAAAGTTGGCGATGAGCTGCGCGGCGAGGGCTTGGCCGACCTGCCAGGCCGGCCACGAGGGCAGGCTTCGGGGGTCAACCGAATAAAAATTGCGGCCGGTCGGCAACACGTCCACCATGCCACGGGTAGGGGCGCCGCTGGGCCCCGGCGGAACAAATGCTCCCGCCAAGCCCCGCAGCAAGTTCTCAATTTCCTCCGGCGCCCGTTTTAATAGCGGCACCAGCACCTGTTGGGCCCACCTTAACAACTCCTGCGAGCCGGAACCCGGCGCCGTCACCGGTTGTTCTAAAGCCGCCGCCCCCAACAGGCGTTTGCCCAGCACCTCGAGTGCCCGGCGAATGTCGCCATGCACGGCCGGTCCGTCCGGACTCGGTCCCAGACCGACCGGCCAAGCGCGATCCCAAGGACGCCCCAGATCCTCTTGCAACCCATCCCAGGAGAGTCCCAGGTCCTGGGCCAGCGCCTCCGCAAAGGCGCGGCGTCCCTCCGCGGGAATCCGCAGCAGGGCAAAAAGGATCTCGCCCCAGGCATCTTGGTCTAAAGGAGGGTTGCCCAGCACATGCAACCCGTCACGGATCTGGGCGGACTCCAATTCACACAGATACCCGTCAATTTTTTGCGTGAACCGGTCAAAGTCGCCGGGAAAGTCAAGCTGCTGCAAGTCTTCGTTGAGCCGAATCTCTTCGGCCAGATCCCAGATCTGGCGCTTTACATAGGGCAATTTGGCGGGGTCCAAGGTCTGCACCTGATAGTACTGGTCCAGCAACTGCTGCAAACGGACCAGATGGTCATAGAGCCCCGCAGCCATCACCGGGGGCACCATATGATCCACCACCACCGCGTGGCTCCGCCGTTTGGCCTGGGTACCTTCACCCGGGTCGTCCACGATGAACGGATAAAAATTGGGGAGATCCTCCAGCACCACTTCGGGATAGCAATCGCGGGAGAGGCCGATGCCTTTTCCGGGGAGCCATTCCAGCGTGCCGTGCTTGCCGACGTGCACTACCGCATCCGCTCCAAATTCATGGCGAAGCCAATGGTAGTAGGCCAGATAGTGATGGGTAGGCGGCAGGTCGGGACTGTGATACGTCGCGATTTCGTCCTCATCACTCTGCCGGGGGGGTTGAATGCCCACAAAGATCTTGCCAAACCGCAATCCCGCCACCACTACCCGATCGCCATCGCGGTAAGCCTGGCCCGGCGGGTCCCCCCACCGCTCCGTCATCGCGTGCCGCGGAGCGTCTCCCAGCGTGGAAAACCGCGCGGCATAGCTCTCCCCGGAGACACCGGGCAGCGCCCGCATCTGGGGTAGCGTCAAATAGTTCTGATCGTGCGTTCCCGCCTCAATCAGGCGGCGCATCAATTCATCCCCGTCATCCGGCCAGCCGTCCGCACCCAAATCGTACCCGGCCGCGGCCAAAGCCTGCAGGATCCGCACGACGGACTGCGGCGTGTCGAGTCCCACCGCATTGCCAATCCGTGAGTTGCGCGACGGATAGTTGGTAAGGATCAGCGCGATGCGCCGATCCCGGGCCGGGAGCGTAGCGAGCCGTGCCCAGGCCAGTGCCAGCCGCGCCACCGCCTCGATCCGGTCGGGGACCGGCTGATACCGCCGACTGGCGACATCATGGCGTCCCGCCGCCGGCTCGACGGGCCCGCGAAATGACACCGGAACCGTAATAATCCGACCGTCGAACTCCGGCAGTGCCACATTCATGGCGGTTTCCACCGGACCGAGACCCATTGCGCTGGCTTGCCACGCCTCCTCCGCCGATAAGGAGACCATGGCTTGCAGCACCGGGATCCCGAGGTCCGCCAACAGCCCCTCGGCGTCTGTCGTCCCCTCCTCACCCCAATAGCGCGCGCTCGGCCGGGCGACCGAGAAACTTAAGGTCACGATGGCGATGTCCACCTGCGGTCGCGTGCTGTCCCGGAGCAGGTTCCGAAGCTCCGGATCCTTAAGGGTCTGGGTAAAGATGGGCAGAGGATTCCCTCCTGCCGCCATCACCGCTGCGATCAAGGAATCGACAAAGGCGAGGTTGCGGGACATCCAGTGAGCCCGGTAGAAAAGCAGCACGACGGTTGGCCCATCCGCCAACGGCCGGGTGGCTTGGCGCCACTCGGCCAAACCCCATGCCGTCTCCCGTCCGGGCCAATAAATTCCCGTCCAGGGCTCGGAGACGGGGACAGCCAATGACACCCGATAGCCCAGGAAGGTATGCGCCAGCCATCGCACCAGCGCCCCGAAATTCCTTGACCCGCCCAACGCCGCATATTCCGCCCCCACCTCGGAAAGGGCGCTGTCGACCGTCGTGGCCTGGTACAGTTCGGCGTGCGGTTCGCCATCCGCCGACCAGGCCAACAAGGGCGTGTTGGTCGCGGCGCAGTGGGCCACCACCCGATCAAAGAGGGCGGGTGCCGCCTTGCGCCCCCCTAACAAACGCAGCACCACCACGCTGGCGGTCGGCAGCAGGCTGTCGAGTTCGCGCAGCCCTCGTTCGTCATCCCACCCGGTCAAGTTCCGGCCTGCCACCCGCGGCAACTCCCCGGCGGTGTCCTCTTGCAATGCCGCGGCCAGGCTGAGGAGATCGGTATCGGCGGTGGTGAGATAGAGAATGCGGTCCATCATATTCCCCCCATCTGGCGGTTTGGCACACGGGGACGCGATGCCAGCCAATGCTGGCGAATCAAAGCCGGCAGCCGTTCCCAAGGGGCCTCCGCGGTCAACAGTCCCTCGTCGCGCAGCGCCCGCGCCGTCTCGCCGTCTGCGCCGAAGCAACGCACCGCGCCAAACAGTTCCCACGGCTCGGAACCATGTTCGGAACGCAAGCGGTGAACCGCCGTCGGAGAGGTGAAAACCGCGTAGTGGCTCTCCTCCGCAAACAGCCAGTGCCGACTGACCGCGTCCAACGGGCGCGAAACCATCCGCAACCCCCCCAGCACTTTGACCGGTCCCGACTGGCGCGGCAACCCTGCGATCTGTTCCGGCGTCGCCCCGATCGCATAGCAAGGACCCTGCCAGTCAGGAAAACTCCCCGTTACCAGTCGCTCCGCATCCCAAAATCCGCAATCCGTCAACCCCGCCCAGGCCTCGTCGTCCATCGCCACCAGCCTGGATTGCACTCGCCGCAAATCGACTCGCTGCCGGCGCAGCCTCCCCCCCAGCGCCTCGGCGCCGGCGCGTCCGAACACCAGGCAGGTTCCAAATTGAAAGACGTCCGGCCCGGGCTCATCCGCCCCCTCGACGCGCCAGGCACCGAGGCGCACGATAATCACCTCGGCGCCTTCCGCGCGCAATGCCGCAAACTCTGTTGTCGACCGCTCGCCGGTTGCCACCACACAGATCTTGCATCCGCTCAGTGGCAGCGTTTCCCACCAGTTGAGCCGCGGATCGATGCCCGCGGCCTCGCCCACCACCACCGCCGCCGGGGAGCCGAGCGGGTTTTTCGCCGCCGCCTCGGCCAGCGATCCCAGCGGCGCGCGCAGGCTGCGCTGAACCCCCCAGGTTCCCCATTTTACAATGGCTGCCGGCGTCTCCGGGGCGAGTCCCAAATGCAGCAGGCGATCGGTCAACCCGGACAGGTCGCGCGAGCCCATCAATATGACCAGCGTTCCCATATCTGCCACATCGTAGATCAAGCGTCGAGTCAAATCATGGCCGGAAACAACCGTCAGGCGTTGGCTTAACCCACGGTGGGTCGCCGGCACGCCGGCATACGCCGGCACCGCCAACGCGGACGAAATGCCGGGAACCCATTCAAACCGGATCCCCCGCACGGCCAAAGCCAAAGCCTCTTCGCCCCCCCGGCCAAAGACCAGCGGATCGCCGCCTTTCAGCCGCACCACGCGATAGCCCGCTTCCGCGCGATCGATGAGGAGCCGATGAATCCACTCCTGCGAGGGGCTCGCCACCCCCCCTTCCTTGCCCGCAAATATCAATTCCGCCGAATCCGGCGCCTCCGCCAGCACGCCCGGGTGCACCAGACGGTCATACACCACCACCTCGGCGCTCCGCAGCAGTTCCAGCGCGCGCAGGGTCAATAGCCGCGGATCCCCCGGTCCGGCCCCGACCAAATAGACAACTCCGCGCCCATCCGTCATCGGTCATCCACCGCCCGGCGGATGACCGCGGCGGCTTCGGCGCGTGCCTCGGGCTCGCCGCGCTGGCGAATGACATCGAGCAGCGGCAAATCCGCCAGGGTGCGCAGTATGGAGCCGCGAGCGGGCGCTGGCACCTTGTCCTTCACTTCATCCCGGGCGCGCGCCATCAGTTCCGCATAAATCTGCCACTCCGGCCCCATTTGCTGGTCCAAGTGCCGGGCCAGCGCCCGTGCCACCGCCGGCGCACGCCCCCCCGTCGAAACGGCCACGACGAATGGCGGCCGGCACAAAGTGCTGGCAAACACAATGTCGCCCGCCTCCGGGTCGCGGGCGTCCAGACACAGCACCCCCCGTGCTCGGGCGGCCGCATGCACGGCCCGGTTCACTGCTCGCTCGGAGGTCGCGGCCACCGCCAAAAACACGCCGTCCAGATCGGCGGGCGTGAAGGCGCGCGGGATCCACTCGACCCGATCGTGGGCGACCCCGGTGCGGAGCGACGCATCGTTCAGCGTCGGACTCACCACCCGCACCCGGGCACCGGCCTCGAGCAGTCCCGCCGCCTTGATCCCGCCAGCCCGTCCTCCGCCCGCGATCACCGCCAGGCGGTCCGCCATCTCCACCATCAACGGCAACCGTGCCATGCGCGCCTCCTTGTGTGCTCTCCCGAGACAAAAAAACTGGCGCCCGCAAGCACCACCTTGCGCGAACGCCGGCTCACCGGTTCCCGCTCTTGGTGCCGCCCCTCCCCGCGAAGGGTTGACACGGAATTTCGGCAGGTCTCCTGGCTCTGGTTCAACGTTCCGTCGGCCTTCCCCGAAAGTGGCTCTTCGACGAAACTCCCCAGGTACAGTGGCGCGTCCGCACCGTTTCACCCCCATCGAGGTGCCGGCTTTCCCTGACCCGAAATTCCCTGAATGTGCCATCAGTATAGCCTATTGCCGTCTGACCCACAATGGTCCGCTGCCGGCAGGAAGATCCTCGGTCAAGGGCCTTTTTTCAACCGGTCACCTGGTTGGCTAGCGATCACCAGTTTCGGGTGATCTTCACCGCTTGATGTGGGCCTGCAGCCCGCGACCGGGGCTCCTAGGCGCCAGGACCGGTGCCGGACCGGGCCCACACCGCGCCCTCGGGCGACAACAGCACGGTCTGCACCCGCACCGGCCGACCGATCTGGCTGGCAACCACCGCATCCGCCCGGCGGAGCAAAGCGTGAAAAAACCGGTCGGCTCCGACCGCCAGCGCCAGGTCTGCGGCCGCGCGCGCGGTTGGCGCTTGCCGAATCGCGGCCACCGTCGGTGCCGGCAACCCCGCCTCGGCAGCCAGGGAGGCCAAGGCGTCCAAATCGACAGACGAATCGCGGGCGCTTAGGCCCATCTGCCCCGCGGCGAGCTTGGACAGTTTCCCCATCATCCCCACCACCGCAACCCGGCGAATCCTGCCATCGCGCGCCACCGTTTGGAGCGCCTCCCCCAGAAACCCTCCAATCTCCACAAAGGCCCAGCCCGGCAGATCGCTAAAGATCGCCTGCGCGGCTTGGTGCGACATCGCACCCGGACACAGCACCACCATGTCGGCATCCCCGGCGGCCGCCACCCGGAGGGCTTGAATGACGGAGGCGCGCCAGGCCGCCAGCGAATAGGGCCGCACAATCCCGGTCGATCCTAAAATCGAGATGCCCCCCTCGATTCCTACCCGCGGGTTCCAGGTGCTTTGGGCGATGTGTTCTCCGTCTGTCACCGAAATTTCAACCACCGCGCCAAGCATCTGGCGTCCCGCTCCCAGCAAGGCCTCCGCCACCGCCGCCCGCAGCATCCGGCGCGGGACGGGATTAATCGCCGCCTCGCCCACGGCCAGTGCCAGCCCCGGCCGAGTCACGCGACCAACCCCCTCGCCGCCGAGAATCAGGAGGCCGTCGGGCTTAGGCCGTACCGTGGCGATGATCTCCGCCCCATGGGTGGCGTCGGGGTCATCGCCGCCGTTTTTTGTCACGATGGCTCTGACCCCGCCGGAAACCTGTTCCACCCGCACCACCGCCAAGACGGCCCGCCGCCCGGCCGGGAGCGGCACTTCAACTTCCGCCGGGACCGCATCGGTCCGCAGCGCCCACAGTGCGGCTTTGGCGGCAGCGGACGCGGTGGTCCCGGTGCTGAATCCTTGCCGGAGACGCCGGCGCACCCCTTGCACCACGACGTCCTCCACCATCGAGTCCAATCGGAGTACGGGCATCGGCATCTCCTTACCAAGTTTCCGCGGCTTTAAGGCAAGCCGCCACCACATCGGACACGGTGGCCAATCCGGCTCCGGCCGGTCGTCTCACCACAATAACCTCCATACCCAGCGCCAGCGCCGGCGCGATTTTATCGGGTCCGTCCTGAGCGTGTCCGTCTTTGGTCACCAACACCCGGGCGTGCGCATGCTGATAGAGCGCCAGGTTGAGACTGGGCGGAAACGGTCCTTTCATCGCGTAGATCCGGTCTGGCGGCAACCCCAGTTGCTCGCATCGGAGAAGATTGTCCCGTGTGGGCAGCAGGCGCACCACAAAGGACACGGGCGGCGCGACCGCAAACGCCAGGCCGTAGCGGAGCAACGTCTGCCCTCCCGTCGCCAAAAACACGACGCCTCCTCGTGATCGCGCCAGGCGGGCGGCTTGCTCGTGACCGTCCACCCAATGCACCGGATAGGCCTCTCCGTCAATCCCTGGCCGCTGCAAGCGAATCAGCCCAATACCCGCCGCCATAGCCGCCTGCCGTGCCGTTTCGTGAGCTCCCGTCGCGTAGGGATGCGTCGCATCCACCAGCACCCGCGCGCCGCAAGCGCGCAAGACACCCACCAGCGCAGGTCGCTCGAGCGCTCCCACGCGCACCGGGATGCCGTTCTGCTGAAACGGCCTAGCCCCGTCCGCGGTGACGACCGACACCGTGGGGTTCAGACCGTGACGAACCAGAGCTTGGGCCAAGCCCAGTCCCTCGCCGGTACCCGCCATGACAAAGACCACCCCCGTCCCCCCTTTCCGGATGGATACCGCCGTGCCTAATCGCTGCCCAGCGGGTATCCGCGCGGCGTGATCATCTTTCCCGCATAAACAAACGTCTGGCTGTTGCCGACGATGATCGTGGTCAACATGTCCACGGGCATCGCCGCCAAATTGTCCAAGGTCGTCAGGTTAAGCGTCTCTTCCGACCGGTAGGCCTGCCGAACCAGCGCCACCGGCGTCGTTCCCGCCCGCTCTTCCAGCAAAATTTGGCAGGCCGAGGCCAATGGCCGGACGCGGCTTTGGCTCCGCGGATTGTAAAACACCACCACGAAATCACCCAAAGCGGCCAAGCGCACCCGCTGGGCAATCAATTCCGGGGGTGTCAGCCGGTCACTCAGGCTAATCGCGACGAAATCGTGCATCAGCGGAGCTCCGAGGCGGGCGGCGGCCGCCAGCATCGCGCTGACGCCGGGCACAACCTCGACCATTGGCCCGCTTTCCGGATCCCACCGGCGCGATGACAAGATCTGCCAGACCAAGCCAGCCATGCCATAAACCCCTGCATCTCCGCTCGAGACCAGGGCTACCCGGCGTCCTTGCTCGGCCAAATCGACCGCGTGTTGCGCCCTATCCACCTCGCGCGTCAGCGGATAGGAGTGCACGATCTGGTCCGGCTTTAAAAGATGGGCAATATGCCCCAGGTAGCCTTGGTAGCCAACCACCACCTCCACCCGGAACAACGCCTCGCGCGCCTGCCCGGTCATCAGCCCGGCCTCCCCGGGGCCGAGTCCGACCACCCACAGTTCGCCGGCTGCCATCACGCCCCCCCCGTCTTCCCATCTGCCGCGGCGGGTTGCTCGCGGTGTTGTCCAGACTCAATCCGGGGATGGTTGTGATCGTGGTCGTGATGCGGATGATGGTCATGGTCGTGGCCGGCCTGGTGATGATGGTCATGCCCATGCCGCGCATAGCGTATTCCCTCCGGATTTCGCATCCATTCGTCGCGATACGCCCGGTGGCGTCCCGCCAGGCCGTCGGCTATGCGATCCGCGACTGCGTCCAGCACCAGGCTCTCCAATCCAAAATACCGGGTTAGGCTCCACGACTGGCCGGGATATTGTTCGAAAAAGTCTTTGGTGATCGCGGCAATCTTTTTATAAAGGGCCCCGGTGAACAAGAAATACGGGGCCACCACCACATGACTCAAGCCGATTTGGCGGCACCGCTCCAGCCCCTCGCGCAAGGTGGGCCGGGTAATCCCGATAAACGCGTTCTCCACCGTTTCAAAGCGGGTGCGTTCCCAGACCAGCCGCGAAAACTTGTAAAAGTTGCTATTGGCCACGGGGTCGCTGCTTCCGCGGCCCACCAACAGCAGGCCCCGGCCGGGGCGCTCTGCCATCGGATCCTCCCCCGCGTCCCTCAACACCTTTATCAGGCCCGCCATCATATTGGGGTGAAACCCCAGATGATCGCCATAGCGGATGACAAGGTCGGGGTGTCTTCGCCGCGCGGCGGCCAGGGCGCCCGGAATATCCCGCATGGCATGTCCCGCGTCAAGCAGCATAACCGGGACGGCCAGCAAAGAACGTACGCCGCGGGACACCGCTTGATCCACTGCGGCAGGAATGTTCGGCCGGGCAAACTCCAAAAAACCGTGGACGACGGAGCGTTCCGCATGCCGGGCGGCCATCCGCCGAACCATCTCCTCAAATTCGGCCGATCCCTCCGGGTCGCGACTTCCGTGTCCGATCAAGAAAATTGTTTCCGGGATAAATTCCATATCGTTGCTCCCTCGCATTGTCCCCCTGGGCAGTTGCTCAGGTTCCTGTTGCCGGCAAATCGTCCGGGCGCAATTTCACCGCCACCGAAACGGTAACTTTGGCGGTTTTCCACTTATCCAACAGCAGCGGTCCGCCCGCCGCCGCGAGCATGGCGGCGGGACGGCTGACAGCCCAGGCTCCGGTGGCCTGATGGACCGTGTCGGACGGGTCGGGTACCGCCACCCGATTGAGCGCCTCCGCCCCGAAAAAGCGCAGCCCGAGCCCGTTGCTTCGTGCCCATTGCAACAGTCCCGCCTCCTCGCGTTTGATATCGATAGTCGCCACGGTTCCCACCGCTTCGACAGAGAGGCCCGCGAACTGAAACGCCTCCTGCACTGCGCTCGCGATCTCCTCCGCGCGCACTCCGCGAACACACCCAATCCCCACCACCAGCGCCGGGGGACGAACAAGCACCTCCCGCGCCCCAGGGCTTGGCCGCTGTCGGACAGAAAGCCGGATGGTGTAGGCCCACGGCGGAACCGGGGCATTCTGCGCGGCAAAACCGGTTCCGTCCCAAATCGCCCACTTGACCAGTTCCGGATCGCACGTGGTTCTCACCCATTGTCCATCCAAGCGGGCCGTCATCAGCGCAGCCATTGCCTGCGGATTGTCGATCCGGTAGCCCAGCTCGGCCAATCGGCTGTCGAGCGGCTCCAATCCGACCCCCTCCGAGGCGGTGGTAATCACCGCGTCGGCTCCCAAGATCTCTGCCACCAGGCGCGCCAAAGCGTTTGCCCCGCCGAGATGCGCAGAAACCAGCGCAACCGCGTAGCGACCCGTTTCGTCAACCGTGACCACCGCCGGATCCCGGGTCTTGTCCTGCAGATAAGGGGCGATCAAACGCACCGCCGCTCCCACCGCCAAACCCATCACCAGCCCGCGGCGGCTCGTCCAGAGCTGCGGCAACAGATTCTGCACCGTCCCGTCCAGGGCCATCGCGCCCGGCACTTCTCGCGCGCGGGGGGCGGGCAGCCACAGCTCCGCCTGGGGCCAAGCCGCGCGCAGGCGGACCATTTGAGCCGCTCCCCGGCGGGTCACCGCCAAGAGCGCCACCCCCTCGCCGGTCATGAGAGGTCGCTCCGGCGAAACATGTGGGTGTAATCCCGGGCATACAGGCGCGAGGTCGCTGCCACTGCTTGCGCGTTCAACGCCGGTCCAATGAGAAAAAGGGCCTGCCGTTGAATGCCGGCCGCCCGCAAGTCGGCTCGCAGCCGGCCCAGGGTGGACCACAGCGTTATCTCATCCGGCCACGACACGCGGGCCACCACGGCTACCGGGGTTTCATCGCCCAGGCCGCCGGACCGCAACTCGTCAACCACGCGCCCAGCCAGCGCCGCGCTGAGAAAAATGGCCAGGGTGGCTGGGATGCGAGCCAACTCGCGCAGCGCGGCCCCTTCCGGCAGCGGCGAGGAGCGTCCCTCGGTCCGCGTCAGAATCACCGTCTGGCTGACCCCCGGCACGGTGAGTTCCGTGTTAAGGCAAGCGGCCGCCGCAAATACCGAACTCACCCCCGGCACAATTTCAAAGGGAACCTGGTGCGCCCGGAGCCGCTCGATCTGCTCCTGAATGGCCCCATAGACGGAGGGATCGCCGGAATGCAAACGCGCCACCCGCCAGCCGCGGCGAACGCCAGCCACCATCCTGGTGACGATTTCCTCCAAATGAAGCCCGGAACTGTCAATTTTTTCGGCCTCGCCCGGCGACTGCGCGATAAGCTCGGCGCTGACCAAGGACCCGGCATAAATCACCAGATCGGCGGACCGCAGAATCTCGATGCCGCGTACGGTAATAAGGTCCGGGGCCCCGGGACCCGCCCCGATGATAAACACCTTGCCGCCTGGAATCATTTGGGATCCCCTTCCTGTCCGCACGCCACCACCACCAGCGTCATGTAGGGAATCGGTGGCGCGGGCGACCCAACAGCTGCTTGCCAGGTCCGCAAGTCGTGCGTAATCAGTTCGTGTCCAGACGATGCGTGCGATATGGCCACCGCGCGTTGCAAACATCCCGCTTCCTCCAATACCGCGATCAGCGTTTCCAACGCCGCGCCCACCTTCAAGAACACCACCGTATCATGGTTGGCCAACGCGCTGCGCATCACGGAGGGATCGCCAGCCGGCACCACCGCCAGGGATTGCCTGCCGGACACCAATGGCAGCTGCAAACGGGCAGCACTGCCCGACACCGCGGAAATGCCCGGCACCACTTCAATCCCTGCCCGCGGACAGACCGTTCGCACCTTGCCCAATACGTACCCAAAGGTGCTGTACAGCAAAGGATCGCCCTCGGTAATAAACGCCACTTCCGCCCCCCGCCGCAGTCGGTCGCAGATGGTCTCGGCGCCGCGTTGCCAAGCGGATTCCCACGTCAACGGGTCCCCTTCCATCGGAAAATTCAAAGGCAGGATCTCTTGTCGGACGGAATCGATCAGGGGAGCCACAATGCGCAACGCGTAACCGTCATGCTTGCCCGGGTGCGCCACCACGTCCACCGCTTGCAACACCGCCACCGCCCGCAGCGTCAACCACTCGGGGTTGCCCGGCCCGACCCCCACGCCGTACAGACGTCCCGGGCTCACGACCCGTCCTCCCCGCGCAACAACGTCACCACAAAAACCGGATTGAGCGCTGCCAACCGGATGACTTCTCCGGTTTTCACACTCCGGGAGACACTGACCTGCGCCACCTCCGTTTGCCAACCGCACGTGCGACCCATTGCCACCACTTGGGCCACCTGCTCCAATCCCACCAAATTCAAGACCACCCTGCCGAATGCCGTCACATGTGCGCAGACGTACTCCAGGATTTTCACAAGATTCCCTCCAGACCCCCCCACAAAGACTCGATCCGGGCTCGGCAGGCTCTCTACCCCCGCAGGTGCCTGCGCCGCAATGACGGTGACCTGGCGACCGCTACGCCGCACGTTGTTCTCTATCGCCGCAACCCGGGCCAGCTGTCGCTCGATCGCAAACACCCGGCCCGCTGGGCCCACCAAAAACGCCGCCTCAATTGCCACGGATCCGGTGCCCGCCCCGATATCCCAGACCACCTGACCGGGCCGCAGGTCCAAAGCCGCCAAGCTCACCGCCCGCACTTCCTTCTTGGTCAGCAATTCCCCGCCGCCAGCACGCTCGAACCAGGCGTCGTCTATTCCGAAACCCAGGGTCCGGGCCGGCGCCATCGTGTCCGGATGGCACAGCACAACCACGCTGAAACCGTCGAATGCGCGCCCCCGCAGGCTGCCGGGCGTGCCCGACACCACCCGCTCAGCGGCGGTTCCCAAGCGCTCGCCCACATGCATTGTCAAGGACTCCAGTCCGGACGACGCCAGACGCTCCGCGACCACTCCGGCATGGTGCACGGGATCGGTAAGAATCGCCAACTTGGGGAATTGGCGCGCCCACTCGACGACTGGTTCGACCGGTCGGCCATGGACACTGCGGAACACGGCATCATGCCAGGACAGACGGACGCGGGCGAACGCCAGTTGCACCGAACTGACCGCTGGCAGCACTTCCACCTGTTCTCGTCCGACTGTGCGGTATAGAAACTCGGCGATCCCAAAAAAGTTGGGGTCCCCGGTGGCCAACACCACTTGCCGCCGATCGAGGTGTGCGCGCAGTTCGTCACCAACCCTGGCCAAATCGGTGCGAAACACCACCCGCTGGCCGCGCATCTCGGGACAAAGATTCAACAGGCGTTCGCTGCCATATATCCGGTCCGCCTGTCCGACACGCTGCCGGGCCGCGGCATCCAATCCCTCCCAACCCTCGGGCCCCATGCCGACCACCGCCACCAGGCTCATTGCGGTTCACCGAGAACCATCCGGATTAGCGCATTGACTGCGGCTGCGGCGGCTGCGGAGCCTCCCCGGCTGCCCCGGTTCGACATCGCCGGGACTCGAGTTTGAGCCATCAACTGCGCCTTCGATTCCGCCGCCCCCACCAATCCCACCGGCAACCCGACGACCACCGCAGGTTGCCACCAGCCGGCTTCGATCCCTTGCAGCAAGCGGAATAAGGCGGTGGGGGCATTGCCAATCACCACCAAGCACCCCGGTGGCGCCTGCGCCATCGCCCAGTCCATAGCGGCCATCGATCGCGTAATGCCCTGCCGCTGGGCCAAAACACCCACCTCCGGCTGGTCAATGCCGCACCAGACGCGGATACCCAGTCTGGAAAGCCGGTCCCGGTTTAAACCCGCCTCCACCATGCGGGCATCGACGACCAGATGGCCCGAGTGGTTTAAGACCTTTAACGCCATCGGAACGGCAGCCGGGTGAAACACCAGACTCTCTCCCAAGGTAAAATCGGCCGAGGCATGGATAACCCGTGCCGCAATCTGCGATTCTTGCGGAGAAAAAGCCGTCAAATCGGCGCGCTCCCCAATCTGCCGGAAGCTGTCCCGGTAAATGGCTGCCGGGTCGGTCACGTACTGGATGGCGAGTCCTCCTTTTTGGTCCGCTCCTGTGCTTTCCATTCGCCGCACCGATAACAAATTCCTTGTCCCCGGAGCCGGCACCCATTATGAGAGAAATCGTCGGCGCGCAGAACCGGCCGTTGCCGGACAATCATCCGAAACTCCTCCAAGCGCGGTGATTCTTGGAACAACGCCCGGATTGCCCGCCGCTTGCCCACACCACTCGGCGCTTCATCCCTGCCGGGTGGCGCCGAGGCGCGTCCCGACTTAGCCAGCCCCCGGGATCGCGTCCGTTCCAGGCATTTCCGGAACGCGAATGATGTCGGCCTCCTCTTGAAATAACGCCGAGCCATCTCGTCCCCCTAGTGTGCCCGTCGAACCGGACCTGGCGGGGGGTGTCCACCGCTACCCGCGGCTCGCGGGTTCTCCGCCGTCGCACCATGCCAAACCTGCACCGCCTGCGCTTCCCGGCATGGCCGATTACGGGCAAACAAGATGTTGCCATAAACGCCCAGACCTCTTATCGCGGAAGCGCTTCGCACGCAGGGTGACGATCACGCGCCTGCGATTTACCCCTGGCGGCATCACCATCCTCATCAACCCCAGACAGGAATCCGTCGGCGCGAAAAAAATCCAGGTGACCGCACCGTCACCTGGATTGCCACACGCCGATTTGCGCCACCACCGACCGGGCGCGCCAACTAGGACCATCCACGGCGCCCTGCAGCCGTACCTCGTCGTGTCGGGGAGCGCCCCTAAGCGGGAGCGGCCGTCCTTTGCGTGGAGGACGGATTAACGCGAAGGCCGGGTCCCATCGTCGTAGAAATGGAGATGCTCTTGAGATAAGTGCCTTTGGCTGCAGCCGGCTTGACTTTCACCAAGGCATCCACCAGGGTTGCCAGGTTTTCCACCAGCGCGTCCGTCGGGAAACTCACCTTGCCCAAGGGAGCGTGAATGATGCCGGCTTTATCCGTCCGGAATTCGATCTTTCCGGCCTTAATTTCCCGAACCGCGTTGGCGACATCAAATGTGACGGTTCCGGTCTTGGGATTGGGCATGAGCCCTTTGGGGCCCAAAATCTTCCCGAGCCGCCCAACCAAGGCCATCAAATCCGGGGTAGCCACTGCCGTGTCAAAATCGGTCCACCCGGCCTGAACGCGTTCCGCCAAGTCGTCGGCACCAACAAAATCCGCTCCGGCCTCTTCCGCTTCTTTGGCTTTGTCGCCTTTGGCAAACACCGCGACTTTGCGGGTCTTTCCCGTGCCGTGGGGCAACACCACCGCCCCGCGCACCACCTGATCGGAGTGCCGGGGATCCACACCTAAACGAATTGCCACTTCCACCGTCTCGGGAAATTTCGTGTGCGAAATCTCCTGGGCCAGGGCGATGGCCTCAGCCGGTTCGTACACACGGCCTTTTTCCACACGGGCCAGGGCTTCCTGGTACCGCTTTCCTGCTGCCATGAAAAATCCTCCTTGTGGTGTTTACGGCAGCCTGCCTCCCACCAAACTTAGTCGACGATGTCGACGCCCATGCTGCGGGCTGTGCCCTCAATCATGCGGACAGCCGCCTCCAGTGTGGTGGCGTTCAGGTCCGGCATTTTTAATTCGGCAATCTCCAGCACCTTGGCTTTGGGCAATGCGCCCACCTTCTTGGTGTTGGGATTGGATGACGCCGCCTCGATCCCGAGCGCCTTCTTGATGAGCACTGCGGCGGGAGGGGTCTTGGTCACAAACGAAAACGACCGATCCTCGTACACGGTAATTTCGACCGGAATGATAAGCCCGACTTGCCCGGCGGTGCGCTCGTTGTACTCCTTCACGAAGGCCATGATATTCACCCCGTGCTGGCCTAGGGCCGGACCCACCGGCGGAGCCGGCGTCGCCTTCCCAGCGGGAATCTGCAGCTTAATAACCCCGGTGACTTTCTTCGGCACGTTGCTCCCTCATTTCTTGTTGCTGCGCTATTACTCCATCTCCGCCACTTGGGTGAAATCAACCTCCAAGGGGGTATCCCGTCCAAACATAGAGACAGACACACGCACTTTGCCCCGATCCGGATAAATCTCGTCAATGCGACCCGAAAATCCTTCAAAGGGACCTTCCGTCACCAGCACTTCCTGACCAATCGACAGGTTGACGCGGGGCAGTTCCGGGACACCGGACAGATCGCGTCCCAAGATGGTGTGGACTTCGTGATCAAGCAAAGGAATCGGCTTGGCCCCCGACCCGACGAACCCGGTCACGCCCGGGGTGTTGCGCACCACGTACCAGGAGTCGTCTGTCATCACCATCTCCACCAGCACATAGCCAGGAAACACCTTTTTCTTGACCAGCTTCTTTTTGCCGTCCTTAATCTCAATCTCTTCTTCCATGGGCACCATAATGCGAAAGATCTTGTCCTCCATGTTCATGGATTCCACACGCCGCTCCAAATTGGCCTTCACCTTATTCTCGTATCCCGAGTAAGTGTGAATCACGTACCAATCCTTTTGCACGCCATCTTCCGCCGTCCGCAATTCCCCCGTGTCCATCATTATCCCGCCTTCTCATCCCCACCTGTCGGTCATGCTGGTTGAACCCATCGCGTCCCACAAAAAATGGCGCCCAACCCGGCGTCAGGGCACGGCTTGCAAGCGCTCCACCTTAACGGACGAAATGGTTTAGTCCCAAGTTGAAAACCGCATCGAGGAGAACGATGACCGCTGCGACAAAAATGGTGAAAAACACCGTAAACCCCGTAAATGACAGGGTTTGTTTTGGCGTAGGCCATATAACCTTGCGCAATTCTCCCCAGACATCGCGGAAGTATTTCCCTAAGGAACGGTCACCGGCTTTCACCGCGTTTCCCTTCGCTTCCATCATTGTTCCCCATTTCCGTCCATCGCGGGGCTAACGCGTCTCCCGATGAACAGTATGGACCCGGCACCACCGACAATATTTGCGGTGCTCGATCCGGTTCGGGTCGTTCTTCTTGTTCTTGGTGGTGGTGTAATTGCGCCGCTTACACTCGCCACACGCCAAGGTAATAATCGTCCGCATGTCGTTAACCTCCCACTCATGCGCAAGCATTCTAGCATGGGAGCCCTACCCTGTCAACGAAGCGTTGACCATCACCAGGCTCCGGCATGGTAGAACCCTTGTCTTCGTATGGTGAATATTTGAGGGCGCGATGGCCCCCGTCGGCACCACGGGTGATGGCGGCAAACGAAGCCCTGGCCTCACTCCCAACGGACCGGCCGCCATCCCCGCACGACAGGCTGGCAAGTCCTCGCATTCCATACGATTTTGATTTGCCGCCAATCGTCGTCCGCCATCCAAGACGGCCCAAAGATGCTCAAGCCTGGCATGCTGCGGCTGGTCAAACCCGTTAAATCCGTCGCTCCCCATTGCACGAATGGTTTGTAACGTATCCCTCAGCCCGGAATGGCCCGCACGCGAACCACCAGGTTTACGATGCCCTGGGCGTTGATATATGCGCGGCTACGTTCATCAATGATCATCGGCGATCCTCCTTCCGGGTTCTTATTGCATGGCGCGCGATGCCCCCGCCGCATTCTCTGCCCGTCTGCAAGACGCGATCCGGCCGGGGCACCGCACCACGGCATCGTGCGGCCTGGCCATCAGGGTCTGGAGGTTGACGCCAGTGCGCCATTAGAGCCGCAGCGTCGCGGTAATGCGTTTGGGATTCGCCAGAAGATGAAAAACCTGGGCGATATCGTGGACGACCAGGTTGGCCGCCGCCAGGGCCGTACCCGCGGCGCCTTCCGGCCCAATGACCACGATGCCCAGCGCCGCCGCCGCCAGCATGGGGGCGTCGTTGGCCCCGTTTCCCACAGACACCACTCCCGTGCCCAGTTGCTGTACACGTCTTAGCTTGTCGACTCCCGTATCAATCCGCGTAATGCGGCACGGAAGCCGCTTGCGCAACGCGTCCAATCCCCCATAGGTGGCTGCGGTCAGCACTTCCACTTCCAAGCAGCGCCCGAGATCCGTCAGGCCTTCCGGCACCCCGGGTAACAGCTCCCCGCCGGCCGCCAGGGTTCCGTTCAAATCAAACACCGCGTGGGTCAACTCCAACGGAGGCGCCCCGGGTCGTTCCACCGCAATCATTCTACCCCTCCTGGCCTCTTTCGCCTTGACCACCCGGCCTATCCGCCTGCGTTTACACCGCGGCCGACTGACCGTCCCGAATCCGGCTCGCCATAATCAACATCTTTAGAAAATATTTGTCCTTCGAGGGCATGATATCGGTCAAGGCCAGGCTCTCCTCGGTCAGTTGCCGATCGAACGCCCGCAGAAAAGGCACCCGGATACTGGCCACCCGTCCCTCTGCCAATGCCATGCCATCTGCCAGCCTAACCCAAGCCACGCCGTCCACCTCGTCGGGATCGGGCCGGTATTCGCTCAGGCGACGACCATCAACAATGGCATAGACATCCTGAAATTCGAAATCTCGGAGCTGATCCGTAATGCACACGCTGGTCCGAACGCCCAAATGATAGACCTGACCCGCACTGGCCCGGACGCCAAGTTCCTCTTCCAGTTCGCGCATTCCATCCAGCCCATTTTCTCCGGCCAGATAGTGCCCCGCCGCACTCACGTCAAACAGACCCGGATAATTGCGATGAGTCCGTCCGCGCCGTTGCAAGATCAAGGCACCGCCCTGGTTCGGGTCCACCACCCATCCGTGAAACGTCAGATGCCAGTCACCGTCGCGATGAACGGCCGATCGCGGTTTTTCCCCCAAACACTCCAGGTTCGCGTCATACACTCGCAAAAGTTCGTGTTCGGGCATCCATCACCTTATCCTTCCCCGGTGCGTGGGCGCTTGTTGGGCAATCCGCGCCATTCGCTCTTGAATTAAGGCCGTCGCTTCGGGATTGCGATCGCCCAGCCAGACATCGCGCCCGGATAGCGCGGCCGCTTCCCCGGTGGTCCCAGAGCCCGCCATCAAATCGGCCACGCTATCGCCCTCCAGAGTCAGCAGCGCCACGATCCGTTTGAGCAGGGCCACCGGTTTCTGGGTGGGATATCCCGTGCGTTCTTTCGCCGTGGTATTGACGATGGGCATATCCCACACGGAATCGATTGCCCGTCCGCGAGCCACCACCTCGTCCAAGTAAATGCGGTAACTGCGCGCTCGCCCACGCCCGTTATGGCCCCAGATCCATTCCCGCCCGTCTTCGTCGGAATGGACCTGCTGCCTTTTCATCGAAACATATTGCTCCCGATCCCAAGGGTCATAGACCGGCTGCATGACTGCTCGGGAAGAGGCCGCCCAAACCAACAGGTTGTCATGTTTGGAATTGATAACGAGCCGGGCTGGTTGCCGCCTCCCCTTGTAATGCCAAACAATTTCATTGCGAAAGTTTTGGTAACCGAAATGCCTGTCCCCTATGACTTTAAGGTAATGCGAGGCGTGCCAGTCGCAATGGAGCACCAAAAATCCTTCCGGATGGACCAGCGTCTTCAAGCGGGCAAAATCTTCGTCCATTTCGACCAAGTATGTCTCCAAATCCGGCCAGCGATCGGAAAAACTTCCCCGGTCCGCCGCTTTCTGTTTGCCGGAGAAAAACGGGGGATCCCAGTACACCAGGCGAAATGTGCCCTGCCGATTGTGGAGATGAAGCCATGCGGTCTGTTCTGCGAGGGTGCCTTGGTAGATTTCCACCCGCGCGTAGCCGACCGACACTGTTTGGACATCGGACGGATGGATACCGCTATCGTCAGGTCCCAACGGCCTGTTAACGGTCTGTGCCGGCACCCCGGCAGCGGCCGCATCTTCGGTCAGTGGATTTTCCGCGGTCACCGTCGCAGTATTGCGCTGGTCGGATTCCCGGTCGTGTTCCCCCATGTGGCTTGTTGGCATCGTTCGTCACCGTCACCTTTGCGCCCAGAGCTTCTCGTCTGGTCCAGATTGGGCCGCTTCTACGGTTGGCCTAACCGTGTATCGCCCTTCCCTTCCATTGTCGCCGAAACCCGCCCAACAGGAAAGACGCATTGTGTGTCGCCCCCCCATCCTTTCGCGAGACATGTTCCGAGCCTCTTTTTCAGTTTGGTTACCTCGGGAGGAACGCAAATCCGGGGCAGGGGTGGCTGCGCGAAATTCCCATGCCCTGCTGGGTGTTTCTATGCGATCGGCTGCGGCCCATATTTGCACGCAGATTGCGCGCGCCATCGACCTCTGGCCGGCTTTAAGACGCCGCCAGCGATCGCCATCGCCGTGTCTCTGGTGGGTAGAGCCGTGCGCTGCGTCGTTTTCGCACAGGTTGCCGGTTTTCGGCTATGGCATCGCAAAAAAAAAATGGAGCTCACGACCGGGATTGAACCGGTGACCTCGTCCTTACCAAGGACGTGCTCTACCTGCTGAGCTACGTGAGCAATTGGTTGCGGGGGCAGGATTTGAACCTGCGACCTCCGGGTTATGAGCCCGACGAGCTACCTGGCTGCTCTACCCCGCGATGGTGGATGGGGTTGGATTCGAACCAACGTAGGCGCTAGCCAGCGGTTTTACAGACCGCCCCCTTTAGCCACTCGGGCACCCATCCATTGCTATAAAGTTGTGGAGCTGGCGATGGGACTCGAACCCGCAACCTACTGATTACAAATCAGTTGCTCTGCCAATTGAGCTACGCCAGCAGGAACTGCCCTTGTCGCGCAAATATCTTATCATATCGGTCGGACCATGTTCAAGTCTTCTTTTTGTCAAACAGTGCTGACGCATAAAGGCCGTTGATGTTAACCGTTACGCGAAAAAACGGGTGGTCCACAGGATAGCGAGGAGCTGGACCGCTACGGACGGGAGTCCGGCAGGCAGAGGAAGGGTTCCCACGGAGCCGGCAACGGGGGGCGCGACAGGCTGACGCAGCGCGGACGCCGCGCTCCCAGGGGGGATGGGATTCGGTGGGCGGATGGGCCTCCCTCACCCCATCAAGCGGAGTTGAGGGCGGCTGTGGCGGAGGTGGGCGAGGTGCGCGGGGTCGAGCCAACGACCCGCCCCACAGTCATGGAGCCACCGGATGCTGCCTGGCAGACCGAGGCGGATGAACGTCGCCCACAGGGCGACGCGGCTGAGAATCAAGACATTGAGCAGATGCGCGAAGCGCATCGCCGTGTGCCAGTTCTTGATGGCGGTCCACTTTTTCGAGAAGAGATGCTCATAGTGATAGCCCCGGTGCTTTCCCACGAAAAGATGTTCCACGTCCCACCGATGCCTAAGCCAGGCGATTACACCGTTGCACGACGGTGCGGGCCGTCAACGGGGTGGCGGCAACTCGCCACCCGGCGCGGATCGGGCAGTCGGGCAAACCGTTCCAAGCGGCGCGGGAGTCGGGTCAACAACACCCGCGCCAGGGCTTCGGCATCGGTTTGGCGGGCCGCCTGTTCCTCCGCCGAGGTGGCATAGGGACTCTTGGCGTTGGGGCGAGTCGACGGCACCAGATGGTCGGGATGCCTCATTCGGACCCGTCCTCCTCCGCCCGATACGCTGGCGGCGCCACCAAGGCGGTCCGCCACTTCCGCGCCCGGGGATAGACCCAGATGGTATCTTGATCGGGACCCCCGCCTCATGATACCGGTCCTGCCGTCCCCGCCCCGCCGTGGTCCCCACCGGCTGCCAATTGGCCGCGCGATAACAGGTGCCGGCCCACGGCGCTTCCACAAACGTTTCCATCTGGACCGGGCGATAGCCGTAGCGGTGCAGCCAATCGGCCGGCACTCGCCGGGCCGCCAAGCCGAGGACGTGACTGGCCAAATGCGGCACCTGCACCCCCGGCACCACCAAAAACCGGTTGTTATTCACGATCCGCCAGCGAAAACGCGCCCGTTCGGTCGCGCTCCATCCCACCCACGCCTCCCGGGCGGCCACGGCTTTGGCTTTGGCCGCCGAGCCAAATAACAACGCGCCCGGAATCACGCGCTCCGGTCGCCGACCCCAAAGGGCGGATCCCAAGGCGTGGTCATGGGCGTCTCTCCTCGAGGATTGTCGCGAAGATATCATCGCATAGCTCCATGTGCCACGTTCAGCCCCTTTTGCGGCAAAATTTTGTCGGGGCGGGGTCAAACTCCAAGCTGGTTAAGGCCTGGTTCACTCATGCGTCAGCACTGTTTGTCAAATCAAAGCGCTTGCTCCGCAATCGGCGCCTAAATCCAGTGAGGGCGCCGCCCTATGGCAACGCTTCGGGCTGAAGACGCGGACTCGCCCGGCAAACCTCCCCGTTGCCCCCGGGGGATCCGTTCCCAAAATCCAGACCTCTGGAATTTACGCCCGATTTTGGTAACCTTGACACCCAGCTCAACGTTTTATCAGCGATAATTTGGCCGCCCGAAAGGGATTCGGGTACCCCTGTTCGAATGAGTATAAGGAGACTCTGCCGCGGACATTTCGCCATGCGCACGAGGAGGCAGCATGCTAATTCAAAAGGACACGCCGCCAATGGACATGATTCACCCCGAGCTCTCGTCGGTTATCTCCGCCATTGAGGAACGGGTGGTGGGAAAACACCAAGTCGTCAAACGGCTGCTGACTGCGGTTCTCGCCCGTGGTCACGTTCTCCTCGACGACGTTCCCGGAATGGGCAAGACCACCTTGGCCAAAACCGCCGCCGCAGCCATCGGTCTCTCCTACCGAAGAATCCAATTCACACCGGACCTACTTCCGAGCGACGTGACCGGGGTCAGCGTTTTTCATCCCGGCACGCGGCAGTTTGAATTCCAGCCGGGTCCCGTATTTACACAACTCTTGCTGGCGGACGAGATTAACCGGGCCTCCCCTCGCACCCAAAGCGCCTTGCTGGAGGTTATGGAGGAGGGGCAGGTAACCGTTGACGGCGTGGCGCGCCCGGTTCCCCAGCCGTTTACGGTCATCGCCACCGAGAATCCCATCGAATACGAAGGAACCTTCCCATTGCCGGAGAGCCAGTTGGATCGCTTCTTGTTCCGTTTGAGAATGGGCTATCCCCAGCACCAGGACGAAGTGGCGCTGTTGTCCCAGGCTGAGCCCAATCACTTGCCGTCCCCGGTCTTGAGCCAAGCCAGTCTCGCAAAATTTCAAATCCAAGTCCGGCAGGTGCATGTCGCAGAATCCATTCGCCATTATATGGCGGACCTCGCCGCACGCACGCGGCAGCATCCGGAACTGATGCTCGGGATGAGTCCGCGAGCCACGGTTTCTCTGCAAAACGCGTCCCGCGCCTGGGCATTCCTGCATGCCCGTTCCTATGTGATCCCTGATGACGTGCGCGTCTTGTTTCCCGATGTCGTCGCGCACCGCATCATTTTATCCCGCTCCAGCAATGCCGATGGCGCAGAAATCCTGGACAACATTGTGCGCTCGGTCGCCCCCCCGACGGGAGACCTGCGATGACAACGCGCCAAATCGTTCAGGCTGCCGTGACGGCAGGCAGCGTGTTTGCCGCCGCCACGCTGTATGCCGTCTATCAGGGAGGAAACCTGGCCTGGCAATTGTGGGGAACGGTGTTGGCCGTTCTAGGCTTGGTCGGCATCGGGTTCTTCAGCCCAATGCGAAGAATTCATGTCACTCGTCAAGTCTCTCCCGGACCCTACCATGTTGGCGACCGCATCCGGGTCACCCTGGAAGTGACGTTGCCCGGCGGCTGGTTTTGGCCGTGGCTGGTGGTCGAAGATGCAAGCGGCCACGCTGCGGCCCCAATCCCCCGTCACGCCCTCCTGGCAGTGTGGCGGCGCAAATATCATTTGTCCTATGAACTGCCGCTGACCCAGCGCGGGGAGTTGACATTGACGGCCATCGGTCTGGAGACGGGCGACGTGTTTGGACTCGTTCGGCGCCAACGCGTGGTCGCGCAACGCGATAGTCTGATGGTTTGGCCACGCACCATTTCCTTGGCGAAATGGCGCCTGATGACGGCAGCGGCTGGCGGCGTGCGCCAAGCCCGACACCATCGATCACCCGACGAGCCGACCTTTTACGGAGTGCGGGAATATGTGTCCGGCGACCCGTTGAACCATATCCATTGGAAACTGTCGGCCCACACCGGAGAGCTTAAGGTTCGCGAATTTCAGGCGCGCGGGCGCGCGCCTTTGCTCATCGTGTTGGATGACCCCGCGTATTTCCTCCCCGAGGATTGGGAGTTGGCCGTCTCCGTCGCCGCGTCGCTGGTGGAACTGTCGGTAACCCAGCGCCATCCCGTCGGGTTAAGCCTGTTCCCCAACGGCTCCACCGCCATCGCTGCAGGCACGGGACGCCAGCACGAGCATCGGTGCCTCGACTGGCTTGCCACGGTGGGGCAAGCCGGCCACCGTGCCCGCCCGCCGGGCCCGGTCCGGGTTCGGCCAGGATGGGTATTCATCGCGGCGGGCTCCGGCCCGTGGCCCGGAGACGAAGCGGCGTTTATCATCCCCGTCGGACGTTCGACGGCAATCGAGTCGGTCCAGAGCCTGGAACAACTGCCCGCCTTTGTGTTGGCCCCACAGCCCCGTCAAAACAGCCGCCATCGCCATGGATAGGATAACGTTGTGGCTACGGGCAATGTGGCTGACGGCGCTCTTTTGGCCGTATGCCCACGCTGGCGGAATCCCTCATGCCAGTGCGCTGGCCGCCGCTCCCATTGTATTTGCGGCGATGGAGCTGATTTCGCGATGGGTCTGGCGAATCGTGTATCTGGTCTTGGCACTAGCCGTGCAATGGCTTTGGCAGTGGATGGCCATCCCCTCCAGTCGCGTGGTGTGGGCCTCTCTGGTCTTGGCCGTCACCTCGCTGACCCACCTTCCCATCGCGGCGTGGAATCAACTGAACGCCCATATCGCCGCGCCGCTGTTGCTCATCGGAGCAGCCCTAGGATGGCTGGTCTTTCGCAGCGCCCGTGACCGCACCCGGCTCTGGGCGCTTCTGGCGACCGGTGCCATGCTGCTGCCCATCGACCATGTATTCTGGGATCTGCCCGCCCAAATACCGCTCGTCGCTTTTTTGGCGATAGGCCTCTGTCTGCTGGCCATCGAGCACGGGCAGGGTTTAACTGACGCCCGCACCCGGATCGGTTGGGGCCGTCAAGCCGCGCTGGCGGCGGTCGCGATGGCTCCGGTGTTGGTCGGTGTGGCCACTCCGGCCCACCCCTCCGCCGACCCTTTCGGTCTCTTCACCGGCTGGTCAGGGGGCAACTTGGGCGCTGCAACTCTGGGCATTGCCTCGGGCACCGTTTCGGTTAATCGCTCCGTCACCCCTTCCAACACGCCGGTATTGTTTATCCGGTCGCCATACCCCGCCTACTGGCAGGCAGAAGTCTACACCACTTTCACGGGGACCGCCTGGCGCAATCCGTCAACCACAGCTCCTTACGCGGTCCCAAGTCAACTCAATTCCCTCCCGCTTTTTCCCCCGTCGTTCAATGCGGTCGCCACCAGCCGCTTCACGGCCCAGGTCGAAGCCTTAAACGGCCGCAATTTGACAACCTTGGTCTACAGCGGAGTGCCGCTCAATTTCTCCATCCCGGTTATCTTTCATCCCGACTCCAGTCGGTTCACGGCGACACCGGTGGCTTCTTACCGCATGGCCCTGATCGTCCCCCTCTTTAGTCGGCAGCTTTTGGCCCAAGACCCGCTGACTTCGCTTCCCGCCGGCGGACTGGCGCGCGACCTGGCTGTGCCCGCCGGACTTGGCAAAGTCGCCCGGCTGGCCCAAACCATCACGGCGGGCGATTCGTCTTGGTGGGCCAAAGCCATGGCCGTCAAGTCCTGGCTGGACCAGCACTACCGCTACTCCTTTCATTTCACGCCCGCCCGTTCGGACGTGGTGACCCATTTTCTTTTCCATGACCATACCGGCTATTGCGATCAGTTTTCCACAACCTTCATCGTCATGATGCGCACCCTGGGCATTCCGGCGCGTTGGGTCGTCGGATATGGGCCGGGTACTTACCAGCCGTCACGGGGAGGATTTCTGATACGCGCCATCGACGCCCATTCCTGGGCGCAAATCTATATCCCCCCGTATGGCTGGGTTCCGGTCGATCCCACACCCGGCTGGCATATTCCGGGCGCCTCGCCGGCGTCTCCCGGCACGCTCAGGGAAAATGTATCGCCGCCTGTCACCTCGCCCGCCACCCGACCCTCGGTCGCGCCATCCGCCCACCCGTTAGCCAACCGGTTGCCCGCCGCCTCGGCCAAATCGAAGCCGTCCGACCCTCGGCCCGGCGGCCACGGCTCGAACCCGACCTCGGCACAATCATCTCCGTGGTTTGTTGGATCCGTTTGGTTGACCATCGCGGCGGGGGTTATGCTGGTTATCGTGCGGCACGTGAGAAAACTCGTTAACGGCCCCGGCAGTTGGATCTGGTTGTGGCGGGTGTTTCGCTGGTGGACCCGCGTCAGGCTGGGACGAAGCGTCCGCGGCATGACGCCGCGAGACATTGGGATGCAGCTTCTGGCCTGCGGCCTGGCTCAGTCTGACACGATCCAGCCATTGGTCCATTCTTTGGAGGCGGCCTTTTACGGCCCCGGTCTCCGCCTGCCCGCCGAACGATCGGGCGCATGGCAAGCCTTTCATGCCTTGCGGCGGCAGTCTGGCCAAATGCGGCCCAAACACCTATTCCCGCGCTAAAACCCGGGGCGGTTGTCCTCGGCCAGAACGATTCCCCTGTCCGTGCGCAAGACGCACCCCTTCGCGGGCGCCAGATACACCACAGCGACCGGCAGGGCGTCTCGGCCCAAAACGGCGGGAATCTGCACACGGCCAGATTCCCCAACGCGGCATTGCGTCCGAACACCGGCCCGGGGGTAGTCACGACCACGGATCGCATTCCGCCATGGTATCGGCGACTCAACAATCTGCACCGCCGTCGGCTCGCAACAGTAAACACCGGGAGTGACATGTGGCTGTTTGCCGGGCGAAAAGTCCGGGCGTGAAAGGGGTGCCGCGAACTCATGACGGCAACGGGTGCCGATAGGGGTTACGGCAGTTAGAGCGGTTGCCCCGCATCGCACCATAAAACCCCCGGACCGGAAAACATGCTGCCGGAAGTCGTCGCTACCCTAATTCAGTTCTGCTCCCTCCAGGGAGAGCGCTATCCGTCCTTCCAGATATCGTTCCAGTTTGCGTTTAACCCGCTGCAGGGCATTGTCTATCGACTTGACGTGGCGTTTCAACTCGTAAGCGATCTCTTGATAGGAACGCCCGTCCAGGTAGGACATCAGAACCTTCCACTCGAGATCACTGAGGATCTCTCCCATTTTCTCTTCGATGTCGCCAAATTCTTCGCGATTAATAATCAATTCTTCCGGATCGGAGACGCGAACCGTTGAAATGACATCCATCAGCGTGCGATCCGATTCTTCTTCATAAATCGGTTTGTTTAAGGAAACATACGAGTTCAAGGGAATGTGTTTTTGACGGGTGGCGGTTTTAATGGCCGTAATTATCTGGCGGGTAATGCACAACTCGGCAAATGCCCGAAAAGAGGCCAACTTATCATTCCGAAAATCCCGGACCGCCTTGTAAAGGCCAATCATGCCTTCTTGAATGATGTCTTCCCGGTCAGCCCCGATAAGGAAGTACGACCGCGCCTTGGCGCGAACAAAATTGCGGTATTTTTGAATCAGATACTCCAAAGCGTCGATGTTGCCGTCACGGGCGTCATTCACGATATCCTCGTCCACCATCATGTCAAATCGATTCGCCAGTTCCTGGCGGGGGATCACGTTCACCCGCATCGCCTCCATCCCAGAAAAAACGTCACAACAATCAGTATATTATAACAAAGGGAAATCATTGCGAAGAGTTACGTTACATAATCATAACGCCATTATAGTCAGCACCCTCAAAAGGGTCAATGATTGCACCGCCAAATACCGCACATATTTGTGAAACTTTTCCCTCTATTTCCTGGTTTGTCGAATTGCCAGGGCCATTTTCGAGATCGCTATCCTCCTCGCGGCTAAGTTGTGATGGTTGTCTTCACCAATGCATCCGGAAGTCTCGCAAGGACTGAACGAAAGTTTCCTGCTCGATGACGCGCAAGGGGGCATGGAGGTCTCAATTCCCAGTCTGCAAGTCAGCTCCCTGAATCATCAATTGTGAGACGCGAGGAGTATAGCCGCGTGCACAAGCCACGACAACCCTTGACACGGACTTGATCCCCCGACCCGCCAGCGCGTGGCGCGTCGCGATGCAGGACCGTCAAACTGGCCCGACCGCATCCGCCGCCGCTGCAGACCACCAGGTAGTTGGCCATCCGTTCCCGTCACATCCCCTCGATCTCGGCGACGCATCAGCCGGCTCCGACAGGACGACACCAAAACCGCCAGCATCATGCCGACGTTGTGGGAACTGCTCGCCCGGTAACAGCCCGTGGAGCCGGATGCGGTGGCGGACCATCGTCAAACCCGCCCGCAGGCTCGGGGGCGCACTCGGCCGTGTTTGGCGGATTGCGGGCGACGCCCCGATTGCTGGGCGGGCACGCAATGGCGACGGGTGGATGCCGTCGCGGCCGAGACTCCGCATGGCAATACATGGCAGACGCAGATGGAACGAAGCGGAATATTGCGCAGGAATGCGCTTATCGGACCGCAAACGAGTCAGGCATAAACCCCAGACCGTTTCCGTCGGGGGTCAGCCTGCGCGGCGGCCCCAAGCTCTTCCCCCCATCCCGGCCACGGACCGCGTGGGTTGGTTGGCGGCCGTCGACCGTGTGTGGCGCTGGAATCCCGCACAGACGCGGGACAATCTGCTCAAATGCAAGGCCCGGCCGCCATCCCGAGGACAGGACGCCGCGTGAGATGTTCCACGACAAGGGGTTAAGGCCGCCTTTTAACAAAGATCGCGCGGCGGCGCAGAAGCATGGCACACGCCAATCCCAGCCAGAGCAAAACCGCCGACAGCAAGAGGCCAACCCCGGTCCATTGCTCGGCGGAAAGCCGACCGCCCGGGATCACCAGGTGGCCAATCAGCATGACCCAGACCATCCCGGACGCGAACCAGGACGACAGGATGAGGACCGGAGAGATGGGTTGGGGGCGACGATTCTTGTGGCGCACGAACATTTGCTGCACTCCTCCGGCCCAGCTCGAAATGGGATTGAAACCTTGTACGGTTTAGCATTGGGGGGGACTGGACGGCAAAATTCCCGCGGACGTGTCGACAAACCGAACGGTCGCGCGCGCCGGGCCGGATTTCCCCGCCTCAAGCTTCCGGGCTTGCCGATCCCGTGCGCTGGCGAACCACCTCAAAACCCAGCACAGCCGCGGCCGTGGCCGCGTTCAGCGAGGCAACCGCTCCCGCCATGGGCAAAAAGACGGTGCCATCACAACGTTTGCGCACTAATGGCCTAACGCCTTCTCCTTCGCCGCCAATGACCAGTCCGACCGGCCCTCGCCAATCAATCTCGGTGTACCGCGTCGCCGCGGCTGGCTGCGCCGCATAGACGAACACGCCCCACGTCTTTAAGGTTTGGACAGCTTGCGACAGATTGGCCACTCTAACCACCGGCACATATTCGATGGCGCCCGCCGAGGCTTTGGCGACAACCGGGGTCAGTCCCACCGCCCCGCGTTCCGGAATAATCACGGCAAGAGCGCCCGTGGCGTTAGCCACCCGGATAATGGCGCCCAAATTCTGTGGATCCTTCACCCCGTCGAGCAAGAATACAATCGGAGGGGTCGAGGCCCGCCGAATCAGGGACTCGAGGTCGTCCATGGCTAGCGTCGCCTTGACACTCACCGCTGCCATCACACCTTGGTGCGAAACCGGACCCGCCATGATGTCAAGACGCGCCCGAGGCACAATGCTGACGGGAATACGATGCTCCTGGGCTATCCCCAAAATCTCCCGCAAACTGCCCTCTGCCGCCCCTTCCTGCACCCACAGGCGTGATACCGAGCGTCCCGCCCGCAACAATTCACGGACCGGATTCCTTCCCATTACCATCGGCTCGCCCTCGCCGCGGGACTCGCTCCGAAACCCCGTCGATTCCCTTCGCGCCGAGGGCACCGGACCATTCTCCTTGCGGTCGGGCCTGCGGCGGGATCGTCCATCCGCGCCGGGGCGGCGATCCGGCCGCGAAACTGGGCCTTTCATAAAAATCCTCCTTTAGACCGGCGGACTCGGCTGCCCAGCCCGCCGCGACTTTTCCTTGGGACGCAGGTTCGCTCCCCGAGGTGTATCTTCCAAGCGATATCCGGCACGATCCAACAGGTCCCGGATCTGGTCGGCCAACTCCCAGTCGCGCCCGGCTCGGGCCGCTTGGCGCCACTGCACCAACTCGTTCAAAACCGAGTCACTTTGCGGCCGGCCCGCCGTCTTGTCGTCTATCGGGAGAATTCCCAACACCGCATCGGCTTTTGCCAAATTGGCGCGGGCCAATCCCCGCGCGGCGCGGCCATATGGCGTGGCTTCCCCGCGCCGGGCGTCGCGCACCATGTCAAACACCAGCGCCAAAGCGCGGGCGGAATTAAAATCGTCATCCAGCGCAGCCAGCAAATTTTCTTCAAACGCTTGCAAGCTCTGCAGCCATTGCGGCTGGGGAGCGTGCGGCAATGCCGACGGAGCCGGTTCGTTGCGAACATCCTCCCACAACCGCCATATGCGCTCCATCCCACGGCTCCAATCGTCCAACCCTTGCCAGCTGAAGTCCAAAGGAGTCCGATACTGAACCGAAAGGAGATAGGTGCGCACCGCCATCGGATGCGCTCGATCCAGCAACGCCTGCAACGAGACACCGTTCCCTAACGACTTGGACATTTTGACCGCCGCTTGGGTTATAAGACCATTGTGCATCCAAATGGCAGCCGGTTCCACACCAAAATAAGCCCGCGACTGGGCCCGTTCATTTTCATGATGCGGAAACACCAAGTCAACCCCCCCGCCATGCAGATCAAAGGCTTCGCCCAAATAGCGGGCAGACATGGCGGAGCATTCGATGTGCCATCCGGGCCGTCCCCTCCCCCAGGGTGATTCCCAGCCCGGTTCATCGGACGGGGCTCGTTTCCATAAGGCAAAATCCGCGGGATCGCGCTTCCCGTCCGCCACTTGCACTCTCACTCCCGGCCTCATTTCATCCAAATGTTGTCCCGACAATTGTCCATACTGGGGATCGCGGCGAACTTCGAAATATACGCCGTCGTCCGCTTCGTAAGCCCTGTCGCGCTCCACGAGGCCGGCCACAAACCGGACGATGTCCGTCAAATGATCCGTCACCCGTGGCGCTAAATCCGGCGGTTCGACCCCCAGCAGTGCCATTTCACGTTCGTAGTCGGCAATGTGCTGGCGGGCCAGCTCCCCGATATCGCACTGCACCACGCGGGATCGGTCCACCAATTTGTCGTCGACATCTGTGTAATTTTGAACATAGACGACGCGATATCCCCGGCGGGTCAAATGCCGACGTACTACATCCCAAACCACGGCGGGCCGGGCATGGCCAATGTGCGCCTCGGCGTACGGTGTCACGCCGCATACGTAAATCCGCACCAACGTGGGATCGGCCGGCGCCAACGGCCGTTTGCCCCGGGTCAACGTGTCATACACCGCGATCATGTCCACCATCTCCTTTCGCGTCGTCCAATACAAAAAGGCCCCTCGATCAGAGGCGGCCTTTGTCCGCGGTTCCACTCTGTTTTGTCACTCTTGGTGGCTGATACGGGAGCCGTCCCCGAACACTCGTCCAGACGCACCTGCCAAGCACCGTCGGATTCTCTCAGCACTCAAATCCTCTCTGGCAGACGGCCCCCGGCATTCTTTCCGGATTCATCGTGGTCGCATTCTTTGACACGGTTGAGACGGCGCGAAATATTGCCTTGATCTTAGCAGAATCCCCGTTAGCCGTCAATTCAGGGCTGTACCGCGTCCGCTGCCCCCTCGGCTTGGCGGGTTTATCGCAGGGTATCCGGCCATGGCCGGATCGCGGCGGCCGCCACGGGAACAACGCGACAATTTGTCGCCATTGGTTGCGAACGACGCAAAAACCGCGCCGCACGGAACAGGGAATTGGAGGTATAATTTTGACATGATGCTTGGTCGCGCCACTCGGCGCTGTCGGACGGATGGCGCCCGGGCAAGCCAATCGGCGTGTTGCCGGGCGATAGGGTGGTGCTGGCAAGAGCCAGGGAACAGCCGTCCACCCGTTGTTTGACCGCGGTCGCTGTAGCGGTGCCCGCAGGCCAAGCGCCCCGGAGACGAAGGAGGAGTTTTTGTGGCACACGACTCAAAGGAGCCCAAGGACGCGCTTCGCCTATTTGTCACTACCCTGCTTGCGTGCTTAGGTCTCGCCGGTGTTTTGTTCGGCATCGTCCCGTCGGCCCTTCATCTCCTCGTTCTCTTATGATCCTACGGATTGTCAGAACAACGCTGGTGTTTTTCGGTCTAGCGGCGATCGGCGCGTGTGGCCCGATGTCGGTAGGCTCACCGCCCCGGCCCGCGGCATCGCCGGTCGCCTCAATCCAGACCGTGATGGTTCCCAAGATCCGTTGGTATCCGGCGACCTTGGGACCCGAGGTCCTGCTGAACGAAGGCGTACAGATAAGTTCGGTGCTGGCGGGTCCCGCCGGCCGGATCTACTACGGAACGTCCAACCCGTTGGCGGACACCAATATCATCGGATGGCTAAGTCCGGCCACCGGCCAAAACGCCTGGCGGGCGGTTCCTGCGGTGGTTCCCCCATTTCCGTCGGCGACCTCTCAGCACGGCTTAAATTTAACCCAATCCGCTTACTGGGACGCCGTCGATTTGATCATAGCCGGATCCCACAACGTATGGTACCGTCACTGGGGTTACGTTGGCGGCTGGTCCGCAAGTGGCCGCTTTGTGCCCGGCGACTACACCATTCCGGGTCCGACCGTTCACCGCGGCACCTGGACCGCCGCCGTCCATACCACTTTTTCGGGACAGTCCGACGTTCGCCTGATGAACCTTACCACCCGGCTCTCCTTGGTATACCCATTGCCAGACAGCCAACCGGTGCAGGCCCTGGCTTTTAGCGGCACCGGCAAACCAACCTTATGGTTGATGACCGAAACCGGCCTGTGGCGCCTAGCCGGCAACGGCACCTGGACCCTGCTAGCCAGTTTGCCCTCGGGAGATTTCTTCGTCTCGCTGGGTCATTGGAGCCAGTCTCTCTGGATCATCGATGCCAACGGCCAGGTCGGGGTGGTCGGCACTGCCGGCATTGAGTGGCGCAACACCCTGCCTTTGTCCCCGTTAGAAGCCGTCACCGCCGGGAACAACGGCCTTTGGGTGGTGAGTCCGCGCCATCTCTCCCTCTGGGTTCCCGGTCGTCGCTTGCAGTCGTGGCTGTGGCCCAAGGATCCTTACCCCGCCCCCGCCAGCACCTGGCCGACCAACGGGGCCAACACGCCCCCCGACTGGCCTCCCATCCCGCATATCAGTTCGGGTCCCAATGGCACCCTCGATATGGGTTACGGCACCTGGATCGGCCAAGCCTCGCTGACCTGGCGTCGGCAGCCACGAACTCAAGAGTCCGGATAGAACACCGTCCCGGCGGGAATAATCCCGTGGGGAGGGAATGCTCGTGGCCATCCAGCATATGCACGGCGCCGGGTCACACCAAGCGGGCGGCCCGCGCGAAACCCTTTGCAACCCAAGCCATCCCGGCAGCCCGCACCCACCACGCAAGCCTCTATGGCGTCAGCCTTTAGCCGAAAACTTCCGCCGGGCGGTCATCCCCCTCGCAACTGGCGCCAACACCGCCCCAACGCTTCCAAACGCTGGGCCGCCAGAGCGAGTATCCCAAGCCGTGCCGGCAAGGCGGGAGGGGGTGGCCATGCGGACCCTGGCAATCTGGCTGTCCATCGGGTTTTTGGCCTGGGGAGCGCTCCCTGTGGCCATGGCCGCGCCAACCGCCCCTCCGCTGGTGGTGCTGGACCCGGGTCACGGCGGCGAGGATCCGGGAGCCGTGGCGGCGACCGGCCTAACCGAAAAATCCGTCAATCTGAGCGTGGCCAGGGATTGTGGAACATACCTTAAAGCACACGGGGTCTCTGTCGTCTATACGCGGGCTGGCGACCACGCGGCTTGGTCATCCGGACCGTTCCGGGTATTGCCCGATCTTCGCTATCGAGCCGCCCTGCCTCAAATTCGGCACGCGCAGTTGTTCGTTTCCATTCACTCCAACTCGGAGCCAACCGGCACCATGTTTGGCCCCATCGTGTATTATGACATCCACAATCCCGCTTCCTATCCCTTGGCACGGGAGATGGCCCCTTACCTGTGGCGCGTAGGACCGCCCCACTGGGCCCCCCGCCCAGTCGAACAGCTCGTCCTGGAAAAAAGCCGGGTGCCGTCCGTCAATGTTGAGCTGGGATTTTTGTCAAATAAGCGAAACGCCGCATTGTTGCGACAGCCATGGTACCAAGAGACGCTCGCCCAAGCCATCGGCCGCGGCATTATCCATTATTTATCGGTCCATCCTGCCTCGCCAGCAGCACTACGGCCAGGGCCATAATGCCCTCCTCGCGTCCCATCGCTCCCAAGTGGTCGGTCGTGGTGGCCTTGACCGAAACCACCTCCACGGGCACCCCAAGCGAGTTCGCCAAGCTCTGGCGGACATCCGGCACAAACGGCTTTAACCGGGGACGCTCGGCCACCACGGTCGAATCCACATTGATCACCATAAACCCCCGGTCGCGCACCATAGCGGCAACGCCGGTTAAGAGCTCCACGGACGAGCCGCCGCGCACTTGGGGATCGTCTGCCGCAAACCACGAGCCCAAATCACCCAGCGCCAACGCCCCCAACAGGGCATCCATCATCGCATGGGCCAAGACGTCGCCGTCGCTGTCGCCGTCCAACCCGAGCGAATAGGGCACCTCCACGCCGCCCAGCACCAACCGGCGTCCCGGCACCAGCGGGTGCACGTCCACCCCTTGTCCGATCCGCATTATCATGATCCGCCTTCCCGTGCCAATTGCCATTCAAACCAGGCGACATCGTCGGGGGTGGTAAGCTTGCGATTGCCGGGGTCACCGGCCACCCACGCCACCCAAGTGCCCGCGGCGGCCACTACCTCGGCGTCATCGGTTGGCACACCAACCCGCCATCGGCGGTATGCCTGGTCGACCACCTCCCAGTGAAACCCCTGGGGTGTCTGCGCCAGCAAGAGGTCGTCACGCGGAACCGTCCCGGCCAGCAGCCCATCGCCCACAGCGCGCCGTTTGACCGTATCCGTCACCGGCAGTGCCGGGATGACCGCCGAATGCCGTTCGAGAGCGCGCACCACCCGTTCCCCGACATCGGCCGGCAACAAGCAGCGGGCAGCATCGTGAATCAAAACCAGATCCTGCCCGCTAGGGGCCGGCCGTCTCTTGGTCAATGCCAGCAGGCCGCGGCGCACCGATTCATACCGTTCGGCGCCGCCCTCGGTCACCATCCAGTCCTGCCCCAATCCGGCCTCGTCCAGAACTGTTTGCACCGCGTCCTGCTCGCCCGACTGCGCCACGACCACCCCCGGCCCCGCCACCCGGGCAAACCGCTCCAGGGCCCACGCCAAGACTGGCCGCCCACGGAGCGTCAGCCACATTTTCGAGCCCAGCGACGCCATCCGACGGCTCTGGCCGGCAGCCAGCAAGATGCCATACGCGCTATTCGACTTCTTCATTACCGTCATCTCCTTGCCGGTTATTCTAGCCCAAACCGCTCGCGGCAGGAATTGCGCCGATCGATGGGGAATTATTTTGGCATGCAGACGTCTACCACAGCCATGGCCATCACGGTCAAAGATCTCCGCAAACGGTACGGCGACGTTGAAGCCGTGCGCGGAATCAGTTTTCGCGTGACGGAAGGAGAGTGTTTTGGCCTGTTGGGCCCCAACGGGGCCGGCAAATCCACCACCATTCGCCTGATCTGCGGATTGTCCGAGATCACGGACGGCCACATTGAGGTCTTCGGTGTCACGGCCTATCCCGGCAACCGGGAATTAAAACGCCGCATTGGCGTTGTCTCCCAGGACGACAATCTCGACCCAGACCTCACCGTACGGCAAAACCTCGAGTTGCACGGCATGTTTTACGGATTGACCTCCGCCACCGCCCGCGCCCGTACCCAAGAGTTGCTGCAATGGATGCAACTCGACAGCAAACTCGCAGAACAAGTGCGCGCACTGTCGGGCGGCATGCGCCGGCGACTGGTCATCGCCCGCGCCCTGGTCAGCCGTCCCCGCTTGCTCGTCTTGGACGAACCCACCACCGGACTCGATCCCCAGGCCCGACACCTGGTTTGGGCCAAAATCCGCGAACTAAAAACTCGGGGCGTCACCATTTTGTTGACCACCCATTACATGGAGGAGGCGGAACGACTGGCGGATCGTTTGCTGGTGATAGATCATGGGCTAATCTTGGAGCAAGGCACCCCCAACGATCTGATCGAGCGGGTGGCCGGACGGGAATGTCTGGAGTGCCAGGCAACGGAAGACGAAACGGCGCCGCTCATCGAAGCAGCCTCCCCCTTGCCATCAATTCGGATAGAATCGCGTCATGACGGATTGGTGGCGTTCGGGCCGGATTTGGACGGCATGCTCGATCTCTGGGACCGTGCCGGAATCCGTCCCGCATCATATTACCGCCGCCGGACGAGCCTTGAAGATGTCTTCTTGCGACTGACCGGAAGGGAGCTGAGAGAATGATCCGACCCCCGCGGTGGCCTCGCATCAGTCGGGTCGCCCTCGTCATTTTTCGCCGCAATTTTCTGGCCTGGTCCCGCTACTATAAGTCGTCCGTGCTGTTGAATTTTGGGGAGCCGGTCACGTCGCTGCTGGCGTTTGGATTTGGGCTGGGGGCGTACATTGCCAAGATGAATGGCGTCCCGTTCGCGGTATTTATCGGCCCGGGGCTGTTGGCCGTCACCGCCATGAATGCCGTCACCTTCGACATGACGTTTGATGCCTACGACCGTTTGAACGTCAGCGGGGTGTATGCCGCCATGCTGACCACGCCCGTCACCGCCTCGGATATCGTGGCCGGTGAGTTTCTCTGGGAAGCGTTCCGGAGTTTGTTGTACGGAATGGTCTTCCTCTTGGTGCTCTGCCTGATGGGTCTCGTGCGGTCGTGGTGGGCGCTTATGATCCCCGTTCCCTTGGTGTTCGCCGGGGTCATGTTTGCGGCCCCCGCCCTTTGGGTGTCAACCCGGTCACGCACCCACGAGCAGCTGTTTTACTATTTCACGCTGGTGATCACCCCCATGTCCCTGTTTTCCGGGGTGTTCTTTCCCCTGCAGCACCTGCCTCCCGTCCTCCGCACAGTCATTCTTTTGACCCCGCTCGTCCATGTCGTGCGCATTATACGGGCGTTGGTATTAGGCAGCTTCCCCCCGCACATTGCGGGCGACGTCGTCTGGGTATTGGCCTATACGGCCCTGTTAACCGCTTGGCCCACGCGCTCACTGGCCCGGCGGCTGACGGGTTGATCGGGATAAAGCCTACGCGCCACCCTCTTTGGTTGCCGGCCAGCCCGCCCCCCGAGGCGGGGGGCGCCGACGGCCCGCTCTATGCCACGGCGTCATGGCGGACAGTCTCCACGCGACACCCGGCTCAACCGTCCCGGGTCGGATAAGCCGGCCTGCGCTGGAGCTGCCAGGCGTTGCGCCCTGGCGGCCAAAAACCCCGGTTGGGGGCTCGTCATCGGGCCTCCGCTTCCACCCCCGGGGCATGCGATCGCAACTTGGCAAAAATCATGCGGCCCGCCGCGGTCTGCAGAACCGAGGTCACCATCACCGCAACCGTCTGTCCGATGAATTTTCTCCCGCCGTCGACCACGATCATGGTGCCGTCATCCAAATAGCCGATGCCTTGTCCGGACTCTTTGCCATCCTTAATGATGTGCACCACCATCTCTTCGCCGGGCAACACCACCGGCTTGACCGCATTGGCTAACTCGTTGATATTCAAGACCGCCACGCCTTGCAGTTCCGCGACCTTGTTCAAATTGAAATCGTTGGTGACAACCTTGCCGTCGAGGATTTTCGCCAATTTCAAAAGCTTGGAGTCTACTTCCAAATTTGGATCAACCTCGCGCTCGTAAATCTGCACGGGGACTGATGATTCTTTCTGAATCCGGTTTAAGATGTCGAGTCCGCGACGGCCCCGGTTGCGTTTCAACACATCCGCCGAATCCGCAATGTGCCGTAACTCTTCCAGTACAAACCCGGGGATGACCAGCGGCCCCTCCAGAAATCCGGTATCGCAGATGTCCGCTATCCGACCGTCAATAATTACCGAAGTGTCCAAAATCTTCGGCTTGCTGGCATCCGCCGGAACCCGGTGCTTCATACGGGAAGGCAGCCAGTTTTGCGGGCGCAAGATATCGTCTTTGCGGCGCACGCTGACCCGAAGACCCACATAGCCGAGGACGATCGAGATCGCAACCCGCAGAATGGTCCCGGTCACCCCGATTCCGCCCAGGTCCACACCCAGCAAGAACGCTATCACCAGACCCGCTATGAGTCCAATCGATCCCGATAGCAAATCTTGGATGGGCGTGCGCTGCAGGCGGCCTTCACCCCAAGTTATGGCTCGACTCGTCCAGCGAGCCAACAACGGCCCGAAAAAAAAGCCCAGAAGTCCGCCCAGCAAAATACCCACCGGAAGCAACACGCGTTCACGATTGGCGCCCACTGCCTGGAGAACCGGCCAGCCCTTCAATAGCGCGAGGTTTTGAAACACCACCCCAAAGCCCAGAAGTCCGCCCACAACGGTCAGCACTTGTCTAACGATCCGGTCCATCTCGACCACCTCCTCCAGTTCGCTCGGGCAGACCGCTTCCAGTCCACCCATTTTTTAGTGTTCCCGGAGGCGCCGATAAAATAACTTTAAAATTACTAGTGCGACGGTCTTTCTTCGCGCCCCCCGAGATTTAATCATACCAGGGAAACATGACAGGAACCTAAAAAACTTACCGACAACACGCGCTCGCCCCTCCTCGCCGCCGGAACTTATCCGACACGCATCGTCATCACATCCGCGCCACCTAACATTAAACACGGAATCCGAGTCCGCTTTCTTACATTACTGGCGATCTCGCTCCCTGCAGCGACAGCGGGATTGGGCAATACCTGACTCCCAGCAGGCACTTTCGCGGATTTGACGTTTTAATCGACGCCCGCTTCCTCCGCCGGTTGTCGAATGATTGGCGGCGAGAACGCAGTCTCCTGGGCAGCAACCCGCGCACGCAGGCTCCGGGCGGGAGCGCCGCTCGGCTCCCCCCAGGCCTGCCATGCGAACCCGGCGCCCAGATTCGACGACCCGTGGCCAGCCCCCGTCTCACGCCGCGGGTTTTCCCACCCTGGCCGGGACTCGCCGCTTACTGGCCGCCGTCAAAATTGGGCGACGGCACCCGGCCGACTCCCAGTTTAACCATGGCATCGCGCGCGTCTTCACAAGAGACCACAGCCAGTCCGGGATGGATTTCGGAGATTCTCCCCGGCACCAGCGCTTTTTTGAATCCCATTTGTTCCGCCTCGCGCAAGCGCTCGGCCATCCGCGCAACCCGGCGAAGTTCGCCGGTCAAGCCCACCTCCCCGGCCAACACCCAATCCGGTCCGATAGCCCGCCCGGTCAGATTCGACCAAGCCGCCGCCAGCACGCCCAGATCCAGCGCCGGGTCATCCAGTGACACGCCGCCGGTCAGTTTGAAATAGGCGTCCATTTCGGAAACCCGAGCCCCCAAGTACCGCTCCAGCACGGCAAGCACCAATGAGACACGATGGGGATCGAGTCCCGAAACCACGCGCCGGGGCGTGCCAAAACTGCGAACCAAAAGGGCCTGCACTTCCACCAGCAATGGACGGCTGCCTTCCACCGCACAGACCACGGCCGAGCCCGGAGCTTCGACCGGACGTTCGGCCAACAATGCCCGACTGGGATCCTCGACCGCGACCAGACCTTCTCCTTCCATGGCAAAGAGGCCCAGTTCACTGGTTGAACCAAATCGGTTTTTTATCCCGCGCAGCATCCTTAACACATGCTGGCGATCCCCCTCAAACATCAACACGACATCCACCAGATGTTCAACCACCCGCGGACCCGCTAGCGCATTAATGGACACTGTCTTCATCCTGACTAGGCCAGACATAACGGTCGGCAACTCGGTGAACCCACCGGTAGGGCGGGTCCTGATGCCATGACGGGATCCGTTGCGGGATTCCGCGATGGCGCCATAATCGCGCCAAAACGCTCCAGTCGTCCGTCGGCGCTTGCCGAAAGGCTGCCGGCCGCGCGGCCAAAGCGCCTAGGATTGCTAGCGCCTGGTCGTTTTCCGGCCACCGTCCGCATGGATGATCCGGCCATTCGATCAGGGTCCGCCAAAGGCGTGCCCCAAGCAATAGCGCCAAATCCCGGGAAACCAACCATCCCAACCGGTCTCCCTCCAGCGCCGGCGCATCCGGCGCGAGCGCAATCCGAATCGCGTGCCGGTAAACCAAGCGCCCCTGCGCGTCGCCCGCATCAACCAGAGCGGCCCACGATCGACCGGGGGCGGTTTGATCCCAAGCCACCAGCAGCACCGGGAAAACTCCGGGGACCGGCAACACATCCATGCCGCGCTCCACCAGCCGCCTTCCCAGCCGCCACCAGGGATCCCACTCCCGTGGCCAGCGGCCAGGCGCCAGGTGATCCATCCGGCGTGCCGATTTCGCAGATTCTGCCCAAAGCGTCAGGAGCCGGGCGTATTGTCTCTGAGGATCCAAAGGCATGGCCTCCGTTTCCTGCACATTCAGTCGCGTCGGCGGGCTCTCGCGCGCCAACCATCCGGCTGTCCATGCATATAGCCCGGTGCCTTGGTCTGAGTTGCCTCAGGCCACGGGCCGCATCGACCCCTCTTTGTTAACGTGCCCGACCAGAAATATGGGGCAGCCGCGCTTGGCCACCCGCATTAAACGCGCGGCAATATCCCGGACTTGGCCCACGCTGCCCGGGGCCGATTCCAGCTCGGGATTAAAAACCGTCTGCAACGAGTCGACAACCACCATTTTCCAGGTCTGGCGCGCGATGACCCGTTCGATCTGGTGGATGTCGCCTTCCGCGAGTAGAAACAGCCCCTCCGGCAGGGATCCCAGCCGTTCGGCGCGAAGCCTGGTCTGCGCCAAAGATTCTTCGGCGGTAATGTAGAGGACCGGTCCCGACAGCGCAACCCGCGCGGCAATCTGCAACAGAAGGGTCGATTTGCCGATTCCCGGATCGCCCCCCAATAAGATAAAGCCTCCCGGCACCACTCCCCCGCCCAGAACCCGGTCGACCTCCGGCAGACCGGTCGGGATGCGCAGGATGGATTCCTCCGCCACATCCCCGATCGGGGTGGGCTGGGACGTGTCGGTTTTTGGCCGGCCCGGACGGTCCGAAGCCGACGACACCACTTCCTCCACCATGGTGCTAAATCCCCCGCACCCTGGACAACGCCCCAGCCACCGCGCACTCGTCGTCGCACACACTTGACAGGTGTATCGCCGCTGCTCCCTGATACCCCCCACCTCCTTTTGACTGGGCGCCAGGACTCGCCCGGGAAGGACCACCACCGCCCGCCAGCGGCGGTCCTGCTCCCCAAAGCCGCCCGCGCCGCCTTCAGCGGTCGGTATGCAACACTTCCCCCGCTTCGGTCAAACGGGTAAATGTCAGCGCCCCGCCTTCTGCGTCAACCAAAATGGACGCGCCTTCCTGAAAATTTCCGGCTAAAATCTGTTCGGCCAACTCGTCTTCAACCAGATGTTGGATGGCTCGGCGCAACGGACGGGCCCCAAACACGGGATCGTAGCCTTCTTTGACAATGACCGCCTTGGCATCATCCGTGACGTTCAGGTGATACCCATTTTGACTAATCCGCACTTCGACCTCTTTGAGCATTATGCCGACGATGTCCGCCAACTGAAGTTCAGACAGCTCATGGAAGACAATAATCTCATCAACCCGGTTGAGGAACTCGGGACGGAAGGTGCGCTTGACTTCGTCCATCAGGCGGTCCTTCATGTCGCGGTACTGGTTTTTTTCGTCGTCATCGCGCCGAAACCCGATGGTCCCTTGCCGCTTAATCACATCCGCCCCCACGTTGGAAGTCATGATGATCACCGTATTCCGAAAGTCCACGGTGCGTCCTTTGGATTCCGTCAGCCGCCCCTCTTCCAGAACTTGCAGTAGGATGTTGAACACCTCGGGGTGGGCCTTTTCTATCTCGTCCAGCAAGACCACCGAGTACGGGTGGCGACGCACCGCTTCGGTCAGTTGACCGCCCTCTTCGTAGCCCACATATCCGGGAGGCGCGCCCATCAGCCGCGAGACGGCATGCCGCTCCATGTACTCCGACATGTCGATGGTAATCATCGCCTCTTCATCACCGAACAGCGAACCGGCGAGCGCTTTGGCCAATTCCGATTTTCCCACCCCGGTGGGACCCAGGAACAAGAAGCTGCCGATGGGCCGACGGGGATTTTTCAGGCCCGCCCGCGCCCGGCGAATCGCCCGGCTGACCGCTTGTACCGCCTCGTCCTGACCAATCACCCGCCCGTGAAGTTCTTGTTCGAGATGCAACAGCCGTTCGGACTCCTCGCCCGCGAGGCGTTCCACGGGAATTCCCGTCCAAGACGAGACAATGTGGGCGATATCCTCGGGCGTGACATTAATCGCCTCTTTGCCTTGCCGACTGTGCCAGGCCTGGGTTTGGCGGTCGAGTTCTTCCCGCAGCTTTTGTTCTTCGTCACGCATTTGCGCGGCCTTTTCGAATTCTTGCGCCTGCACGGCCGCCTCTTTTTCCTTGCGAATCTCTTCCAGCTTATCCGACAATTCCTTTAAGTCCGGGGGGGCGACATAGCTCTTCAAGCGCACCCGCGAAGCCGCCTCGTCGATTAGGTCGATGGCCTTGTCCGGCAAGAACCGATCCGACACGTAGCGATCGGAAAGCCGGACGGATGCCTCGATCGCCTCCTGGGTAATGTTCACCCGGTGATGCGCCTCGTAGCGGTCCCGCAAGCCCACCAAAATTTGCACGGTTTCTTCGGGCGAAGGCTCTTCCACCATAATCGGCTGAAAACGCCGTTCGAGAGCGGGGTCGCGTTCCACATATTTGCGGTATTCGTCGAGCGTGGTCGCCCCGATGGCCTGCAGTTCTCCCCGGGCCAGCGCCGGTTTAAGAATATTGGCGGCATCAATGGCGCCTTCTGCCGCCCCGGCTCCCACGATGGTGTGCATTTCGTCGATGAACAAAATCACATTCTTGGCTTCGCGAATTTCGTTCATGGCCCGTTTGAGCCGGTCTTCGAATTCTCCCCGATACTTCGACCCGGCCAGCATGGCCCCGAGATCAAGGGCCACCACCCGCCGGTCTTTTAAGGTTTCCGGCACCTTGTTTTCCACCACCCGTTCGGCCAGGCCTTCCACCACAGCGGTTTTCCCCACCCCGGGCTCGCCAATCAAAACCGGATTGTTCTTGGTGCGCCGGCTAAGGATTTGAATGACCCGTTCAATTTCCTTGTCCCGGCCAATCACGGGATCGAGCTTGTTGTCGCGCGCCATCTGGGTGAGGTCGCGGCCATAAAGATCCAGCGTGGGGGTGTTGACCTGGGCGGCAGGCTCCGTGGCATGGGCTTGACCGGAATTGGCGTTGGCATGGATCAACTGATGCCGCACCTTGTTCAAATCGGCCCCCGCCGCCAGCAGCACTTGCGCCGCCACGCCTTCCCCTTCCCGGATCAAGCCCAGCAAAAGGTGTTCGGGCCCAATGTAATTTTGGCTCAGCGCCCGCGCTTCCTCACCAGCCAGTTCCAGCACGACTTTCTTGGCGCGCGGGGTAAAGGTAACCTCTTCGTTGGGACCAATCGCCGGTCCCCGTCCGGTTGCCTTGAGAACCTCTGCGCGGACGGTATCCAAGTCCAAACCGATCGACTGCAAGATTTTTGCGGGCAGCGAATTGCTCTCCCGGATCAATCCCAGCAAGAGGTGCTCGGTTCCCACAAAATTGTGGCCCATCCGACGCGCTTCGTCTTGAGCATGAATCACCACTCGGCGGGCTTTCTCCGTAAATTGTCCGTACATGGTCCTCGTCCCCCTTCTCCCGTAACCTGCCCCTACCATACTCCTTAATCTTTCCCCAATAAATGGGTTCGGAGCGTTGTCGCGCGAAACTCGTCGCGTTCATCCGGGCCCAAATCGCGGCCCGCCATCATTTGCAGCGAAGCGGAACGGGTCATGGTGGTCAACTGGGCAAAGGTGGCTGACACCGTCTCAGTCAAAAGACCCAGTTCCTGTCCTAATTTGACCTCCGATAACAGCCGCAGCGCTTCCTCCGACGTCATGATCCGGGCGTTCGTCAAAAGACCCCAAGCCCTTCCCACTCGGTCCGCCAAAGCCACTTCGGCGTTTTGCAAGAGATGCATGCGGGCGTGGCGTTCGCGGCCGATAATCTGCTGGGCAACAACGGTCAAGTTGTGGATGAACTCGTCCTCGGCCAGGCCTAACGACACCTGATTGGATACCTGGAAGATGTTGCCCAACGCCTCGGAACCTTCGCCATAAAGCCCGCGCACCACCATCCCGATCTGCGCCAGGGTGGTAAAAACCTGGGGCGCCTGGCGCGTCATCACCAGCGCCGGCAGGTGCAGCATGACCGATGCGCGCATCGCCGTGCCCACGTTGGTGGGGCACGCCGTCAGATATCCGATTTTCCCATCGAAGGCATAGCTCAAACGGCTTTCCAAGGCATCGTCGACATGATTGGCCGCGCGCCAGGCTTCCTCGAGTTGCAATGCGGGCCACAACATCTGAATGCGCACGTGATCCTCTTCGCCCACCATCAGACTGACACTTTCGCGCTCATTAATGGCCACGCTTTGAAACCGTATGGGTTCTTGCACCAACTGCGGGCTTACCAGATGCCTTTCCACCAGTCCCATGCGCTCGACGGCGGTCAAATCGGCCAGGCGCTGAATTCGCACCGCCCATTGCGGCTCGAGTGCCCGCACTGCCTCCGTGATCTGTTCCAGTAAAATGGCCGACTGTGCCTCATCCATCCGGTGCGGGAAAGGGAGCCCCGCCAGGTTGCGGGCAAGCCGGATACGGCTTGACAGCACAATATCAGCATCTGGTCCCACCCCATCCATCCACTGGCTAAATTTGAGAGGCATCTCCATCCCCCCATTCCCCTGCCGCATCCGCGCGGCCCCCACCCGCCGCCGCCTGTTTCTCGACGATGCGGATTTCGTCGCGGATGCGTGCGGCCTCCTCAAATAATTCCTGCGCGACGGCTTGCTGCATCTCGGCCCGCAGCGCGTCCAACCTTTGCTGGTGAATAAGGTGCTGGCCTCCCCGGCTGGGAATCTTGCCGTGGTGTTCCAGACTGCCGTGAAGACGTTTGATCAACGGTTCCAACTCGCTGGCGAACGTCTCGTAGCAGCGGTCGCAACCCAGCCGCCCCGTCTCCGCGAACCGTTGATAGGTGGCCCCGCAATGGGGACAACGCTTGGTGCGGGTCTCTTTGCGTCCGCGCGCGCCCGGCGCCTCGCCGATCAGTCCGCCCAGCACATGCTGCACGGTAAATTGGGGGCCGAGCATAAAATGATAGGCGCCTTCATCGCGTGCGCAAGCCTCGCAGAGATAGCGGTCCGACTTCTCGCCATTGACGACCCGCGTAAAATGGACTGAGGCCGGATGGGTTTGACATCGCTGACAGACCCGATCCGAAGAGTCGAATTCCTGTCCCATTTTCGCATCCTCCCTTTAATACGCGCCTTCCGGCCGCAAGATGGTAGTCAGCATGGCTCTTAACAATCGCGCCCGAATTCGATCCCGTTCCGGCAAGTCCACTTGCAGCACATCGCGTTTCAGAGCGGCTTGCATGACCGCCGCTTCGCGATCCGAAAGATAGCCCGCCTCCAGCGCCCGGACCACCACGTCCAGCGCCCGCGTTTGATCAATCGCTTCGACCCCGTCCAGCAAGTGCGCCAAATCTTCGTGGCCCACCGCCAAACGCATAACGCGGATCCCGCCTCCCCCGCCCCGGCGGCCTTCAACCAAATATCCCCGGTCCGGTGTAAAACGGGTCATCAGGACATACGTAATCTGCGAGGGCACGCAATCGAATCGCTCGGCCAAGTCGGTCCGCTGAATCAGAATGGTCCCGCCGGCCGCCCTGCCCACCAGTTCCCGTATATAGGATTCGATCTCATCACTAATACTTGCCACTGTTCTCACCGTTTGACTTTGACTTTTTTTGCTGTTAATGCCGATTATAGCACGTTTACCAAAAAAATAAACCATTCGGCGCGCCATGTCGAAAATCCGCGAGAGGCCGCGGCGGGCTTCGCTTCTGCCGTCCGTTGTGATTGCCGATGTTGTTGCCCACCAGCGCGGACACCCCCCTCCGCGACTCCTCCCGTGCCTCTCGAACGTCATCCATCTTCGGACCCTCGCATATCTTCGGGAGCGGGCCGCTCACGCCGCCCCCAGCCTTGATCCCTGTGACAAATCCGTGCTGCATCGGCCGGAGCCCCTGCGCCCTGACCGATTGCGTAGCCATCACCTCCGCTGAGCCCCTCCTTGGGTTCGTCCGAACCGCGCAGCGGGTTCGCATATAGGTCAAGACCACCGCCCTTGATGTCTTCAGATAGTGTCAACCGCCAAGACGGATGTGCCACCGGCCACGCCGGCCCCGATTCCCATGAACCAAAGACGCGGCAGTTTTGGACGCGATGATCGGCGACTAGGCCAGAACCAAGCTCCAGCCGTGCCCATGAACGCCCCCACCGCGAGCAGACCGTACCAAAACGCCCGCACATGCCAGTGGTGGACCACCACCGGTTCAACCATAGTGACATCTCCCGCCCCGAGATTGCCCATCCAAAATACGATTAGCGGCGCCCAAAGACGGGCATCTGCGCGAATGATGGACCAGGCCCGAACCTTGGAGTCACCGCGGTCTACGGGGTCCGGCCGCACCCGACCCGCGGGAACGGAGAGCATCGTCAGATGCAAACCCGCCTAGAGAAAGATCACGGCGGCTGCCAACGCCAACCAGGCCAGCGGGGTAACCATCGCCAGCCCCCCCCGGTCATCGATCCTCCCACGCAAGCGACATTTCAGCCGGTTTGCTCCGTTTGCCTGGAGGAGCCTTGCGTTTTGTCCCATGACCTTACCCACAGCACCGCCGTAAACCGGGTGGGGTCTGTCCAGTCCCCGGAATGCGCAGCGTGTGGTCGAGGGCCAAGACGGGATATTTCGGGTCACTTGTCCATAACCCGACAACACTGGCCGCAAAGCTCCCGACCTACCCGACTCAAGATGGAAATCGCCGCCACACCTGCCCAGACAGGCGTGGCGGGTTAAGGGTAGATATTCCATATTTCGACCCACTGCAGCTGATCGCCTTGCCTGGCGACAACTCCGCTGACTTTCCAGCCTACCTGCTCGGGATCAAGCCATTGGGGAGGCACCGCAATTACCCCATGGAAGTCGCTTGCCATGTGGGAAATCTTCCAGCCCTCGGCGGTCACCCCATCCACCCTGAAATGTCCTTCCGTCGCCACAATGTCGGCCGCGCGGACCGGGGTTAGCTGGTCGACCCAATTCGCGAGGCGGTCGCACATTGCGACGACTTTAGGAAGTAGCGGTCCGGCGCGCTGGACGCTGTCGGCCAATGCCTCCTGATCACTGGCCTCCAGATAGTGGTGTTCCGCGAGCCACTGGGTCAATTTGCGCGTGACGGTGTTCGCCAACCGCATCAAGGACGGACCGGCCACAACGTGGCGGATCATAAACCGTTCCATGAATTCGGGCATGCCGGAAGCAATTTCACGGGGACTGCACAATGAGCATACGGCATCGTCCCGCCCCTCTTGGCGTGCCTTTGCAACCGCCTTGGCCAACTCGGGATCCATAGGGTCGGTGGATCGTTCCAGTGACCACCGCAGAAGGTCGATAATATGTAACTACTCAGCACCGCGCCCAGGACAAACCGCGGACGCGTAAGAAGCGTCCGGATTTGTCATCTGGGTCATCGACCGTTTACGCGGACTGACTTACCAGGTAGGGCGTCCCCGCATAGGCCTTCTGGAGATACTCCCACACGGGGAGCCCCCGT
>JAJZZA010000061.1 GCA_021797825.1 Bacillota bacterium | reverse complement strand
TCGCGGTCTGGTATGAGCATCCGTGGTATGGACACGCGGTGGCGGCGGATCAGGCGGCGCGGCCGCCGGCGACCCCGGTCCCCGAGCCGCGCATCGGACTCGGCTGGAGTTATCTCCCGATCCTTGCCCAACCACCAGCGGCCCGCCAGCAGGAGGGCATTGACGGGGCGGCCTGGCCGCCCGAAAGGACGGATGACCGATGAATGGGTGGCAGTATTTTGGCGCCCGCCGGGCGCCCTTCCCCCGCGATCCGGCGCCGGAGGTGGGGTTTCCGACGTCCGCGCTGGCCGAATGCCGAGCTCGGTTCGATCATATCCGCGCGGAACCGGGGGTGGGGGTCCTCACCGGGGAGTCGGGGCTCGGCCAAACGACCCTCCTGCGGACGTTGTTGCAGGCGCTCAACCCGAATCCCGATCACGCCGGGTATCTCGCCGTCGCGGAGGACGGGACGATCCGCACCCTCTCTCGCCAGTTGGCCTATGATCTGAACCGGCCGGTGCCGTATAGCCCGCTCGCCACCGAGCGGGCCGGACGGCAAGCTTTGGGGACGGCAATGACGCAGCACGGGCGTCTGCCCGTCCTCGTGCGCGACGAAAGCCATGGGCTCGCTCCGAGCGTCCTCCCATCCTTACGGACGCTCATAAACTTTGCCATGGATACCACCGCACCGCTCGCCCTGATTCGCGTGGGGCATACCGCACGGCGGCATAAGTTGGCCCTACAGCCGCTCGAGGCCTTTCGCGAACGGGTGACGATGGCCTTTCATTCGCCGCCGTTGACGGTGGCCAAGCAGCCATTTTATGGTTGAAGTTACAGGAGCTCAGCGGACTGCACGCGTGGTATGATCTGGCCAATCTCTATTTCGCCAATCCTCACAGTGAGGCGCTTAACTTAATGCGGGCAAGTCGCCTCCCTGCCGTAGCGTCTCCTCGTTGAAAGGTTAGGGACAACCTAAAAAGTGGTTTCTTCTGTCCATAATTTGTCCTGGTCTTTCGGCTCCGCACTCTCTTGGTGACGGCTCGTGGTGACGGGCGGGATAAAACTGGGGACTTTTGGGTATTTTGAGGACAAAATAAAATGGCTCCCGATCCTCGGAAGCCTTGCGGGACTTGGTTTGGCGGGAGTATGTGGGAATCGAACCCACCGTCGACGTCTAACGCCGACCATTGGATTTGAAGTCCAAGGAAGGCACCAGGCCTCCACCTACCCCCGCAACATTGTCCATCCTATCTCAAGAGCGTGGCTCCTGTCAAAATATCTCGGGCACCAGTCTGCGAAGCCACTCCGCATCAGTCGGTTGGTAAAGACCGGTTGACAGATACCGCTCCCCCGAATCCGGGAAAATCAACACGAACGTTTTCCCCGAATATTTTCCCGACCGGAGCAATTCTTCGGCAGCCCACGCCACCGCACCCGACGATAGTCCTACCAACAACCCTTCCACCCGGGGCATCTGACGAGCGGCCGCAATCGCTGCCTCGTCCGGCACATCGACCACCCGGTCGATAAGGGCTGGGTCGAGAACATCGGGGATAAAGCCGGCCCCGATCCCCTGAATCTTGTGCGACCCCGCGGAGCCCCCACTTAACACCGGGGAATTGGCTGGTTCGACCGCGACAATCTCGATGGCGGGATTTTTCCCCTTAAGATACCGCGCCGTCCCGGTCACCGTCCCGCCGGTGCCAACCCCGGCCACGAAGACGTCAACCCGACCGTTGGTTTGTCGCCAGATTTCGGGTCCAGTGGTCTGTTCATGCACCCAGGGATTGGCGGGGTTTTCATGCTGGCGCAGCATCAGACCGTTTTTCAGGCGCGCCTCCAACGCTTTGGCCCGCACGATGGCGCCCCGTGTGCGTTCCGCTTGAGGGGTTTCAATGATGGTAGCTCCGTAGGCCCAAAACAGCTGTTTGCGTTCACCGCTTTGCCCTTCCGGCATGAATAAGACCAATCGCAAGCCTCGGGCGGCGCATGCCATCGCCAAGGCGACTCCGGTATTGCCGGATGTCGCCTCGATAATAACGGTGTCGGCCTGGATGGCCCCCCGCGCCATCGCATCGTCGACCAACGAAAGCGCGGTACGATCTTTTATCGATCCCCCCGGATTGAACGTTTCCAATTTGGCCAGCACTTCGGCGCCGTACTGCCCGGACATGGCCTCCAACCGAATCACAGGCGTGTCGCCTACCAAAGCCCCTACGTCGGCCATCTTGTCACCTCAACAGGTTATTTGTCACCTAGAATAGAAAAACGAAGAGCCGGCGCTCCCGGCTCCCCGCCCTGATCGCGCTATTCAGGCTTGGTCGGGTCCGATGAAATAGCCTGAGTGGGATATTCTTGCGGCTTGGACGTACCGGGGGGCTCTTTGGCATCACCCATCTGGTTCATCGACTGTTTAAACTCGCGAATGCTTTTGCCAAGCCCGGATCCGATTTCCGGCAGACGTTTCGGACCAAACACCAATAAAGCGATAATAAGCAAAACGATAATGTGCATCGGCGAGAAGATGTCCATGCCAATCCCCTTTCTAAGCGAAGCCTGGCCGATACCGAGTTATCTCATTATATCACGTTAACCTAACCCCCGACATAGCGGGTTGTTTCTGGCGGGCCACAATCACTTGGTGGGCCATCCATTCCGGTTGGTCGTCCAACGGTGGCAGGGGGACAACCTCCCCCGCCCGCTCCAACGCCCAGGACAACAACAAATCCGTCAAATGGGGATTCTTGGGAAGCAGCGAGCCATGCAGATAGGTCCCGATCACGTGCTGGCGAACCGCCCCTTCGGTCCCGTCTCGGCCATTGTTGCCGTGTCCCCAGCGAACCCGGCCTAGTGGCGCAACGCCGGATCCTAAATAAGTCTGACCGCTATGATTCTCAAATCCCACTAGCGTGCCCGGGTGCAGATCCAGCGTGGTGTCGGAAACCACGTCGCCGATCGCCCGACTGGGCCCGGCTTCGGTAGTCACATCCAAAAACCCGATCCCGGGCAAGTCTTGTCCAGCCTGCGGGCGATAATAGTGGCCGAGCAACTGAAAGCCGCCACAAATCGCCAACATCGGCAACCCTTCTGTCAAAGCGACGGTCAGATCCTGCCGCCGGCTATAAAAATCATTGGCAATGCGAGCCTGGTGGACATCCTCGCCGCCGCCCAGAAAAACCAGATGTACCATGCTCCATTCGATCGCCTGCCCCGGCCCGGCGTGCACGATCTCGACTGGAATACCCCGCCACTTGGCGCGTTGTGCCAGCGCCAGCACATTGCCGCGGTCTCCGTACAGGTTCATGTGTTCAGGATAGAGGTGAAGAAACCGTAGCATATCTGCCTCGTTTCAGATTTTTTCCGATGATCGATTGACCCAGGTTCTTTTGCACCCTACCATGAATCATAGCATGGCGTAACAAGGGGGTGGCGATTCGTGCCGCTTGAAATGGAGTTTCCGTTTTGGGACATGATTGTCAACGCCGCCATCCCGGTGGTCGACCAGCGACAACTCCACCATCTGACCCGCGGCGTGTACCAAGCTGCGGAGATTCTGCAAGCGGACATCCTCCAGATGGGCCAGGTGTCGGTGTACTGGTGCGGCCACAGACCGATTGCGGTATTGTCCTCGCCCGCCGCCCGCATTGACCTGGAACGTCTGCAAGACTGGTTTGGGTTCGTGGTGCGACCCGCCACGGCCACGGAAGTCGCCGCCATCTGCGGCACCCACGTCAACGGCATCCCGCCATCCGGTCTCGCCTACCAAATGCCGCTGTTCATCGATGAAGACTTGCTCGATCAGCCGGCCATCTGGGTCTCGGCCGGAGATCCGGCCATATGGGTGGCCTTAACCCCGAAGAACCTGGTACGGGTCACCGGGGGATACGTCATGCACCTTAAAGTTGACCCTTATCTACACCTCGTCACCACCGCATCCCAGGCGGACAGCAGCCGCTCGTGATCCCGCGCCCGTTTTACCGCAATCCGCACCGTCGGTTGCGACAGCCCCGCAAACGAGCGCGCGTCGCGCACCAGCACGCCCTCGCCCTTTAAACCCTCCACCAATCGCGGAACAGAAATCCCTTGCGGTTGCACCAGCAGAAAATTGGCCGCGGCTGGATAGATAATCCGTGCCCGCGACTCCAATTGGCTGGCCAATGTTGCCCGATCCGCAATCAGCCGGCGGCGGGTTTCGGCAAAATAGGGTTGATCTGCCAGCGCCGCCGCTCCCATTTGCGCCGCCGCCCAAGACACCTGCCAGGGCACCTGCAGCCGACGCAACGATGGTCGGAGAGACGCCGCAGCCACCACGAAACCGAGTCGGAGGGCAGCCAGTCCGTAAAATTTGGTGAGCGATTGCAACACAATTAGGTCATCGGCGGTTGCGGCGGTGGCCATCATGGAGCGCTCCCGCCAGTCCGGCAAAAATTCCAAAAACGCTTCGTCCACCACCCAGCGCCACCCTTGCCGGTGCGCCACCTCCCGCCACTTTCGCATCTCGGCGCGAGGCCAGACCTGACCCGTGGGGTTAATCGGATTGGCCAGCACCAATATCCCGGGCCCCGCGCCTAACCGTTGCGGGCTGGTCACCGTGCTGACCGCGATGCCCAGCGCCCGCGCGCGCTCGGCGTACTCCGCGAAGGCCGGAATCACCACCGCCACCTGGCGGGGTTTTAAAGCCCGGTAAATCAAATCGATACCCTCGGTCGCCCCCGCGGTCACGACCACCGAGTCCGGGTCTAAGCCAAAGTGGGTGCCAATCGCCGCGGTCAGCCCATGATACTCCGGGTCGGGATAGCGATCCAACTGATCGATAAGTCCGGGCCAGAGGCGCCGGGCGCGGGGACCCGGCCCATAGGGTGAAATACTGCTGGATAAATCAACCCATCCCTCCCGTCGGAATCCTCCCTCATAAATCGCCTGATACCACTGTCCCCCATGCACTGCCTAGTGTCCTCCCCAAAGCAATCCCAGCATCCAGGTCAATTCCGTCAAAATCGCGGTGGCGCCTAAGACGTCCCCGTTAAGCCCGCCGAAAAGGCGGCGCGTCCAAAACCAGAACCCCGCCACCACCACCGCCACGCCCGCTGTCAGCAACAGGCCGCGCACCCCCAACAGGAGCAAGGCTAGCCCGATAGCGACCGCCAGGGTGACCGCCGCGTCGCGCCCTTGCGCGCTCGCTTTAAGCCAGCGAGCCAAATGGCTTGCGGGCTCCACCGGCTGTGAGGCCAAGCCGGCGGCCATGACCGCCCGGGCCATTAACGGGGCCAACAAGGCCGGCGCCACCGGCATGCGCGCCACGGTAGCGCGAAAGAGGATCATCATACCGGCTAGGCCGAGACCCAAAAATACGGCCCCCACCGCACCCAGGCGGGAATCGCGCCGAGCCGCCTGCCGATGCTCGGGACCCGCCGCCCAGGCGTCAAACACGTCCGCCCAGCCATCCCAGTGAAACGCCCCCGACAAGAGCGCTTCACCGGCCACTGCGGCTAAAGCGGCCACGCTGGCCGGCAGAAAGTGGGCCGTCCACCTCGCCGCCATCCAGACCGCGCCGTAAAGCACACCCGGCAGCCAGAACCAAGCCAAAATCCCCCGTGCCTCTTCGCCGCCGGCAGCAACCGGCAGCCGGGTCAAAAACGCCAAGGATTGCCGCGCGCCGCGCATCACCTTACTGCAGCCAACGGCCGGAAACGATGACCGCCAGCAATCCGAAGGCAATCACCACCACCAGCGTCGCCCGCAAGCTGACGGAGACGGCGCGCACAATCGCCGCAGGGCTCAGGGGATACTCGGGCTGGCCGATCCGAGGCCGCAGCGAGACCACACCCTCGTAAACGTTGGGACCTCCTAAGCTCACGCCCAGCGCGCCCGCCATCGCCGCTTCGGACACCCCGCTATTGGGACTGGGGTGCTTGCGGCCGTCCTGGCGCATCACCGCATAGGCTTGCCGAAGGCGACCATCGGTCGCCGCCGCCAAGGTAATGGCGACTCCGGTAATCCGCGCCGGAACCCAATTCGCCACGTCGTCGAGGCGTGCCGAAAACCACCCGAAATCCCGATATTTGCCGTTGGTGTGGCCAATCATCGAGTCCAGCGTATTGATCGCTTTATACACCCAGAGCCAGGCCGGACCGCCCACGAAGAGATAGAAAAGTGGTGCCACCACCGCGTCGCAGGTATTTTCGGCCACCGATTCGACAGTCGCCCGCACCATCTCCGACTGGCTAAGGTGCGTCGTGTCGCGCCCCACGATCATCGCCAGTTGCCGCCGGGCGTCATCCCAGCGGTTTTGCATGAGCGGCCGATAGACCAGGAGCGCCGACTCGGCCAGACCGCGAATCGCCAATCCCCAGAACGCCAATCCCACCACCAGCAACCGAAAGAGCCAGATCGACACATTGCTGGCCGCCCAGAGCACGGCGGTGACCAACGTCAGCACCCCAACCACCACCGCTAGGGTTAGTCCCATGCCCGCGAGCCGCAGGCCTGCCCGGCCCCAAGACGGCCGGCGCACGACGTTTTCCAGACCGGCAATGGCCGACCCGATCAAGCGTACCGGATGATACCGCCAAATCGGATCGCCGATCATCAAGTCGAGCACGGCACCCAAGAATATCCAGGCCGATAAGTCAAACCCCGACCAAACGGAAAACAGTGGCCAGATCGACATGCCGCCGCAGCACCTCTTCCCATACATCCAGCGCCTCCTCCACCGGATCGGCGAGAAGTCCGGAGGAAACGCCCAATTTTGACAAAAACTCCCGACGAAACCCGGGGGCGTCAAACAATCCATGCAAATAGGTCCCGAACACCCTCCCATCGGCCGAGTGCCACCCGTCCTCGGCCCGAGGTCCTTCTAGTCGCAGCCAGGGGCGATGCTGTCCCACCCTGGGCGTCGTGATCCCGGCGTGAATCTCGTAGCCTTTCACCGCGACCGGCTCCCATCCGGCGGCGACCACTCTCCCCACCCGCTGGCGCGTCGTTTTGCGCGGCTGCATGATGGAATCGGCGGGGACCAGTCCCACCCCGGAGCATTGCCCGCCCACCGGACCCTCCACGCCCAACGGATCGGCCACCGAGCAGCCCAACATCTGATATCCTCCGCAGATGCCCAGGACAACGGTCCCCGCCGCCGCCCACCGCCGCAGCACATCCGACCACCCCGCCACATGCAGCCAGTTTAAGTCATGGAGCGTGGTCTTAGATCCCGGAATGATCACCGCCCGCGGCCGCTCTCGCGGCGGACTCCGCCGAAATGCCAACTGAATCCCCGGTTCCGCCCGGAGCGGATCAAAATCGGTAAAATTGCTGATGTGCGGAAGCCGCACCACCACCACCGGCGCGCCGGAAGTGCTCGGTTCTTCCCTGTCGTCCAGGCCTGCGCTGTCTTCCTCGGGCAGGACCAGCGGCGTCCACGGCACCACTCCGGCCACGGGAACTCCCGTCAACTCCGCCAGCCGGGTCGCCCCATCCGCAAACAGGCTGGCGTCCCCGCGAAACTTGTTGACGATCAAGCCCTTTAGCCGCCGGCGCGACTCCGGCGGCATCAGCGCCACCGTGCCCCACATCGCGGCGAAAATCCCGCCGCGATGAATGTCCCCGACCAAGAGCATCTCCGCGTCGGCATATGCTGCCATCCGGAGATTGGCCAGATCCCCTTCCATGAGGTTCAGTTCCACCGGACTGCCGGCGCCCTCAAGCAGAATCACCTCGTACTCACTGGCCAACCGGTCAAAGGATGTCGCCACCTCTTCAAACAGTTCTTCCCGCTTCCCCCGAAAATCGCGGGAATGGTAACGGCCGCGCACCTCTCCCCGCACAATCAGTTGCGAGTGCATGTCGGCCTCCGGTTTGATCAACACCGGATTCATGTCCCGCGTGGGCAAGAGCCCAGCCGCCCGGGCCTGAAAAGCCTGGGCATACCCGATTTCGCCGCCGTCAGCCGTGACAAAGGCGTTAAGCGCCATATTCTGCCCCTTAAACGGCGCCACCCGCACGCCCTCTCGAGCCAGAATCCGACAGAGTCCGGCCGTAATGAGACTTTTGCCGGCATTGGACGATGTCCCTAAAATGCTAAGATTGCGCGCCATCGTCGCGTCCCTTGACCCACACCGGAATCCCCGCCGCCACCCAGATCACCTGCTGCGCGAACGCGGCCAGCTGCTGGTGGCATTCGCCGAGAGTGTCCGCGAACTTCCGGCCCTCGGGGGTAAGGGGCACCATCCCCAGGCCCACCTCATCGGAGACAACCACCGTCCACCCCGGGCGCTGCGCGACCCGCTCCACCTGTTCCCACCACTCCCTGCCATCCCCTTCTGCGATGGCGGCCGCCACCGCCAGACCCAGCCCGTCAAGCAGCACCGGCTGACCGGCGTCCGCCTCCGCCGCGGCCGCCAATGCCGCCGTGCCCACGACTTCGCGCACGGTCCAATGGGCGGGACGCCGCGCGCGGTGCCGGTCCAATTTCCGCTGCAGCTCCGCATCGGCCCCGGCGGCTTGCACCGTTGCCACATACAGCACCGGCTGCCCTGGGGCCTGCCGGGCGATCCAATCCTCGGCAAACCGGCTCTTCCCCGACGAAATCCCTCCCAGCACCAGGACTAGTGCCACCGGCCACCTCCCGCGCAACGCTTCACGCCTCCCTTCATTATACCGGACACACCCGGCCAGGCTTAACGTCAATTTGCCAGGGATCGCCTGTCCGCGACAAGGGCCTGATGCGACAACACATAAGCCCAGCGGTTCGTTGCGTATTCCGGGGTTTTTCCATCTTTCGCAATAGACGGCCGCGACCGGCTCGAAAAAGGGGCTTCGGCGGGAGGGTCGTGCGAGCCCTGCCTCGGTTTTGTCCTCGCGACCGGGTTTCGGCATATAATTAGGACAGAAACTGGGCGAACCATTTGTCGAAGACGGGGACTACGGCTTGACATCCGCTCGAAAATGAGGGCCAAAGAAAAGGGGTGACGGACAGTGCCGCTGCAAGAAGGCGATTTCTCAACGGGGCTGGATTCCGACCTGACTGAACGCATCCGCTCCGGCTACATTAGGGAAGGCCGGTTGTTTGGGGCGGTTTTGCAGGCCGACTTAAATGACAATGAACGGCGGCAACTCGACAGCACCGGTTGGATTGCCCGGAACTATCACGACCGGCCCGTGGTAGAGCCTCCGCAAGCCACCTTCGACTGGGAAGTCCTGCGGGCCGCGCATCGCGACCGCACACTGCATGCGGTCAGTCATCAACTGCCGACGGGAGTGCCCTGGGCGGGAACCCGGCAAGCCATCCTGGAAGAACTGCTCGCGTCACGCTGGGAGCAACAGGAAGAGCATTTGCGCCTGTTGCTCCACGCCTGGGCCTACGCTTCCGTCTGGAGTTCCCCAGCCGAGGCCGGAAAAAACCGGCCCGAAAGTGCGGAGATTTTCTTCTTCTACACCCAGCGCATGAAAGAAGCCGCCGAACAGGCCGTACTTCAATCGACCGCGGCGCCGGACCACCAAGACGAATTTTGGGACATGGTCTCCGCACTGGCCTTGCACACGGAAAAAGATCTCCAGACCTAAAGATCCCGCGCCCAGAATACCAAGCCGAGAACTGGCGGCAGGCACCAACAGTCGGGCCGCGCCCGCAAGCCTCACGCTTCGAGACGTCGCAAACCGGCTTGATCCCGCTTTGGTCCGCGGCGGCTCCCCTCCTGTGCGGTTTTCCCCGCTCCGTGGCTGGCCACGCCAACCCGAGCGGTCGTGCGGCAAGACGCATCGATTAGCGTTCCCCGGGTTTTCCGGCTCCGGCCCGGCGCATCCGACTTGACGAGGCTCTTTTGGCGCCGGTCACGCTCCCTGGGTTCAGGACCGCGTGGCAGTTGCATCCCGCCTCGTTCGCCGCGCTCTCCCCGCGATCGCATGCTTGCCGTTTCCCGGCTTGACTGCCATTCGCGGGCTGCCATTGTCTCCGCATGCGGGCGCGACGGGTTTCCCGGCCTGTCTCGGCTTCCACATAACGGACCGTCTCGCGCGGCACCGCGATCAGAACCGATGCGCCGCCCGAATCCCGACGCGCCCAAACTCTCAGCGCATCCGGTCCCCATTCCAGATGGCGGGCCCAGATATGCCCCGTTCTGGTCACAACCTTGTAACGCCGGCACCGCAACCGTTGCACCGGATATCCCTCCCCCGGGATATCCTGCCCCGGTCCCGCTAACGCGATTCCGGCGTCAACGACGCGGTTCGCGCCTCGACCGCCGCCAAAAACTCTTGGGCCAGGCGCCCCGCCGCCGCTTGGTCCACCAAAAACGTGTCATGGCCCCACGATCCTGCCAGATGGCACAATTTCACCGCCACCCCCGCTTTCCGCAGACGGTCGGCCTGCCGGGCCATTTCATCAGGGGGATACAACATATCGCTGGCAATCGCCGCCATCCACACCGGAAGCGCGCGCAGACGCGCGAGAGCCGCCCGATCCAATTCAAACCGGTCCATGGCGGAGGTCAAAACCAGGTACGAATTCGCATCAAAGCGGCGCACCAATTTGCGTCCCTGATAGGCCAGATAGGATTCGACCTCAAACTCATCGCGTTGCGGGGTCTGATATCGGCGGCCAAACTTACGCTCCATCGCCTCGGGATGCTGATAGGAGATCATGTCCGCCATCCGCGCAATCATCAGACCCTGCTCGGGACCGACAGGCTCACCATAATAATCCCCGCCGGCATAGGCCGCATCTTGGCGGATCGCCGCCCGCCCCACCGCGTGATAGGCAATCGCCCAAGGGGAATGGGCGATGGGCGAGGCAATCGCCAGCACTCCCGAGACGTCCTCGGCAAACTGGCTGGCATAGGCCAGGGCCGCCATTCCCCCCATCGAGCCGCCGAGCAGCGCCACCGGCGAGCACAATCCTTCGGCGGTCAGCAACTGCCGAACCGTTCGCGCCAGATCAAACAATGTCACTTCCGGAAAGCGGCTGCCGTAGGGACGCCCATCCGGGCCAGGCGAAGAGGGCCCGGTGCTTCCCATGGCGCCGCCCAACGCGTTGGCCGCCACCACATGCCACCGGGTGGTATCGATAAAAAGCCCCGGCCCCACCACCCCTTCCCACCAGCCGGCCCGATCGTCGGGGCCGTGCCGGGTGACATGACTGTCGCCGGTCAATGCGTGAAACACCACGAGGGTCGGATTGGAGCGATCCCCCCACTCCTCCCAGGCCAAGCACAGATCCGGCAACACTTCTCCGGAATCCAGCACGAACGGTTCGGCGGCCCGGTAGAACCGCAAGCCGGGCCAGGGAAACCCTGGCTGGCGCTGCCAGGGCCAAATTGGGTGGGGGAAGGTCTCGTCTTTCATGGGACGATCCTACCAGACTTTGCAACCGGCTCCAACCGCCCGCATGACTCTAATCGGCGGATGCCGTCCACACGGGAATCGGCCGGCCCACCGCCCACACCACCCGCAGGCTTTCCACCAGACCCTCAGCCACCTGCAAATTCTTCCCGGTACAGGCGTGCGTCGCCAGAAAGAGGACGGCACGCCCCTCCGCCACCGGTGTTTGATGGACCGAGCGCAGACTAATGCCCGCCTCGGACAATGCCCCCGCCACCTGCGCCAGCGTCCCCGGCCTATCCTCGACCTCGATCCGCCAGTAATAGGTCCGCGAGCTGGCTTCAGGATCGCCTATCGTCAAGGCCCGGGTCGGCATCCAGCTATACCCCTCGCGGGACTGCCGGATATCACGCGCGGCTTCAATCACGTCGCCCAAAACCGCGCTGGCGGTCGATCCGCTTCCCGCGCCCAGTCCGTAGTACATGACGTCGCCGACTGGATGCGCTTCAATCCATATGGCGTTGTGCGCCCCCCCCACGCTGGCCAGCGGGTGCTGGCCGGGCAGAAACACGGGGCCCACCTGCACCACGATGGATCCATCCTGCTGCGCCGCCGAGGCCACCAGTTTCAACACCCAGCCTTGGCTTTTCCCATACGCCAAGTCCTCCGCGGTCACCCGCGTAATCCCCTCGACCGACACGTCATCGGGACGGACCCAAGAGCCAAAGGCGATGGTCGCCAAAATAGCCGCCTTGCGGGCCGCGTCATAGCCTTCAATGTCGTCCGTGGGGTCCGCCTCCGCATATCCGGCCGCCTGCGCTTCCTTCAGCGCCTCCGCGAAATCGAGCCCATTCTCCGTCATGCGCGACAGGATGAAATTGGTCGTGCCGTTCACCACGCCGGTGACGGTGTCGATGCGATTGGCCGAAAGACCGCGGTGGATACCCTGAATCACGGGGATGCCCGCTCCCACGCTGGCTTCAAAATACAGGCTGGAACCGCCTTTTCTGCATGCCGCCACCAAATCCGGCAGGGCTTCGGCGACCACTTCCTTATTGGCCGTCACCACGGATTTCCCGCGGCGCAAGGCTTCCAGGATGTAGCTCCGGGCCGGTTCCATCCCGCCCATCACTTCTACCACAATGCCGATCGCGGCATCGTCCAGAATCTCGTAGACATCGGTGGTCAGCAGCCCTTTTACCTCCGGATGCCGCTCCGGATGGCGCACCAGAATGCTTTGCACCGCAAGCGGCTCCCCAATTGGGAGTCGCCCTTCCAAGACCGCCTGCCCCAGCGCCTTATAAAACCCCGACCCAACCGTGCCAAAACCCAAGAGACCGATTTTCATGCCGCCCCTCCATACGCCTACCGACTATTGCGGCCGACCGCCAAAATGCCGACCGGAACCCGCAGAACACAAGAAAAGGGCCGACCGCTTCGGCCGGCCTGGGATGATCCCCGGTTATGCCTTGGCCTTGGACGATTTTTTGGCCTCGTCAGGCTCGCTTAAGTACCGCCACGCCCATCGGGTGACCAATCCGAATACCACCACCACCGCGAATGTGGTTCCCAACACCAACCCAGGGTGAGGCACCACATATCGCATCAAATTCAACGGCATCTGGGACCACCCCCTCTTTCTTTCATTTTACCTCCAATGGGGCATTCGGCAATAACTGCGCGGGCCGAAATTTCGCCGCAGCGTCTGCCCCAACCTGGCCATCGGTTCCATTATTGCCGGAACCCATACCGTTTTACCCCGGCGTGCATCCCACGCCATGGGCGGGCCTGGTCCCCCATCCAGACGGCTTAAGGTTGTCGGGCAACGATATACTCGGTGCCCCCGGTCCACATGCGATCGGTCGGAGTGGTGCGCGCAAAAATCGCCGGCATCCGGTTTTTCACCTCTTCCAGCGCGACCGCGCGGGCCGCTTCCGACAGCCCGCGGGCCATCAGCTGCAAATGCCCGCCCTGACTGAGAAACTGCCAGGCCACCTGCCATTGGTTAAACGATAGGCTTTCCTCGTTATACCGGACCCGTTCGACGTGCAGTCCGGCGGACTCACACATGCGCTGGGCATCGCCCATCTGATGTCCCGGGGCCCGCAGCGGCAGACCGGCATCGGTCAATGCCTGCCGCACCGGAGTCAAGATCTCGAGCCAGACGCTAGACCAGGATAAGTCGACTATCACATTTAACGCCACCTGTCCCCCCGGCCGGGTCACCCGGGCCAGTTCGCGCACCGCCCGTTCCGCGTCGCACAGGTGCAAAAACCAGGCTCCCAAAACCAGATCTGCTCCCCCCGACGCCAGCGGCAGTGATTCTGCCGGAGCCTGCAAGAACCGCACCCAATCACACCCCATGTCGGCCGCGCGTTGCCGCGCTTGCTGGAGTTGCACCGGTGAGGGTTCGGTCAACAGCACCACGCCCTCCGCGCCCACCCGCCTGGCCATTCCTCCATCCAACGCGAGCCGTCCGGTTCCCGCTCCCACTTCCACCACCGCAATGCCGGGTTCCAAACCGACAAAATCCAAAAAGGCCCGTGCTTCCCCAACCGTCTGCGCATAGAGGCTCCGCAACGCCTGATCAAACTCCGTGCCGAATTGGCCGGCCAAGTGCCCCGGTTGTGACTCTTCGCCCCCTGGCAGCCTGACGTCGGTCCGCCGCGTTCGGCTGATTATGAGCCGTCCCCCGCGCTGACTCCGCAACAGTGTCCCTTTTTGGGCATACATGGCGTCATCCGCCTCGCGCAGGGCAACGGCCAGTCGGCCGGGTGAGTACGGCGCAATTCCGTAACTGACATGGGGTACCAGCGGCAGATCCGTAGCCAACGCCCGGTCATGAAGTCCGGCATTGACCGCGTCCACGTACTGCCGAGCGCGTGAAAGGTCCACCCCGGGCCACCATCCCACGAATTCATCGCCGCCGTAGCGGACCACCCGCCCCCCGGCCAGCAGATGGTCCCGCAAGGCGCTGCCCACGGCCGCCAGCACCCGGTCGCCTTGAGTGTGCCCGTAGAGGTCGTTCACGGTTTTCAGATCGTCGACGTCCATCATGACCACGATGCCGGTCTGTTGATCCCACAAAGCCTGCTGCCGTTCCCAGAACACCCGGTTTTCCAGACCGGTCACGGGATCGAGCCATGCCCAGGCCGGCAGAGTCTCCTGCCCATCCGCCTGGCGGGACTGCACCACCCCCACCATCGTATAGGGCTTGCCCCGGTAAGCGAAGGTGGTGCCAACCAGCGAGCCAATGTGGATCCGCCCGTCACGACTCGCAATCCGGCAGGGAATGCGGTCCCCCAACTCCAGTTCGGCGTGCAGTTGGTCCCAGCTATCCCATGGCACCAGCGCCTGGCCGACAATCCGCGCCATGCCCATCACCAACAGGACCGGCGCGTCCAGAATCTCCCTCGGACTGACTCCAAAAAATTTTTCCGCGCTGGGATTGCACTCCACAATGTGGCCCGTCTCACTAACCAAAACAAACGGCAGCGGCAAAGCAGAAAACATCTGCGCCGCAATCCTTTCGCGCTCGGCAGGAGACGGTTCGGTTGGAACATCCTGCTCGCCACCGGGCATGCTCGGATGCGCTCGTGTCATCGCCTGCTCCACCCCTCCGGCCCGATCTCCCAAGACACCCGACAGATCCGGTAACTGCCTATATTTTACACCACCCGGCGTAATCATTGGGAGTCTAAGGCCCCGTCGTCCCCCACGCAATCCGGACAGAAAAACCATCGCGGCGGGCAGGCCGCTCTCCCGCCCGTCGGACCGGGCGCGGATAGGTGGCCACTTTGACGATAGCCCGCCAAAACCGCCGCAAATCGGAGGTCTGCCGCTCTGAGGATCGTGATCACCACGGACTCACCCCGGGCAAGCGTTTGTCCCACGTGCCGGTGGTCTTGCAGCGGTTGGCCGGAGACGCGGGCGACGCCACCAGTCGGGGCGTCGCCCGGGCATGGTGCCGAGGCTCCGCCTCACGCTCCCCTTCCCCAAATATTCTTAATCCGCCCGGATTGGACGTGGAGCCGGGACTCCGGCTGAGGGCGGCAATGACAGCCCACCCGGGTGAAGCCCGGGAAGTGGCCGATCGTGGACGGGGAAGGCGGAGCGGCGGGTGCCAGTCCAAGCATTTGGACCACCGTGCCGGGGCCGGGATTCCTCCCGTCATCAGGCGGCCTCCCCCCACACCGCTTGCAGAGTTCGGTGGGGGCACCCTGCGTGGTGCGCGACCGGAAATGGCCGGACAAGAGGTGACGATGCTTAGGCCCGCAAGTCAAGGCAACGCCGCATCACGGGGTCGAACGCGCCGGCGACCACGCTTTTAGGCTATCCGTGCAAAAAAGCCCGTGCCCTGGTCCCCGGATTTTTGGGGGGCGGCCTGCGCCAACCGGGTAGCCAACCGGCCAGCGGGTCGCCCGAACTGCCCCGTTGCTCTTTTAGGCCTAGCTAGGCCCCACGAAATCGCCCCTTGGCCAGTCGGGTTGAAAGAACGACTCCAACGGCAGTGGCGGCCGTCGCGGGTGCCCGGACCGCCTGAAAGCTCTTCTCGGCGCGTGGCAGCCTTGCGCAACATCGGCTCGATAACCGGAGACGCCCGCCAGCCTGTCCCGGTTCGGGACACCGGGCCTGGTGCGCTCTCATCCGGGACGGGAAAACGTTGGGCGCGGATCCGAAAATTGAGTACCGGGGGGCCCAATATTGAGTGTTTTCCCGGATGAACTCCGGCACCCGAACTGACTATCCTGAGGCTGAGGACGGGGCCGGTTGGCGTGCTGATCGGGAGGTGGAGGGTCCGCCGGGCCGGCAAAGCGTCCGCTCCCGCCGGAAGCAGGGGTCCGGGGAACAAGAACTGGGGTGTGGTTACAGGCTAGGCAAAGTCTTTTCTGCGAGGAGGGATTCCCATGATCCAGACGCATGCCAGCGTGGTGATTAATCGGCCAGTCGAGCAGGTTTTCGATTTCGTGAGCAACCCCGAACACGATCCCGAATGGTCAAGCGGAGTGGTCGAGGTGCGAAAGCTTTCCGAAGATCCGTGGGGACCGGGAACCCGTTATGTGTACGTACGCAGCTTTCTCGGGCGCCGGCTGGAGGTATCCGGAGCGGTAACCCAATTTGACGCGCCGCAAAGGTACGCGTTTGCCTCCGGCAACGACGCCGTAAAAGCCACCGGCAGCCTGGATTTCGAGCCGGTTGACGGAGGGACCCGCGTCGACTTTTCGATGGCGATCGAGTCGGGGGGGCTCTTTAAGCTGGCGGAGCCCGTTATGGCCAAAATCGTGCAACACCAGATGCAATCGGATTTCGAGGTGCTAAAACACCTCTTAGAAGCCCCGGGTGATTTGCACAGCGTGTGGTCCACCAACGCGTAAGACCCCATCTATGGCAAGCAAACGGGTGGGGGGGGAGCAGGCGCCAGTCTAACGGGGTGCGGGTCACGGCAGAAAAACCCCGGGTGGCTGGACAGCCGCGGCCTATCGCGGTCGAGCGCGGATGCCCGGATTGGGTGGACGGCCGAACAACGGTCTCGTCGATTGCGCTTCGGGGCCACCAACGCCCGCTTTCTGATTTCGCCCGGCGCTCACATGCCCAATCCGGGGTCGCGTGTCGTGGGGTTGGCGACGCACCGTCTACCCCGCGACGGGCAGACCCCTGCATCAGCATCCCGTGGGGTTGGCCGCAACGTTCACTGGTCCGTCCCGCTTTCGCGAGACCGTCGATGGGGCTGCCACTTGGTGGACGCGGGACGTCACGCCGGCACGTAGCAGTTGGCCTGGTCAGGTTAAACTCGTGGCCCTGCGACCCGTGGTGCCGCAAGCCCAGACCTGCCTGACGGCGGCGCGGGATGTGGCTTCGTGTGTCTCGGGAGGCACCGAATCGGGGGTCGCCGGGCATCGCCGTCTGATGACGGGCTTAGCCACCCTGTCGGATGTCCGAAAACCCCGGGGTGTGCGCCACCCCTACGCCACCGTGCTCACGATTGCGTTGGCGGCCATCATCGCGGGGTGCAGCAGTTGATTGGCGGTTGCGAAAGGCCCGTGGGCTGACCCAAGAGCAATGCAAAGACCCTCAATGCCGTTTAAGGGGCGCGATATTCCCCCTGCGAATCCGCCAGGCGGCGGGAGTAATTAATCACCAGGACTTCCCCAAAAACATGGACAGTCCCCACTTTCAGCATTTCCTCCACCGTACGACTGGACACTGGACTCGACGCCGCCACGGGCATAGGGCCGCGGCGCCCCGCTCGTGGCCATGACGAACCAGCCTAACCTGCCCGGGTTCTCCCAGTCCGGTCACTATATAACCGGGAACTGGCAACGCAAAGGCAAATGCTTGGTTTGAGACATCGCATAATGACGATATATGGCGGGCCTGGCAACCACTCGACGGTGTGCTTCGTTGCGTCCATCACCACGACGGGCACCATATGGCCTTTCGGTGTGCGGCCCATTGACCCTGGGCTTTACGTCAACCCGCCCCATCCGGCTCAAAATGTCTGCGCACACACCGCTCGCCTTCCCGCAGCGCAAAAAGCTGCACATCTGTCCATCTTGACAGGATTGCGACTCCTCCGCTATACTGTAAGCTAATCTAATATGGTTACCAACGATGACGGAGACTACGAACAGGCCAAGCGATCCAGCGAGCGGCAATTGGTGAGAGGCCGCGTGCTTCCCTTTCTTCCCATCTCTTGAGTGCCCAAAAGGCGGTTCCCTCCCGATAGCGAGGACTACGAGATGCCTGGAGCGTTGCCCGTCGCACGCACCAGACAACTAAGGTGGTACCGCGAACCCCGATTCGTCCTTAGACACGAATCGGGGTAATTTTTTTGGGGAGGGTCGCGACCATGAACCGTGTTGTCATCGTAGGCTCCGGAAACCTCGCGCACGCCTTGCTCACGGGATGGATGCGCCAGCCCAGTCCCGTCCGTTTCCAGGTCTTAGCCCGTTCCCATCGCTACCTGTCACGGGGATGGGAGTCGCCAGCCAGCGACTGCGTCGTGACCAATCCTCGCATATTGACCAATGCGGATTTAGTGGTGTTGGCGGTAAAGCCCAAGGACATCCCAGACGCTCTCCTCACCGTGCGGACCTACAGCCCCGCCTTCACGCCGGTGCTATCGGCCGCGGCTGGAATCACGCTTGATCGTCTGGCTGAAAGTCTGCCCCGCCGTCCCCTCATCCGGGCCATGCCCAACATTTGCAGCCGGGTCGGAAGTTCCGTCACCGGAGTCAGTTTTTCCGGGGTTTCGCCCAGTCAACGAGCCATCGTACGGGAGTTGCTCGCGGTTTTGGGCGAAGTGGTGGAAACCGAGGAACACCTGCTAAATCCCATGACCGCCTTATATGGCAGCGGTCCCGCTTATGTCTATGTATTTGTCAACACCATCGTCGATACGGCGCAGCAACTCGGCCTACCCCGCGACGTCGCCCGCACTCTGGCCTTGCAAATGGTCCGCGGGTCCTCGGAGCTGGCACTGGCCGAAACGGATCAGCCCTTTGACCGGTTGGTGGAACAAGTGGCCTCGCCCGGAGGAACCACCGAAGCAATGTTAAAAGTCCTGGATCAAGCCGACTGGCCGGGGGTGATGAAACGGGCTCTGTTGCAAGCCGGTGAGCGTGCCCGCCAATTGGGAGCGACACCTGTCGGTTCGTCTCCGGTCTAACCCGCGCCCACGCGGATTTACCAAAATACGCCGTAAAGCCCCGGCCTTAAGGCCTAATCTTTACCCATAGGGAGGAATATCCGGCCAGAACAGGGCGAACGGTAACGGCGCATAGGAACCTGTCATGCGGGTTAATGGAGAGCGCTTTCTCGGACACAACCTGGGGCACCCGTGTTTCGGGGCATCCCCAAGCCCCGTCGCGGCACGCGACGGGTGATGCCCGAGACAACACCTTACGACGGGCTCCGGGGCACCTCGTCCCACCAACAGAGCCACGGCAACTGGCGATATCCCCGCCACCAGGTTTTCACCCCGGGCTCGCCGTCGCGGTTCCGGCCCAGAAACCCGCCGAGTTTGGCCCTGGCCCGGACCGCATCGCGGAGCGTCAAGGGTGGCCG
>JAJZZA010000060.1 GCA_021797825.1 Bacillota bacterium | reverse complement strand
ATGTTGAAAGACGATGCCCGCCAGCACGGAGTTCCAGAGCGCCCGGACCGGATAATCATTGCGCCCGCGTCCGCGGGCGGTCTCCAGCCGCCGCATCAAGGCTTCGTCGGGCACCGTGTCCAAAACCAGCACCAAGCGTTCCAAATCCCCCAGTTCGGCGAGTTGATCCCAACTAAAAAAGGATGGTTGTGGTATGATAGCCATACGGGCCAGCTCCTTGCGGTAAAGTGTGGTGCGTTACCTCTATTTTACCAGAGCTCGGCCCGTTTTGCGTGTCCGCATGCGGGTTTCCGGTATTTTCGAAGACCGCCCACCGGTTGGGGTCAAATCGGTGCGAATCGCCCGACCGCGTGCTTCAAACCCGCATTCCTTCGTCCGCTGGTGGGGGAAAATGTTCTGAGGGGGGCCCACAAACCCTGACATACCAACGGGTTCAGCACAGCGGAAAAAGCTCCCGAGGTTTCGTATTGCGGATACGCGATGCGCATCCGGTGATACGCAAAGTCACCCTGTTCCTGTGCTTGAGCGGTGGGCGACAGAAAGTCGAACAATGCCGCCCAGACCCCGTCCAGCCCGGACAGACGGAAGCGGGGTGTTGGCTGTTTTAGCACCACGCCCTCTTGCACCGTGGGACTTCGGCGAGGCCCCGAGCGGTCGCGGAACTCTCCCCGGGTAAGGCCGTGTGCTGTCCCGGCATGTCCCTGCCGCATCTACCTGCCGCGGGCTTGGCCGTATGGGGCTTCGTGCTGACTCGCGCACTCGCCCCCCGCGACCGGCCTCGTATGCGACTTTTGTTCGTCAGGGCGCGGTATGAAGCCGACTTCCTGCAAATTCCACCTCGCGGCGGACACCCTGGTCTTAGGCTCATGGTTGGTACGGCCAACCTCCATTCGGGACTTGCACCCGAAAGCCCACGGTCATGCCGGGCACACACCCCCCGGCCTGGGCGCGTCTTCGCCGGAGTTCGCCGGCCTTTTTCGAGCAGGAGGAAATCGCCACGCATACCGCGAATGGTTCACGGGACAAAACCATATCGCAAGGGGGAGTGCGGGATGTCCAACCGCGCCACCGTTTGGAGTGTTGGCTCCTATGTGCCGCGCCGTAAAGTCACCAACAAAATGCTGAGCCAACATCTGGAAACTTCGGACGAGTGGATTCGCGCCCGCACCGGTATCCGGGAACGCCGCTACGCCGCCGCCGACGAAACCGCCGCAACGCTTTCCACCTATGCCGCCCGCGCCGCGCTGCACGCCGCCGGCGTAGGCGCCGAGAAACTGGATTGGGTGCTGGTTTGTACCGACACACCAGAAATGTGGTCTCCACCCACGGCCTGTTTTGTACAGGACGCGCTTTCCGCCAGCCATGCTTCGGCGATTGATCTCACCGGCGGCTGCGCGGGGTTTTTGCAAACCCTGCAACTAGCGGAAGGAATGGCCGCGGCCGGCGCGCGGGTGCTGGTGGTGGGCACCGAACTGCTCTCACGATTCGTCGACCCCGCCGACCGTCACACCGCCGTCTTGTTCGGGGATGCCTCCGCGGCGTTTTTGTTGGGATCCTCCGCCGAGCGCCAGGGACTTAGCCTGGGCCGGAGCCTTTCGCAATCCGACGGCAGCCAGGCGGACATTCTGACCAACCCCTACGGCGGGGTGCGCCACGAGATTACCGCCGAGGTGGCCGCCGCCGGCGCCCACCACACGCTGCATATGGACGGGCCCAAGGTCTTTAAGCATGCCGTGCACCGCATGAGCCAGGCGGGAGAAGCCTTGCTGGCCGAGTCCGGCCTGACCTCCGCCGATCTGGACTGGATTGTCCCCCACCAGGCCAATCAGCGGATCATCGACGCGGTCACCCATCAGCTCGGCCTGGACCCCAGCCGCGTCTTTTCGCATGTCGACCGCTTTGCCAATACCGGCTCGGCCTCAGTGGCCCTGGCCGTCGCCGACATGCTTCATCAGCAATTGATTCGTCCGCGGCAGGCGTTGCTGTTGGTCGCCTTTGGCGCCGGCTTCTCCTGGGCGGCGCGCATGCTGACCGCCGACGCGTTGGCGCCGGTGCTCTTTTTAGACGGCGATACCGTGTGATCCTTCAGGTCGAGCGCCCGCGAGCGACCGCCGCGCCGGTAGAGCGCGGCCCACAGCAGCCCAGGGCCAATCCGCCTTTTCGCCGGGTCCGGCCGGAGAAGCCTCCGCCCCAGGGCTTAGATTAGGCGGCGCACGGTTTCGAGCAAATTCGTCTGCTCAAAACCCGATTTAAAGAGGTAGGCGTTGGCACCGAGCCGAATCCCCTTTTCCTTGTCGTCGCGCGACTCGAGCGCCGTCACCAGCACCACCGGCAAATCCCGGTACCGAGGATGGGCGCGGATCCGCTCGGTCAGTTCAAATCCGTCCATGCGCGGCATGTCCACGTCGGAAACCACCAAATCGCAGGGCTCGCCCGCCAACAGGCCCCAGGCTTCGACGCCGTCCGCCGCCACCCGCACCTCAAACCCCGCCATCTCCAAAATGTTCTTTTCCACCGTGCGCGTGGTTATCGAGTCGTCCACCACCAAAACCACCGGCCGCCGTTCTTGCGGCTCCGATTTCGGTGCCGCCGGCCGCAAGCTGTCCTGGCGGCATTTGACCAGGTCCGCCGGGCGCAGGATGAGGACCACCTCGCCGGTGCCGAGCACCCCCGCACCCGCCACATTGCGCACCCGCACCAGCGGGGCGGCAAGTTCCTTGACCGTCGCCTCGCGCCCGCCCTGCACTTCGTCCACCAGCAGGACCGCGCGCGCTCCTCCCGTCCCCGAGGCAAGCGCCACGCAGGTAATATGGTCCTCAGCTTCCGGCTCCCCCTCGCCTTCCAATTCCAGGACGGTGCGCAAGCGGCAGCAGGGAATCAACGCCCCTTCGCTGTAAATGTGGGATTGTCCCTCCAGCCATTGGATTTGGTCAACTGCCGCCCGCCAGGTGCGCTCCACCGCATCCAGCGGAATGAGAAAGCGCTGCCCGCCCGCCCGCACCAAAAGACCCTGAAAGCGGATGATGGCGGCGGGAATCACCATCGTCACGGCGGTTCCCCGCTTTGGCTCGCTCTCCAGCCGCACCGTCCCGCCCAGGTTTTCCACCCGCTCCCGGACGATGGCCATGCCGAGGCCCCGGCCCGAGACGCGGGTGATAATGGGGCTGGTGGTAAAACCGGAGCGAAAGACCAAATCCTGGGCTTGCCCGTAGGTCAGCGCCGCAGCCTCGTCAACGGTCAACAAGCGTGCCCGCAGGGCGGCCGTCCGCACCTGCTCCAAGTCAAGACCCGCCCCATCGTCGGCCAACCGGATCTCGATCTGCTTGTCCTCGCGGGGCGTCAGCGAGATCGTCAGCCGGCCGCGCACGGGCTTTCCGGCCGCCTCCCGCACAGCGGGCGCTTCGATGCCATGATCGATGGCGTTTCGCACCAGGTGAATCAAGGGGTCTTTGACCGCCTCCAGCACCCGGCGGTCCAATTCCAACTCGCCGCCGCGGATGGAGAAGTCGATCTGTTTCCCGTTCTCGCGGGAGAGGTCATGCACCATCAGCGGCAGCACGTCCAGAATCGAAGAGGCCGGCGCCATCCGGATCCGGATCAATGCCTGTTGCAACTCGTCCACCGCCCTACCGATAGTGAGCGCATCGTGCTGAAGATGCGCCAACAGGGTGCGGGCGGTCTCCTGCGCCGCTGAAAGTTCGGGGCTGGTTCCCAGCCGTTTGCGCAGTTGCACCAGCGCTCCGGCTAAAGCCTGGGCCTGTCGGGCCCGCTCGGCCACAGCCAGGTTGGCCGCCGCCAGATCCTCGGTACGGAAAATGAAGGCGTCAAAGGCGTCGGTGGAGACCCGAATGGTTCCGTCGGCCAGCGCTTCGGGGGATGACGCCGCCACTGCGGGCGGGGCTTTGGCGTCCGGCGCGCTGCGGGGAGCCGCCGCGGCCGCTTGTAGACGGTTAATCAGGGCGCGGCCGACATGTCCGTCCGGGGCACCCGCCAAAGAGCGGGCGAGGTGCGCCACCAGATCTTGCAGGAGGTCGAGCAAGGCGGGGGTGGGGGACAGCTCGGCCCGCACCAGCCGGCTCATCACGTCCTCCGCCGACTGGCAGGGCGCCTCGATATCGTCCAGACCAACCGACCGGGCTGCCCCCTTTAGCGTGTGAATGGCTCGAAAGAGGCCTTGCAGCGCCGCTTGCTCCCTGGCGGCGTCCGCCTCGCCGCCGCTAAGCGCCAAGAGATGGGTCACCATCTCTTGCAGATGCTCGCGCGCTTCGACCCGGAAGATGGCCAAGAGCCGCTCCTGGGCGTCACCGTGCTGGCTCACGGGTGCTCGGCCCAATCCCGGATCATTGCGGCCTCCGAAATTCCTGCGAGCCGAGCAACTGCTCGCTGGCGCCTTTCCCTGGACCGCGGCGGGTCCCCACCAGCAGGTCGTTTAACCTCCCCGCCAGTTCGTTGAGATTTTGGGCGGCGCGCTCGACTTGGCGGGTCGAAGCCATATTTTGCACCGACGACTGCTGGATGTTGCGCATCGCCGCACTGATCTGATCCACGCCCGCCACCTGCTGCTGCGACGACGCTAAAATCTGGTGCGCCATTTGCGTGGAGGCGCTGATACTTGAGGTGAGCTGGGCAATCGCCTCGCCGCTTTGCACCGCCACGGCTTCCCCCGCCGTCACCATTTTGACCCCTTGTTCCATGGCCATCACCGCCGCTTGGGTGGCGCGCTGAATGTCCGCCAGGATCCCCCGCACCTCGCCCGTGGCCTGTTTCGACTGTTCAGCCAAACTCTTCACTTCGGTCGCCACCACCGCAAATCCCCGGCCCGCGTCCCCCGCCCGGGCCGCCTCGATGGCGGCGTTGACGGCCAGCAAATTGGACTGTTCGGCCAAATCGCTAACCACCGTGGTAATCCCGCCGATGGCCTGGCTCTGCTCGGCCAGGGAGAGGATGCGCTCAGCCAGATTCTCCATCTGCTGACGCACCTCTCGCATCCGCTGCACGGTGTCCGCCACCGCGCGTCGGCCTTTATCCGACACCTGGTCGGTTTTTTGCGAGGTTGTGGCTACCGCTTCCGCCTTTTTCGCGGAGACTTCGACGGTCTGTTTGAGCTCTTCGATGGTTGTCGAGGTTTCCTGCACGGCTGCCGCCTCTTCGGAGGTCCCCGCCGCCTGCTGCGTCGTCGCCGCCAGCAACTCCGCCGCGGAACTCGTCAGGGTGGCGATGGCCTCGCGCAACTTGGCCGAGAGCGACCGGCTCGCCATCCACACCACGGCCATCACCGCCGCCACCACCACCGCCAGCGCGGACGCAATCGATACCGCCCACAGGGCCCCGGTGGCGATAGCCGACGCACTATGCTCGTCCCGGGCGGATTGGGCCTGGCCGATGGCCACCTGCTGGCCGATAATCTTCACCACCTGATCATGCAGCGGCACCACCTGGGTTTGAAAAATCTTCAGCGAGGTGGCGCTGTGCCCGGCGTTGCTGGCCGCCGCCGCAGCCATGGCCTGGCTGTCCCACTCTTTTAAGAGCGTGAGGGCTTGTCCCCAGGCCGCGCGCGACGAGCCGCTCGACGCGGTGTAAAGCCCCGACAACTGCAACCGGGCCAGGCCATAGTCGCTGGTTAACGTATTCAGATAGGCCTTGTCGCCCGTCAGCCGGTACCGGAGATAGTCGACCGCCGCCAGATTGACGGTTCCGCGCGCTTGCAGAACGAGGACGGCATGGTTGCTCAAATCCGACAAGGCATTTCGAAACCCGGCGGTGGTGCGGTCCAGCGCAGTCAGCGCCACCACCGATACGATAACCAAAAGAACCAATCCGATCACATATCCCCCGGCAATTTTCGCGGTGATGCCCATACGCATGGTCGTTCTCTATCCTTTCTGCGTCAAACGCCGTCATTGACCACGAACCGGCCACTGCGGCAAAGACCATCCAGATCCAGCACCCCGACCCGATTCCCCGTCATCTCCCGCACAAACGGCGTGCCCTCGGCGGAGGCGGGGGACACCACCGGAAACCGTTGGCCGGCATCGTCGCGGACCACTCCCTCCACACTGTCCACCGCCAAGCCAAAGGTCATCCCCGCAACCGTCACTACCACCACCCGGAAATCGGGAGGCAACGGCCGCCCGTCCACATCGAGCCAGGCGCGGAGGTCGATCACCGCGACAATCCGGCCGCGATAGGGGCCGACCCCGAGAAGGAACGGGGGTGTGCCGGGCACCGGGGTTATGGCGCCATGACTCACCACTTCCGCCACCAGCGCGGTTTCGATCCCGAACCGGGTGCCGCCCAGCTGAAAAACCAGCAGATCGGCCAGCCGCGTCTGCCGCCAGGATGACGGCAACGGCTCGGCCAGGCGGATCGCCCGCTCTCTTAGGATATTCACCGTCTCTTCCGTCTGCGCAGATCCCGTCCCGGCAGGGTCCGCCGGGTGCGGGTTCCCGTCGGGCAAGTGTCGCTCGCTCATGGCATCTCCTCCGCCTCCCCGTTTAAGTAGGCGTTGGCCGCTTGCAGCAGATCGCGGGCGGTCACCTCGTTGGCGCCGGGCACCGCCCGATCAGGGTCCATGGCGGCCAAAAGCCGCGCGGCGTTTTCCATGGCCCGCTGCCCGCGATTGCGATCGCCTTCGCGAAACCAAAGGCCGCCCATGAGAAAGTGCGCCCAAGCCGCGTCGGGGTCCAGGTAAAGCGCCCGCCGCAGAGCCTCGAGGGAGGTAGGCACATCCCCCTCTTCCTGGGTAATGGCCGCCAGCAGCAGGTACCCTTCGGGATTTAATGCATTGGCCGCCAGCCAGGCCTCGCATTCGCGCCGGGCGTCAGCCAGGCGCCCTTGATTGGCCAATGCGCGGGCCCGGGCCAACCATCCCCCCGACTCGGCGGGAACCGCAGGTGTCTCGGCTTTCGTCCGATCGTCCGGAATATTGCCCGGATCGGCGACCGCCGCCAGCGGCTCATCGGGCCACCGCAAAATGTGCTGGACGGCGGACCCGGCCTGATCCCGGAGGGCCGGCGCCGCCGGTTCGCGCCGGAACAAGATAGCTCCCGTGAAATTGACCGGGCTTAATGGTTCAAACCATTCGGCGGCCGCTTCGGTCGGCGAAGTCGCCAGCCAGCCGTCTGGCGCCAGCGCCGCTATCAGCCGCGCAATCACCCGCTCCGCCGCATCGGGCGTAAAGTACATGAGCACATTGCGGCAAAGAATCAGGTCCCTCTCGCCGATTCCGGGCGGGGCGGCGCCGCTGGCCAAATTGTCGGGTATAAAGGTCACCATCCGGCGGATGCGCGGGTTGAGTTCATAGCGGCCGGGGCCGGCGGGGGCAAAATAGCGGCTGCGAATCCAGGATGGGGTCTCGCGGAGCGACCACTCCCGATACCGCCCACGACGGGCGGTGGCCAGCGCCGACGCATCGACGTCCGTGGCCACGATGTCAACCGGCACCGAGGCGTCGTCCGCCAGCAACTGGTCCAGCACGATGGCCAGGGAATACGGCTCCTCGCCGGTGGAGCAACCCGCGCTCCAGATCCGCACCGGAAAGTGGGGCCGCTTGCGCTGGCGGGCGATGAGTGCGGGCAGCACCGTCTCCCGCAAGGCCCCGAAGCAGGCCGCGTCGCGAAAAAAATAGGTTTCACCCACCGTAAAATAGCGGGCGATGCGCATCAGTTCCGCCTGCGCGTCCGCGCGCGAGCCTAAACCCTGCCAATAGCTCGCCGCGCCGCCGGCCGGAATCGCTGCGGCGCGAAGCGCCTCGGCCAATCCCCGCTCGAAGCGAACGGTCTGGCTCCCGCCAAAGTCCAGGCCCAGTTGGGCGGCAATCGTGGCGCGGGCCTGCTTTAACACGTCGTCCGAGACTTTCATGGGTTCATCTCTTTAAGCGCAGCCGCCAGCTGGCGCGCCTCATCCAACGACAAGAAGGCCTCCACGTCGCACAAAAAGAGAAGTTCGTCCGGCAGGCGGACGATGCCGGCCAAGGGACCGACGCCCGGGTAGATGAGCGCCTCCGGCGGAATCGGATCGACGCTGACCCGGCTCACCCCCGACACCTGGTCAACCGGCAGGACCAGACGGTAGGGGCCGGGCCGGACCACCATCAGCTGCGTTCGCGGCCCCCATGTCCGCGGCGGCAGTCCGAAGCGGCTTCGAATGTCCAGCACCGGCAACAGCACGCCATGAAAGTTAATGACGCCGACCACCATGTCCGGAGCCTGCGGCAGCGGCGACACCAAGACCATGGCCAGCACTTGCTCCACGGTTTCCAACGGCAAGGCGTAGCGCTGACTGTCCAAGGCGAACTCCACCACCGGCCGAAGGGGGGCGGATTGTCCGGTGGCTTCGCCACCGCGGTCGGGTTTCACTGCCACGGGCCGCTCCTTTCGTGGTAATCATGCAGGCCGCTATGCCGATTTCGGTCCAAAGACGACGGCATCCGTGCACCGGGGAGAAACCAAGCGGGGCGTGTACCGCTCGCCATCTGCTGCGGTCAGTTTGGCTTCGGGGTCCGGGTTTCGCCCGGAAGCACCACGGTGCAGCCCGGTGCGGCCTGGCCGTCCCGGGACGGACTAAGGTGCCCGGAAGACGGGAACCGGCGCGGGTCGGCCAATAAAGTAGCCTTGCGCGAAGTCGACCTGAAACTGGCGCAAATAGGCCAAGGTTTCCGCGTCGCCGACAAATTCGGCGACGACTTGTTTGCCTAAGTCATGCGCCATCCGGGTCATGCCCTCGACCAGTTTTTGATCGGTCTCGGTGCGCGCCAGGTCGCGTACGAAGGCACCGTCAATCTTGACCACGTCCACCGGCAGCTGCTTTAAGTAGTCGACGGTCGAGTACCCGACCCCGAAATCGTCCAGCGCCACCTTGCAGCCGCGCTCCTGCAGCAAATGGATGGAATCGGTGGCATGCCTCATATTGGTGATGAAAGACGACTCGGTAATCTCCAGCGTGATCACCGACGGATCCACCTCCATGACCACCAGGGCGTCGGCCAGGCGCTCGACCACGCTGGGCCTCAGCAAAGACTTGCTGGAGATATTGACCGAAAGCTTCATGGCCTGTCCCAGCCGATGCTGTTCATGCAGCAGGTCAATGGCTTTTTGCAGCACCGTCAGGTCGATGCGGCTGATGAGGCCGGAGTGCTCCGCCGCCGGCAGAAAGTCGCTGGGCGGGATAATCTTGCCATCCTCGGCGACCATCCGCACCAAGACCTCGTGCTGGGTGATGGATCCCCGGCGGATATCCAAAATGGGCTGATAGTAGAGGACCAGCCGATCCTGGTCGAGCGCGTCGCGAATACGGTCGAGCTGGCCGATTTGAGCCGTGTACTCGACGGTCAGGCTCTGCGACTCCACCGTCTGCCCCGAATCCGTGCGCATGGTCAGCGCGGCCAACAGCTCGATAATCTGCTGGCGGTCCCCGGGGACGGAAACTTGGCGGTTGCCGACATGAAGGACCCGATCCGGTAGTTTCCCCTCTTGCCGGAGGCGGCGGTCCTTTAAGATCTGCGCGACGGTTTCCAGCAGGTATTGCGGGTCGTAGGGCTTGGTGATGAAATTATCGGCTCCCCGCTCCAAACCGATAATGACATCGAGCGGAGAGTTTTCCGTGGTTAACAGGACAATCGGAATCCGCCGGGTGACCTCGTCGGACTTCACCGCCTGGCAAAACGAAAACCCGTCCAGTTCCGGCATCAACACGTCGCTTATCACCAGGTCGGGCAGATCGGCGCGCACGCGCTCCAACCCTTCCCGCCCGTTATTGGATACGGTGACCCGATAGCCCTCGTCCTCAAGCAGCACGCGCAGACGTTCCGCCTGAGTGGGACTGTCCTCCACCACGAGCACCGATCCCGCCATCTTATCCCTCCTCTCGGTCAGTATTGCGGCAACACATTGCGGCGGATGGCCGCCCCGATGTGCTCTATGGGCAGCACGTAGCGGGCGGCGTTAAGCCGGATCGCCTCTTTCGGCATGCCAAACACGGCGCTGGTCGCCTCGTCTTGCGCAATCGTCACGCCGCCCGCTTCCCGCAGCCGCTTCAGTCCCTGCGCGCCGTCGCGTCCCATCCCGGTCAAAATGACCCCGACCGCCGCGGGTCCGTAGGCGGCCGCCACCGAATCAAACAGGCGGTCGACCGAAGGACAAAAGGGCTGATCGGCATACGGCGGGACCAGTCCAATGCGATTTCCCGCCGCTACGACCATCTGCACCCCGTCCGGCGCGAGATAGACCGTGCCGGAAACAATGCGCTCGCCGTCCTCCGCCAGTTTGACAACAAACGGCGTGGCGTCATCCAGCCACTCGGCCAAGCCCCGGGCGAAACCCGGCGTAATATGCTGCACGACCAGCAGCGGAATGCCGAGGTCGGCCGGGAGCTGCTGCAACACCTCCATCAATGCGTGCGGGCCGCCGGTGGAGGCACCGATCGCGATCACGCGCACGTCACGCGCAATTCTTGCCAGCGGCGCCGCCAATCGGGGAGGCTCCTCCGGCCGTCCCCAACGCCGGACCACCTTGACTTCAGCCATGGCTTTAACCATTTCCAACAGCTTGCGTTCCTGCTCACCGGCACCCCCGGCCGGCTTGACCACAAACGTCAACGCCCCCGCCTGGGTGGCGGCAAACGCCCTTTTGGCGTCATCTCCCGTTTCACTGGCGCTCATCATCACAATCGGGGCGGGAGCCGTACGCATAATCTCGCGGGTGGCTGCGATCCCGTCCAGACGGGGCAGGTCAATGTCCATCAAAATGACCTGGGGTTTTAGTCTTTGGACCTGTTTGACCGCCTCCAAGCCATCCCCCACCGCCGCGACCACCTCAAGATCGGGGTCTTGACGAAGCAGGCGCACGATGTACTCCCGCGATGCCGGGACACCCTCCGCAACCACTGCGCGCCACATCGATCTGCCCCTCCAAGGCGGAGAACCCGATTTTCGCCAAAATTCGATGACCACATCCATCACTGTAGCTTAAATTTTAGCATTTCTTCCTTTCGCTAGCAGTGTTTGTGCGAAATATTTGTCACAATTCGCTGATATTGCGCGGCACAACCATCCCGCTGCCCCGGCCGGGCAAACCGGGCGCTTTCCCCTCACCGATCCACGGTTCTCATCCGCCGAGAGCGTTCATCCCGGGCACACCCAACAACCCGGTCTCGGCTTCACCCGTCACCTGCCCCTCCTCCAGTTGGCGGGATGGGTGAGCGGGGCCAAGAGGTCTCGGCGGGTGCTGGCGCGGGGCGGCCAAAGACTGCGTTGCGGGGAGCGCCCTGGCCATCGCTCGTCGGGCGGCAGCGGCAACGGCGGGGATGGGCCATTCCGTCGTCCGAACCGCGGCGCTGCCGCGTAAGGCGTGCCCGGATCGGTGGACTCGGGTCCCTGGGGTCCTGCCGCCGCCTCGCGCGGACCTCAATCCCCCTGGTCAGTCCCCCAGCAATTTCGGCTGGCCAGCGGGCGAACGGCGTCTTGGCCAACAGTTGCCCGGGTTCGGAAAAAAAAGATCCGGCTCAGCCAAAAACTGGTCTTAAGCCGAGCGTGTCGCCATATACCTATATAATGAGCGGAAATCTTTACCAGACGGGATCCGCCATGCCCTGTGCGGCCTTCACCCTCATAAATCCGGGACGGGCCCGGAGAATGGAGGGCGCGCGAGACTGCGGCCGCGATGACCAAACATCTGGCAACGCGAGTCTTTGGGGAGGGAGGGGTTGCGATGGATGCGTCGTCTCGGGATCCGTGGCAGGTTTTGGGGCTGCAACCGACTACGGATCCCGATGCCGTCCGCGACGCCTATCTCTCGCAAGTCCGAATTCATCATCCGGATCAATTTCGCCGCGATCCCGCCCGTTACGCACAGCAAGAAGAACAGATGAAAGCCATCAACCAGGCCCATCAGGAGATTTTGTCCGGAACCGCCCAGCCGCGCCAGGACGCGTCGGTGCCCCCTTCCCCACCGCGCGGCACCCCCCAGGAGACCCCCTGGCCAAACTGCCCGGTGCACGGGGCGAGGTCGCTGCGGGCCTGCTCACAGTGCGAGAAGCCGCTCTGTCAAACGTGTCCCGGCTTTGGCCTGGGTCTTTGCGCACGGCACTTAAGACAGTTCGTGGTCAGGCCCTACCGCCTTCGCGCCTTGTCGCAATGGGTGCCCTTGCTGGCCGGCCTGGGTCTCTTAAGAAGTCTTGGGCTTAGCACCGTCGTCATGTTCTGGGCACTGCTGGCCTACTTGACGGCAGTGGGTTTCTGGTATCTGTGGCGCCACCGGTGGCTGGGATGCCTGGCGTTGCTGTTCGTCCCCTACAGTTTGGTGCTGGCCGGCCTCTATAGCCTTTACACCAGTCTCAGCCAATGGCGCGACGCCGCGGCGGACCTATTGCCGCCCCCGTAGGTCCTGCGGCACCCGACGCTGGGGTGTGCGGCGGGCGCCAATCCCGTCAAGCATCAAACCCCGCGCCCGCACTCTCTCAGAGATGGCGACATCATATGACCGGTTTGGCGAAGGAGCGCGTTCCCTCCCGATAGTAAACCGCGGCCAGCACCGCCATAAACGCCGGCACAATCATGCCTCCGGCCACGATCGCGATGACCGGGCCCAAAACCGGAATCACCATCAGCGCGAGCAGCAACAGCGATGTGACGATAATCAGGCCGAGCAGCAGCACCCCGAACCGGAGCGTGAACCCGAAGTGCCGAAACACCCAGCCCACCGCTTCCCCAAGACTCTGCAGCACGGTCCCCTGTCCATAAAACAACGCCCCCAGCCAGTAGAGAAAGAGGGAGATCATCACCATCATGGCGAGCACCATAACAACCGCCAAAACCAGGCCGCCCACCGTTCCCGCCGCCGACAACACCGCCGTCAGCGCGACCACCAGCGCGAAGGTGATGACCATCATCGCCAGCGCCAGCAGGATAAAGCTGAGTGCCCGCCAAAAATTATGGACGGCCAGCCGGAAAAAGGTGAAAAACCCGGGCGGTGCCGATCCCCGAAGGGTCTCTCCCACCCCGCTGTAAAGACCGGCCAGGGAAAACGGCGCCACGATAAGAATAAGCGTCGCGTAAACCAACAACAGCCGCACGATCAATCCGGAAGACAGATGGGACAGGACCGTGGAATAACTTATCCCGGGCGTTTGCAGCGGGTTAAATTGCTTAAGCGAAGCCGGCAACGCCGGGCCGAGCCGGGAAGCCACAAAACTTTGATACGCGCCTGTCACTACCGAGTACCAAAACGCCAGCAGCAGGATGATTCCAGCTTGGGTCCGATTCCACAATTCACGCCACGCCACTCTCAGCAATCCAAAGGCCGACACCCGGGAGCCCCCTTTGATGTCTCAATTGTCGCAAACCTGGTCATTGTGCGTTTCTCCCTTGGAGTTTATACAATCTTCCGCCGTTTGGCGAACCGGCAGGGGGACCTTTCACGCCACGCGTTGTGCGCCCGCCGCATTGGCCCCGGCCCATTTGTCTGGCCCGGGAACCATCCGCCGCCATGCGCAACCGGAAAGATGAATCCAGCGGCGCCGCCGGTCAAAAAATGGCCATCGCCAACCATCCGCAGCGCCCCATGACCGGGGCCACGATCCCCCCAGCCTCCGCGGATAAACCCCTAACGCGGGTCCGCTCCGCAGCAAGCCCGCAACGCGAACCCCGGTCAGTGCATTCGACGAATCAAAAATTTAAATGGGGGGCCCTCTTCGACCACCGCGATCAGGTCGTGGCCGGTTGACCGCGTCCAGGCCCGAAAATCGGCGACCGAGCCGGGGTCGGTGGTGAGAATTTCGATCACCTCGCCCACCCCAATGGCAGCAATTCCACGCTTGGCCCGAATCACTGGCAACGGACAGGACAATCCCCGCGCGTCCAATGTCAAGGCCACCGGGTCGGTGCTGTTCACCTGCCTCACGTCCTTTCCCGAACGTTACATTGATAGTATCACATTGTTGCTCGGGTTTTGTTCCAAGTTATTGATAGCCTGTGGCATTTCCGGTAATATATGCCTATTCTCTGGCGATGGTGTATCGGAAAAAGGAGGTCCGGGTGCCCACACCTCGAATTGCGGTCAGTCAGGCTCCGTACCTCCGCGACGCGGACGCCGCCCTGGCCCGGGCGCTGACCCACATGCGGCAGGCCGTGAGCCGCGGAGTCGATGTCATTGTTTTCCCGGAGTGGTTTATGGGGCTTAATCCGGTGGAAGTCATACCCAACCGGTTGACCGAGCGCCTCAGCCAATGCGCCCGGGAACTTAACGTGACGGTGGTTACCGGCAGTTTGCGCACATTGGAACCAGAGACCGGCAAAAAACAGCAGCGGGGAATCGTCATTGAACGGGACGGCACCCTCGCCGGCAGCCAAGCCAAACTGACCTTTCATCCCACCGAACGGCCCTGGTTTGAACCCGGCACGGGTCTGTCCCCGATTGCCACCCGCTGGGGCCGGATTGCCGTCCTGCTGGGATTAGACGCGGTCGATCCCGACCTCTGGACGCAAGTCGGTCTCTTAAAACCCGACCTGGTGGTGATGGCGGTCAGTCCGCGCACAGCGGCCGAGAAAACCCACCTGCACGAACTGACGGTGACCCGAAGTCTCGAACTTCACGGATCAGTGGTGTTAAGCCCGCTGACCGGCCGGTTTTCCGGCACGCTTTACCTGGGTGGGGCTCTCATCGCCCAAGACGGCCGCATTTTAAGCCTGACCGAGGACGGCGAGACGGTGCTGATGGCCAGCGATCCCGAAGCCCCCCTAATCCAGTTGGGGGTAACGGACGTCTCCTGTTATGTCCCGCTGGCTCCCGCGCTCAAAGAATGGGCCGTCGATCCCAAACAGACATTAGGACCGGAAGGCGAACGAAAAGTCATTTTGGATTGGGGGGCGTTGCGGGCCCCCAACCTGCTGGCGGCTGGCCGCGACCTGCTGGCTTTGGCCAATGACAACCCGCGCTGGGCAGCCCTGGCGCCCGCCCGCCCGCACGGTGCGCAGGAACTGACCGCCCTGTTGGAAGCGGGAGCTTCCGGAGCCTACGCCTACCCGGGCTTGGACCGCGTCTTGGCCTGGGCGGACTCGGTCCGGGAACTAGGAAAAACCCTCGTCCGCTACCGGCGGCCACTATTGGTGCACACCGGTCCCGGACCCGCACCACTTCGTTTTGATAGTCCGGCGCTATGGGACGAGTTCCTGCAGGAGTTTCCCACCGTCCCGCTGGTGCTGCTCCACATGGGTCTTCGCTCTCCTTACTTGGAGGAGGCGATGGTGCTGGCCGAACGCCATCCGCAAGTGCTGTTGGAGACCTCCGGCACCCCGGTACCCGCCATCCGCGAGGCCTTGGCCAGCCTTGGTCCGGAACGGGTGGTTTTCGGCAGTGGCGGATTGGCCCGCGAGTTTACGCCGGAATGGAACAAAATGCAAACGCTGGCCCCCGACCTCTCGCCCGAATCATTCGAGCGGGTGATGAATCAAAACGCCCGCCACCTGTTCTTTCGCACCACGGACGGCCTGCGAACATTACCCGAAGAACGCGTCGGAAGTCTACAGCGCCTAAGTTGATTTTGTAACTCAGTGTCAGTATGTAACCTACAGCCATTTATGGAAATTTTTCGGCCCATAAGGATCCGCGATAAAACACCTTTTTTCAGCCGTGTGAGCGAATGACATAATTCACCTCACCTCCCGCACCCGCAGGCAGATGTCGCAATAGGTCGATCCCCGCGCATGCGGGGGAAACTTGGCCGTGGCGCGGTCGCTTCTGTCCCCGCAAGGTCGATCCCCGCGCATGCGGGGGAAACGGCCGCCTGGCTTGGCCGGAGTCGTGCCGCCGTGGTCGATCCCCGCGCATGCGGGGGAAACTCTTCGCCGCAAGCAAGGCTCGATGCAACTCAAGGTCGATCCCCGCGCATGCGGGGGAAACCATTGGGGGCAGTTGCAAGCGTATCGTAAAAAGGGTCGATCCCCGCGCATGCGGGGGAAACCAACCCCTATCCATGCCGCCCAATCACGCCTTTGGTCGATCCCCGCGCATGCGGGGGAAACCACATGGATTCTCGCACTCGCATGTATGACCAAGGTCGATCCCCGCGCATGCGGGGGAAACTGACTACGGACAACTATCCGGGTACGCAGAATAGGTCGATCCCCGCGCATGCGGGGGAAACCACCGCCGCACCGGCCTGATGCCAGCCACCCCCGGTCGATCCCCGCGCATGCGGGGGAAACTGGATGGGAGTCAGACGCACGACAGGAGTAGGCGGTCGATCCCCGCGCATGCGGGGGAAACTTGTAGCGGTGCACCAGCATGGCGAAGTGCAGCGGTCGATCCCCGCGCATGCGGGGGAAACCACCATCGCAGGTCGTGGTGGCGGCCACACCTGGGTCGATCCCCGCGCATGCGGGGGAAACCAATATTCCGGCGACTGCCGGGGCCGCATCCTAGGTCGATCCCCGCGCATGCGGGGGAAACCTTTGCCCAGGGAGGGATAAACTATGAGACTCAGGTCGATCCCCGCGCATGCGGGGGAAACGTCTATCGGTACGAAAGACCGGTTTGGACGGGGGGTCGATCCCCGCGCATGCGGGGGAAACGTATTGGGCATGGAGATAGCGGGCCGCCCGGGAGGTCGATCCCCGCGCATGCGGGGGAAACTCGCAAGACGGAGGAGCGGGTGCACAAGGTCCCGGTCGATCCCCGCGCATGCGGGGGAAACTGGATCCTTGCCCGCGACAGTGTCGCGTGCGTCGGTCGATCCCCGCGCATGCGGGGGAAACGTAGATTCCAGTACGCCTACTCTTGACGAAACGGGTCGATCCCCGCGCATGCGGGGGAAACTCCCTAGTTGGCTCTTGTGGTGCACCGGCAGATGGTCGATCCCCGCGCATGCGGGGGAAACGTATGTCGCGTTGACGATTTTCGTGCTGGCCGGGGTCGATCCCCGCGCATGCGGGGGAAACGACACCGCCCCTAAGTAACGACCCCCAAGCAAAGGTCGATCCCCGCGCATGCGGGGGAAACTTCGTCAGTCCCGACGGCAAATTCATCGTCCAAGGTCGATCCCCGCGCATGCGGGGGAAACTTAACGATCGGGATATTCGAGAGGTCGATAACGGGTCGATCCCCGCGCATGCGGGGGAAACCGGCGTGGTGGGTGTACGCGGTGTGGATGGTGCGGTCGATCCCCGCGCATGCGGGGGAAACACGGGCAACCTGCCCCAAACCAGCACCGTGAGCGGTCGATCCCCGCGCATGCGGGGGAAACTCGAGCACGCGCGCGCCGAGACTCAGCGGGAGCGGTCGATCCCCGCGCATGCGGGGGAAACTCGAGCACGCGCGCGCCGAGACTCAGCGGGAGCGGTCGATCCCCGCGCATGCGGGGGAAACTTCGGCGGGGTGGTGGCAACCGGGGTCAGTCTGGGTCGATCCCCGCGCATGCGGGGGAAACGGATATCTGGCCGATAGGCTCGGGCCGGCGGCAGGTCGATCCCCGCGCATGCGGGGGAAACACCCGAATGATGTCGCCGGTAATGGGTGGGAGAGGTCGATCCCCGCGCATGCGGGGGAAACACCGGCCTTGACATGGAGCCTCTGGCCGCCCCGGGTCGATCCCCGCGCATGCGGGGGAAACTGCTGTACCACCCCGAGGATGACCGGGATGCGAGGTCGATCCCCGCGCATGCGGGGGAAACGTGGTCTTTGCGCTACATGAGGATGGGTGGTATGGTCGATCCCCGCGCATGCGGGGGAAACCATACTGGCCGAGAGGGAGAGGAGGGGGTACGGGGTCGATCCCCGCGCATGCGGGGGAAACCGTCCCCTGCCCCAGCAGCACCTTCGGGTTCACGGTCGATCCCCGCGCATGCGGGGGAAACACTCCCGGACCAACGCGTCAACCCGGGCCATACGGTCGATCCCCGCGCATGCGGGGGAAACGCGCGAGGCTCCAGATAGCGTGGCGCTAGTCGAGGTCGATCCCCGCGCATGCGGGGGAAACATTTTGGCAATGCCCGCCAAGGTGAGTCGGCGGGGTCGATCCCCGCGCATGCGGGGGAAACGAACGCGAGGCCCTGGAACGCCGGCTCTGGGTGGGTCGATCCCCGCGCATGCGGGGGAAACCTCCCGACCCCGGCGCGACCGGGCCGCGCGGATGGCGGTGTGCGACCGACCGAGGGCCAGGTCGATCCCCGCGCATGCGGGGGAAACGGCGTAGGGAAATGTCGTAATCGGTCGAATGACGGTCGATCCCCGCGCATGCGGGGGAAACCTGTCGCGGCTATGGGTCCGCTTCAATGGCACCGGTCGATCCCCGCGCATGCGGGGGAAACCGCTATTCCGAAAGCCGTCCAGCCGCAAGACCAGGTCGATCCCCGCGCATGCGGGGGAAACCCGGACGTGCTCCCCTGCACACTGGCCGGGGGAGGTCGATCCCCGCGCATGCGGGGGAAACGAACGAACTCGCTGCACCCTGGACGCCGGGTAGGGTCGATCCCCGCGCATGCGGGGGAAACAATGCGGGGCGTCCCATGCCCACCCGCAGGGGGGGTCGATCCCCGCGCATGCGGGGGAAACGCGGCTAGGCTGTCTGCCATGGCGGTCCCTGTAGGTCGATCCCCGCGCATGCGGGGGAAACAGCAACATGATCGGACTCGTGAACACATCCGATGGTCGATCCCCGCGCATGCGGGGGAAACTGGGTAGCACTCGGCGGGCGGGCGATGCGTGCGGGTCGATCCCCGCGCATGCGGGGGAAACTAACGGCGGTGGATCGGGAGTTGGCGATGGCGTGGTCGATCCCCGCGCATGCGGGGGAAACTCGGATGCGGTCGGGTTTAGCAGTTGGGCCGCGGGTCGATCCCCGCGCATGCGGGGGAAACGGCGAGGACCCCGGGCAATGGGTGCGCGTCGAAGGTCGATCCCCGCGCATGCGGGGGAAACGAGATTCCATCGTGGTCGCGACCCGCCATCGAAGGTCGATCCCCGCGCATGCGGGGGAAACTCTTCCGTACCGTCCGAATCCGTCACACCAAAAGGTCGATCCCCGCGCATGCGGGGGAAACCAGGGATTTTTTTCGCTGGGGATAAAATGGCAAGGTCGATCCCCGCGCATGCGGGGGAAACAGAATTTGTTCCTTCTTGGAGCATGAATCGGAGGGTCGATCCCCGCGCATGCGGGGGAAACGGTACTCGGACACGGCTGGTATGGGTGATGGGGGGTCGATCCCCGCGCATGCGGGGGAAACCGCACCAACTCCCGAATATCCCTGAGCCCGGAGGGTCGATCCCCGCGCATGCGGGGGAAACGGCGACTAGCGATGGAGAAGTATTGGCAACCAGGGTCGATCCCCGCGCATGCGGGGGAAACTGAAGCGGACCCACAGCCGCGACAGATAGCCGGGGTCGATCCCCGCGCATGCGGGGGAAACGTTTTTAGCCGGGGTGGGGGAGTTATGACCGCGGGTCGATCCCCGCGCATGCGGGGGAAGCCGCGTCTCCCCAAACCGTGAATCTT
>JAJZZA010000144.1 GCA_021797825.1 Bacillota bacterium | reverse complement strand
GATCGTTACCGCCTTAGAACGCACCGACCCGACTTTCCAACAGAAGTTGCATTCCTTATTAACTTTGAAATTTCAGCTCTTCGATACCGCGGCCTAATCGTTAATTGTAGTCTGCGAGGAGTATAGTTCCCAGGCATGCGCCGTCTGCGCATTCCCCGCCCCGGACAATCGGTTGCGTCAAGCCGAATTCGTCTGTCAACGCCGTGGACATGGCGATGACGCCGACCGCAATGCGGCCTGCGTGGTCGCGAAACGCGGCATCACCAAACTTCTTGCCGCCGATCCGCTGACCAAATCGCACAAACGCCCGCGGGTTTTTCGGAAGCGAGGGCCGGAACGGCGCGCAGTTACGCCCGGGGGATGATCGGATAAGACACGGGAGGCCAGAGGCTTCCATGCAATGGTCGATGAGCCAGGAACCTTCCGGAGCGATCTTGGAAACCGTCGCCTGGGCGTAGCCAGGCGGCGGGAGAGTTCATCAACCTGTTTTAAGCCTCTCCGGGAGGCATCCGGTCTTGCCGCGCCACAGGGCTAAAGCCGCGCTAACCCCTCTTGGGTTTGCGGTCAGTTGGATAAGCCGCGCAATAGTCCTAGCAGACGGGCTTCGGAAACCACTCCGGTGATTCGCTCCAGGCCGTTTATCACCGTAAGCGGCACGCTGTGCACGGAAAACCTATCCGCCAAACGCGGAAATCCGTGTGCATCCACCATGTCGGCCACAATGTGCCGTGGATTGGCCAATGCCATTTCGTGCACCAGGCGCACCGCCCGGGGGCAATGCGGTCAGGTGGGGGTGACAAACACTTGAAAGTGCAGCGGATGACGAAAGCCCGCCAGGAACTGTTTGGTACCGGTTCCCAGTTGCGGATCTCTTCTGGTGGACACCGCCACCAAAGATTGCAGCAAGACAGCGAATTCATGTCCGCCGGGAAACCCTAGAAATCGTATGCTGGCCGCCGCATCGCTGGTCGAGACAACGGTAACCGGCCCTTCCCGATCATCCGCCATCTCCGGTGCCACCGGAAGGATGGGCCCGGCATGATGAAACACCCGCAACTTGGGATTGACCCACGCCAACTCGTCCAGCAATCGCTGCATGCTGTCGGACGACGGATGTCCGTCGACCGGAAAGTAATGCAGGACGACGGGGTCGTCAAGTCTGGAAAGCAATGCGCGCACCTGGGCCTCTATCCCGGGTCCCAACAGCGCCACGTCAACCTCCTCGCCGGCACCCCCATGGCGGCAACTCCTCGCACCGGTACGTCAAAAGCAGGGGAAGCGGCAACGCTTCCCCTGGAGCTTAGCGCGGTTGTTCCACTGGATGACGGGCACCCAACCATAAGGACATGCCGCCGACCACATTTCCGACTTTATAGCCTTGATCCGCCAAAAATGAGGCGGCAGCTTGACTTCTCCCGCCGGAAGCGCACACCACCGCGTAAGGAGTGGATTTGTCAAGTTCGGCGATCTTGTCCGGCAACTGATTCATCGGAATCAGCTTGGCCCCGGGGATGACGCCCGAACGCCATTCATAGGGTTCACGGACGTCAATAACCGCCCACTGCTGCAATTCGTTTTTCAACTGATCCACGGAGATATCCGCAATGGCCACAACATCAAAGCCAGCGCTAGTCCATGCCCCGATGCCTTCCGCAATGACCGCCTGAACGGCAAGTCCCTCGTCTTCCAAGGCCTTAACCGACGCGTCGGCCAGCATTTGGTTGTCGGCTAGAATGCCCAACGCGATGTCTTGTCCCTGAAGCCAGCGTTTTACGGCTTTACCCCAACCGCCCCGGCTGAAAGGGGCGGACACCGATTTGGGGACATGGGATTTGGCATAAGCATGCCCTGGCCGAGTGTCCAACAGCGTCAACTGCTCGGATTGCACTTGACGCGCGATCTCGTCGACTGTGGTGATTGCCATGGAAAAACCTCCTCCTTCATTCGCGTATGATCTGTCGAAGCTGACGGCGTGTGCGACACTCTTTTCCGGCTAGCCTGCTGGAGGCCCCGGATCTTAACGGGCGACGGCGACCCCGTAGCCCAGGTTCTGCGCGCGCAACGCTGCGGCCTCCTCAGGAGGCGGTTTCAGCAGTTTCAACTGCTGGTCAACAAATTCCATCGCATTGGCGGTTTGCAGCATACGGTTGTGGCGTCGTTCGTAACCTATCGTGGACGCCGGTTTTTTGCTCATAAACAGTCCGCCACAGGGAGATGACCCATAATGCGCCGGGTGAAGTTCAGTAAAATCGGGGAGCTCCATCAAGCGGTGCACACTGCGGAATTGGTCTAAGGCCGCTGCCTGCACTTTGTCGGGAGTCGCGTCGACGAGGTCCGGACGACCGACATCTCCCACAAACAAGCTGTCTCCGGACATGACCAACCAAGGTTCGGAACCCCTTAGGGTATCACGAACAACAAAGGAAATGCTATCCGGAGTGTGCCCCGGTGTTTCCCAGACATCGACGGCAACCGGCCCCATGGTCAGGGTATCCCCTTCGTGCAACGGATTAAACGGGAATGATGCCGGGGCCCGATGACTGAGGGATACTTTAAGTCCCAACGCCGCAACCAATTCTCCCGCAGCCGACATATGGTCGGCATGCACGTGGGTTTCCGCAACGTAAGCAATGGACAGGCCCAAATCTTGCGCGGCCATGATATAGGTCTCCGCTCCGAGCACCCCTAAGGGATCAACCACCAGGGCCGTGCCCGACATTTCGTCGCCAACAATATAGGAGTTGCAACCCAGGGTCGGATCCTGTAAGACGTTCCAGATCATTACCACCCCTCCTTATACCCCAATGGGTATATTCTAACGCAAGCAATCAGGATTGTCTAGTCGGTATTCCGGACCAACCCTCTCCGCTAAACCCGGTCTTCAGCCTGGGAATGCGTTCTGCGGGCCGCACGCGCCTTGGTAAACCGGCACACGGTCCCGGAACCCGGCCTTTGCGCGAGGCAACCGGGCGGCCCACACGGTTCGATATCCGGGTCGGCAGTTTTCGGGATGACGCGGCAAAGGCAGCGACTTTCGCCTGAATCCGTCCTGCGTCGGCAGGGCGCAATACCCACTGGTCAGAGACGGACCTTCGCAAATCGGTGGAAACGGCCCAGGGTAACAAGACCTGGACATTGGACCCTTGGCCGCCGCCGTATGCGGAGTGCCAAGGCGAATCCTCTTGGCCCCCAGCCTTCTGACGCCCGTCTGCGGTATCCATGGCAGCAGGCCTACCAGTGCGACCCATTTCCGTTCATGGGGGATGTCACCAACAACGCCCCCCATCGCCATCCTTCACACACTTGGCCTTGGACCAAGCCGTTCCCTGCTTCCGGACCAGGCGCCGCGCTAAGGGTTTCGACGCAAAAAGACCATCACCACCGCTTCCCCTGCCCCAATATCAATACCCCATCGGCGGGCGGAAGGATCCCGTTCCCTAGTTGGGCTGGGGGTAAATGCGTGACGTGCGGATTGGGTCATAGCTCCCGCAACGCCTTTCGCTGGTTTTTGAGTGT
>JAJZZA010000059.1 GCA_021797825.1 Bacillota bacterium | reverse complement strand
GACTCTCGCGTGTGAGTGTTTTGGGGAGCCGGATGCGTTAATTGCGCACGTCCGGTTCTGAAGGGGTTCGCGGCCCAAGAGAAACTCGCTATCACAGCCAAGCCTCGAGGCCGCGTTCTACCTACCCCCCGGGAGAATGATTTACAACCGAGCCCCGACGAGATTCGTCGTCTGCGTGCTCGCTTAGGCCTTGGTCAGAGACCGAGCTCGCCGAAAGGATGGGGGTCGTTCGCCACGGTGACCGATAGGAAAACGGACATACCAAACCCTATCGCTGGCTCTGGAATCGTTTGCGTGCATTAGACTCCGTAAGCGACGGATCCTCGGAGATGCTGACTTCGACTGCTGCGGTGACCAAACCATCCGTTCCTCTAACGGGAACACGCGGTCGCACCCGACTCGACTTTCTTGCGGATCCAGACGGCGGACGGGCGGCCATGGAAGCGGAGTGGCTGGCCTATGGCCATTTGGTGGCCCCGACCTTTGCCACGGAGACTTCCCTGACCGATCCGTTACCCCATCAGCGGATGGTGGTGTATGACGTTGTGTTATCGCAGCCCCGATTGCGGTTTTTGCTGGCCGATGATGCCGGCGCGGGAAAAACCATTATGGCGGGACTCTATATTCGAGAAATGCTGGCACGCCGCCTGTGTGGTATCTTAATCGTGCCGCCTGCGGGCCTGGTGGGTAATTGGCAGCAAGAACTCCAAACGTTATTCCGCTTGTTCTTTCGAATCGAATCGTCAATGGTGCAGATGCTAGGCAATGGAACCCCTTTATCGGGGCCGAGAGCGATCAAATTATTGTCGGTATCGATACCCTGACTGGCGAATCTATGCGCGCTCGCATGGCAGATGCTGAGGTGGTTCGCGGTCCCAATACCGGGTGCGGCGCCCGCCCTGGCGGGTCATCCGTTGAATCCCGTGTTCGGCCCGCGCCCGTTCGCGATAATGGGCCTGCCAGGCCGGATTCGCTTGGCGTTGGCGTTCGGCTTGCCGAACGGGTTCGTCGGCGTCGAGCGACACGATCCGGCCTCCCTTTCCGCCGACACACTGTTCCCGCACGGGACACGGGACACGGGGCACACGTGCGCTTGGGGAACCGGATGACCACCGGTTTGTCCGGTTGTTCCGGCTTCACCGACGGAATGGTGTAAGGTCTCACGGTATTTGGCCAAAAAAGTCTCGGGTTGGCTGTCCGGGAACTGTACCATGAACGGATGCTATTCCCCGGCGACGGACGCGCTTGATGAAAGGGCTATGGCCTGAGAGCGCTCAAGTCCAGAGCAGATTCCGCAGCGCGCCGTCCGACGAGTGGACCGCGGGCGGAACGGATTTACGGCGCGGCATGGACGGTCCCTCCCTTCGGCGGATACACGGGAACCGGCCGGGGTTGGCCGTCGGGAATCGGCTCGACGGCGTCCCGGTCGGCATGAAACAGCAAAAACAGCACTTTCGCCAGTCGGCGTCGGTCATGGGTGCGGCCCGAAAGCCCCGGATGCGGCCGAGGTCAACGACAAGGCCGCGGAGCGTTTGGCGGTGGCCGGCGACCGCGTCGGGCCCGGACCGGGTGATGAAGAGATAATACCGGCGCTCCACGGCCTCGCTGGCTTGCCCCTGGCGCTGCACCCACGCGGGGGAGTCCCGGAGCACCTTCCGCCGGGGACCGCGGGCGGCGCCGAGGCGGCGGTCGAGCTCCGCCAGGTGGTCGAGGTCCACGGGCCGGTAGAGCGACACGAGATCCCAGGGGACGGTCAGGCCATTTAAGGCCGCTTGAAATGCCTGGATGATGCTGGCGCGCTCCTGGTCGGCCTTCAAGGCGAGGGACAACGGCGCGAGCGTCACGCCCGCTACGACGCCCCCATTGGGCCGAAAAAGACACCGACCATGAATGTCCGCCACCCCTCCCGTCGGGGATTCCGGGGATTTGCGGCTGAGCCCCGGCAGGGCCATACGGATTGCCATCGAATCACCCTTTCCGAAAAAATGTTGTGCGCAAAAAGAAAAGGCCCGGCTCAGGGCCGAACACACCATCCCCTTAAATCTTAAAGGGGAGAAAAAACGCCAAAAAAGTCGAACGCACCGTCTTGTTAAATCAATTCCAGACCCCAGGCTTTGCCTGCGGTGGCTAACCGCGTGTCGGCCGTCGCCAACGGGCATTGCAGCCGATGCGCGAGTTCCAAATAGGCGGCATCGTAAACACTAAGCCCATAGCTCGTCGCCAATCGCACCGTCGCATCAAACACGCGGCTCACGAGCGACCCATCGACGTCAATCGGCAATTCTTGAAGAAGTCGGCCCGCGTGGGCTAATTGCTCTGGGGTCAACCGCGATCGCCGGACGCCGACGACCAGCGCGTTCGCAACTTCCAAGGGCCAAACCGCCGGGACCATGGCCGTCTCCTCGCGAAACCGGTGCAACAGCGCATCCGCGTAGGCGTTGGACTCGTCGGGAAAACACCAGGCCAACGCGACCGAGGCATCGAGAACGAAGGCCATTAAAACCGCCGTCCCTCTTCGATTAAGTCGCGGAGGCTTTCCCCGGGCTTAACGGCGGATCGCAGGCGAGCAAACTCTTGGGCAATGGCGTCGATCGTCATGGGCGACGGTCGATAGGGGGTGATTTTCGCAATTGGCTTTCCCCGTCGTGTCACAATGATCGTTTCGCCCTTTTCGGCGGAATCGAGTAATTCAGCCAGATGTGTCTTGGCCTCATAGGCGCCAACCTCTCTCATCGACAGCCCATCCTTAGACCAGTCTTATAACTAGTCTAATACGATTGACGCCCCTTGTCACGTATCATGCCGACATGGCTACCTGGATCAGGGCCGCTTTATCGGTCGGATTCCGGTTCGGCTTCGAGTTGCGCCGGCTCTAGCCCCTGGAGCATGACGTCGGCGATCCGCTCGCACGCGGCGACAAAAATCCGAATCAGCGCGTCTTCGTATCCCTGGTCAAACGCGGTCAGCGCGGCGAAATACGCCGCTGGGTTCGCGGGCTGGATGATGGCGATGGGATACCCCGCGCGCCCCGATTCAATACGGCCCCGGAATCCTGACGCTCAGCGCGCACCTCGATTACGATCTATTGATCCCCTTCGCCCGCCTGCGCGAGTGGCTCCCCGCTGTGTGGCTCCTGCCGCTGAGCACCGGTCCCGTCCGGCGCAGCCCAAAACCCGGAACCTCTGAGAACGGCTCCGCGCCCACCGGACGGACGTCAGACGATCCTTCGACGACCTCACCGTGCCGTTCGACAACAATTTGGCGGAACGCGATTTACGGATGGTCAAGGTGCGTCAAAAGATTTCCGGTACCTTTCGGACGGACACCGGGGCGCGAGCTTTGGCCACCGTCCGCCGCTATTTGGGCACCACCAAAAAGCAGGGGCAACCCCTGTTAGCGGCGCAGCTCCGCTCTGTGCTAACGGGGACCCGTGGACTCCCGCTACCACGTAACGTGATCGTGCCCGAAAGAGCCCGTTTGGGGATGGCCTAGCCATCCCTTTTATCCCTTTTGCCGTGATCTACCGCCCTCGCCACGCTCTCCCATTTCAACACTATCGTTGGGGTGCCTAACGAGTTACAAAAAAACAAAGAATGTTGTGACATAGCCGAGTCAATCTTGCAGGAAAAAGTGCCTAAGGCAACGAATATGAACAATGTGAATCGAAAGACAACTGCGCGAGTTTGGAAGCACTATACCCAAAACACAAGACTGAGAGGCAATGTCTCTCAAAAAAAGGGGGGGTGGTGGCATGGGATTGGTCAACACCACACTGTGGGCCGGCGTTACGGCCCTAGTGTTGGGAATGACAGCTTTAGCGGATTGTGGACCGTCCACATTCAGAACGAATTTTGTGGTCCCGAGAAGAGGCCGATTCAAAAGGTATGTCGGCAATGCTGCCATCCCTGAAATCTGCCCATTTTAGCCCTAACCGTGGAGGATGAATGTCGCGTTCCGCCATGTTTTGGCAATGGACATCCTTCCCATAGCTGAATCTAAGGGCATCCACTCCAGAAACAAGGTTTCCTCTTCCTCGCATTCCCTTCCGGGGACTGGACACCAGTCCGTCCCGTATTGTGGGACGAACGGTCGAGCGTGCAAGAGGAAGGCACCACTGACCCCATGAATAAATTCAGGGGTCTGCCGTAAATGGTGCCTTTTCGGTCAAGGGCAAGAATTTTTCGGGCCCAAAGCCTTATGATGCGACCCCGTTCGCTGCGGACCCCGCACGAGCGCGGGTTGAGCGAATCGTTATCGAAAATCGAAAGTCACTTAGTCGCATAGCGGTCTACGAGGCGTAGAAGCGAAGGGAGTTAACGGATGATAGTGAAAGAGAAAGTCGCTGCGGGAGTTTTAGGAACACTATTGAGCGCCGGCACCTTGGCGGGATGCGGCGCCACCCCCAGCACTACGTCTTCTTCGGGAGGATCGACGGGCGGTACCGTCACGATTGTGTCCCTTCGGGGCACCTCCGGTCCCACGGCGTCTTTGGGGGTGCCGGGTAATAACGCCTTACAAACGGAGGTGAATGCTCTCAACGCCAAGGGGGGACTCTTGGGCAAGAAAATCAAATTGGTCTTTCTAAACACCCAAGGGTCGCCGAACATTGCCAGTACCGATGCGCGCCAGGCGGTTCTCTCCTATCATGCCGCCGCTATGTTTGGCGGAGTCAGCAGCGGCGACGGGGTCTATGAAGAGGCGGTGGCAAAGAAATATAAGACGATCTTGTTCTCGTACACCTTTAGTGATGCGGTTTTCACCCGCACCTCGGATTTTACGCCTTACTTCTTCTCGGTGGTGCCCAATACCAATATGGAGCCGATGGCGGCGGCCTTGGCATTTAAGAAAGAGGGCTGGACACGTATCTACACCATATCGCCCAACTATAACTACGGCCGCGCCGAGGTCACAGGCTTTTTGAACGCGTTGACGAAACTGGGCGTTCACTATACCTTGTTGGGCCAGCAATGGCCGGCTTTAGGCGCCTCCAACTTTACCAGTAATATCTCGGCCATTTTGGCGGCACATCCCCAGGCCGTGTACGGCGGGATTTTCGGTACGGACCTTGTTACTTTCACCAAAGAAGCCGAAGGGTACGGGCTCTACAACAAGACTCATTTCGTCGCGCAATACGGGGCGATTGATCTCCAGGCGTTGGGGAATTCTGCTCCGTATGGAGAAATCGGATACGCACGCGGTGGGTGGTGGACGTTCAACAACCCCAAAGTGATCGCTTGGGCCAAAGCGTACCACGCAAAGTACGGGACCTGGCCTTCGTCTTTCACCATGCTGGGAACGATGGCGTTTGATGCCTGGGTATATGGGGTGAAGACGGCGCACAGCTTTGACTCCACGAAGGTGAGCCAGGCCATTGCCGGGGCGACCATTCCGACCCTCTTCGGTCCTTATACGATCCGCGGCTGCGACCATCAAGCGGAAATCCCCGAGTACATCGGGGTGCTCAGCAAAAACCCGGGGGCGTACTATAACTTTGCCACGTACAGTCCGACCTTCAACGCGTCATGGGATAAGATCGAACAAGGATGTCCGACCCATCAATAAACGGCTATTTGGATGGAAGGCCAAAGGCTCTCGTATCGGGTAATTGGGGTTTGAAATCCCAGCAAAGGAGTTGCGCTAGATGTCCGCGGGAACGCTCTTGGTTGAGGTGTTATCAGGTCTGTCGCTGGCCGCGATATTGTTCATCGTCGCTAGCGGCATGACCCTGGTGTTCGGGACGATGCGGGTCATCAACATGACACATGGTTCCTTTTACATGTTTGGTGCCTATCTCCTGGCCATCACCTTTCATCGGTTCGACCAGCACGCCTTCGGGTTCGCGGGAGCGTTCGTGGTGTCCTCGCTGCTCGTCGCGGCACTAGGAGTGGTCGTGGAGTTTGTGGTGCTTCGTCGGTTGTACCAAGGCGAGCATTTACTACAACTCTTGGCGACCTGGGCGCTGATGCTGGTATTCGGGCAACTGGCATTGGATGTGTGGGGCTCGGCGACGGTGACGCCGCCGAGCCCGGCATCCCTTTCCGGCACATTGTCGGTGGGAGCTGCCTCGATTCCGGTGTTTTACGTGTTTTTGATTGCTTTCGCCGCCTTTATCTTCGTTGCGCTGTGGTTTTTCAACAACCGCACGGGGGTCGGACGACTTTTGCGGGCGGCGGTGGAGGATCATGAGCTCCTAACGACGATCGGCGTCAACGTTCGCCGTTTATACACGGTGGCGTTTGCGGTGGGAGCTTTTCTGGCTGCGCTGGGCGGCGCACTGATAGCTCCCGAGATTTCCGTCGGACCAGGAATCGATCTCAGCATCTTGGTGGAATCGTTCGTAGTGGCGGTCGTAGGCGGACTGGGCAATGTCAACGGGGCGGTGCTGGGCGCCATCCTCATCGGCCTGGCGCAATCCTTTGGCGCCACGTATTTTCCCAACATGTCAGAAGCCGCCATTTATTTTGTGATGGTGGTCGTGCTCATCGTGCGCCCGCGGGGACTTTTGGGAAAGGAGGAGTTTTAAGATGCAGCTAGATGTTCGTGCCACACCCCATACGTCACCTCCCCGCGGATCGAGCGTTCGCGCGATTGCGATTTGGGCGGGAGTGTTAATCGTCCTCGCTGCGGGACCACTGACCCTGTCGCTTTCGGCGCAGTTTTTGGTCCAAACCATGATTGTGTATGCCTTGTTTGCGGTGGCCACTAATTTTTTGGTGGGATTCAGCGGTCTTCTCAGTTTCGGGCAGGCAGTATTTTTCGGCTTCGGTGCCTACAGTGCGGCACTGTTGTGGACGCACGGGTTCCCTTTTTGGCCCGGGTTCATTATCGCCCCGTTTATGGCCGCCGGGGTTGCGGCGTTCGTCGCTTTGGTGTCCTTGCGGACCTCTCGCCTGTATTTTGCTTTGCTGACGCTGGGGTTTTCCCAGTTGGCGTTTGAGATCACGGATGTCTTGTATAATTTTACCGGCGGTGCGACGGGCATTCCCGGCATCACGGTGCCTAATGCTCTTCAAGGAACTTTCGTCAATTTCGAATTCGTATTGGCGGTGGCGGCCATCGCCACGTTGGGACTCTATTTGGTGCAGCGCTCGTCCTTTGGCTTGGCGCTTCAGGCCATCCGCGAAAATCCCTTGCGGGCCGAGGCGGTGGGCATTCACATCTACCGGCACCATGTGGTGGCCTATGTGATTGCCGGCTTCGTGTGTGGCCTGGCGGGGGTGCTGTATGTCGTCTACCAACAACAGGTGGATCCGTCCCTGCTTAATTGGACCACATCCGGAGAACCGGTGCTGATGGCGGTTTTGGGCGGGATGGGACTCTACCTGGGGCCGGCCATTGGCTCCTTCATTTATGTGTTCTTAGAGCAGTTTGTCGGTACTTTCACCACCCAGTGGCCGCTGTTGGTGGGAGCCGTGGTGTTGGGCTTGGTCCTGCTCTATCCTAAGGGCTTTGGTGGTGGAGCCGTCGATTTCGTCCAAATGCTTCGCCGCCGGTCTGAAGAGCGACGCGGACTCTCCACAGGGAAGGAGACCACCCGCACATGATGGAAGTCGCCACCGGGGTATCTTTGAGTGCGCGCAATCTCACCCGAAAGTTCGGCAACTTCACGGCTGTCGATCAGGTGAACATGGAAATTGGCGAAGGGGAACTCCGGGCGGTTATCGGACCCAACGGCGCCGGCAAGACCACGTTGTTTAACTTGATGACCGGGCATCTGCGGCCTTCTTCGGGGGAGGTATGGTTGGGCAGTCGTCTCATCAGCGGCAAACATCCCCACGAACTTGTGCACTATGGGGTAGCCCGCGCCTTTCAAACCACCAACATTTTTCCCTCGATGACGGTTCACCAGAACGTGGTGACGGCGCTCTTGGGCGTTTCCCGCGGCACTTTGAGATTTTGGGGTGTTCCCAGCCAAAAAATTCAACAAACCGCCGATGAGGTGTTGGATTTGGTGGGGATTTATCCCCACAAAGATCGGAAGGCGGGAATTTTGGCGCACGGCGACCAACGTGCGTTGGATCTGGCGATCGCCCTCGCACCTTCCCCCAAGGTGTTGATGCTGGACGAGCCGACTGCAGGCATGTCGCCCTACGAGACGCATCAAACGGTAGAATTGCTGCGTAAGATTTGGCGAGAGCTGAAAATCACCATCCTGCTGAGTGAGCACGACATGGAGGTTGTATTTGGTCTGGCCCAAAATATTACCGTGCTGGTGGGAGGACGTGTTTTGGCGGAGGGTGATCCTGCATCGGTACGGTCAAATCCTGAGGTGATTAGTGCATACCTAGGGAGGGCGGAAGACTAATGGCTGAACCACAGGTCTTGCAGGTTTCGGATCTCCACGCGTATTACGGTCAGAGTCACGTGCTGCAGGGAATTTCCTTGAGAGTGCAAGAAGCCGAGTGCGTGGCGCTCTTGGGGCGTAACGGCGTGGGCAAAACCACCACATTTTTGTCCATTGCCGGACTGATGGCCAAGGCTACCGGACACGTTACTTTGGGCGATCGCGCGCTCTTAGGGCAACCCCCTCATCGTATCGCCCGATTGGGGGTGGTCTATGTACCGGCCGGCCGGCGTGCCTTTGCGCGCCTAACCGTCAAGGACAACCTGGAGATGGCGGTGCCGCGCTCGATCAATAAGCAGCAGGCCATCGAGGACGTGTTGAGTGTGTTCCCGGGCTTGCGGGAACGGCTCACCGTGCCTGCCGGGGTGCTGTCGGGCGGGCAAAACCAAATGCTGAAAATGGCACGGGCACTGCTGGTCAAACCTCGATTTCTATTGCTTGACGAGCCCACCGAGGGTCTGGCGCCGTTGGTGGTGCAGCAGATGGGCGTGCATATTGAACAGCTGTTGGCGCGGGGAGTCGGCGTGTTGATTGCCGAGCAAAATGCGCGATTTACCTTGCGGCTGTCCCGGCGTGTTTATGTTTTGGGCAAAGGCGTGATAAAGTTGGAGCGTAGCGGTGATCGCCTGTATGACGATCAGGAGGTGTTGTCCCATCTCGTCGTCTGATTCCCGGTCGACATTGCATGGCGTCCGGATTCTCGACTTCACCCAGGGGTTGTCGGGGTTTTGGCCACCATGCTGGTGGCCGTTGCGGGTGCCGACGTGGCTAAGGTGCAACGCCCCCAGGCGGTGATTTAACCCGTCAGGTATCCAGGCATAGCTGCTGCGCGACCGGGTCCGCTTGGGCCGGGATGGGGCCGGTTGGACGACGGCCAACCCCGGTTTTTCGGCCATTCCCGGACTGGGGTCGGCCTGCGAGGATGCGGATGGGGATACCGCTCTGCCTGGCGTATCGCCAGGTCCTCGGGGGGAATCGCAATCCGGATAAGATACCGGTCTTCCTCGTCGTTGATGGGAGACAGTCTGGTCCCCATCGCGCGGAATCGAGCAGGCACCTGTGGTCCAGCCCTGAAAAACACTCCGCAAGCCTTGGCAAGGAAAACCCTCAAAATTTATCCGCGAGGAGTATGGTGCTACCAGACGATCCGGGGCTGACCGTTGATCCGCCGGGATTCGACCAGCTGCCAGAATTGGCGATGGCGGACGGTCTTTTGCACAGTGGCTGGCCATCGGCGCACACCTCCCGCGAATAGGTACTACATAGGAGGGTATATTCGCCATGAAGGCTCATAATTCGTGCATGGTACGATAATTGCCCTCAGGCACCGCGCTGTGTTTCCCACGATCTACCAGGTGCCCAACGATGTGTGGCCCGGAAACCTAATACGGACGCGATTTATCGCATCCGTAATCTGAACGATCCCCTCAGGGTTATCAGGTACTACTCCTAACTCTGCAAGTACCGCTGGCATTCATGTCATCATTGAAGCCTGGTCTGGTGCGATCGGCGAGGCCGTAGCGCGAACATTGCGTGGAGGGCGACTCCACACACCACGTCGATGGGCACGCGCTCGTGTGAACAACATGCCGTCTGTCACTAAGCTGCGAATTCCATAATTCTAGCCTATCCAATGGACACGGTACCTAGATCCAGCGCGATGTCGGCCTGCGTTACGAACGGAAACTTATTTGCCGCCGGACCGCGGGGGAGGTTGCCAACCCGTGCATGGAACGGGGTTGCGTGCAAGGCGGCACCAGCCGCCGTCGCCAAAAGGCGATGGGGGCCCCAATCGACAATGCCCACACTTTTCCCCAACCGGCCGTGTTGCGTCGGCAGGACTTTGTACCTCTGGCCACGAATCCCTCTCATCGGTAAGGCTCATCGCCGCCAAACCGTAATCGTACAAAGGAACCCAAACCGCGTTGATTCCCACAAGGTGGAGTGGGAGTGCGGGCAGGCCTTGTGACCGTCTGCGGCCCGGCATGGAGGTGGTGCATGCCATAGCCCGATTTTCCCGTACCAGACCTGTCCTGAACTTGTCAAGCGCGGCGTCGGTGAAAGACTTTTGGCACCGGTCCGTCGACTGAGGGCCCCGTGCCCTTGTTTGCCTGATGGCGGACCTGTGCGGCGAAGCTTGGGGGCGCCCCCCGGTGGACCAGACACCACTAGGCACCAGCCCGCGCCGTACTGTGGGGGTCCGTCCCGTATTGGGGTCCGACCGATTCTGCAGATCCCCAGAAGCCGAGGCGCGATGAGAAAGATGGCGACAACTGTGGTCGGCGATGACCAGAATGGGATTAGGCCATCAGAACGGTTCCGTCATCTCATCACGGCCCAAGAGGGGCAGTAGCGATTGGCCAGCATTCCTTGTGCGGGGTTACCGTACGCAACTTGGGGATGGATGTGGGTGTTGCTCCTGGTGCGGATCCGGTCCTCCTCCGGTTCCGGTGTCCGGAAGGCGCAGCGATTGATTGGGGTCCTTGATGGGGGGAACGAGTTCCGTGAATGCCAATCGACAGGTTGATCCGCAGCGCGTGGCCAGGATGATCGCCATCTGGGCGCTGACTGTGTTTTTTGGTGTTGCCATTTTCCTTTTATGGGAGCGATGGACCGGTGCCAACACAGAAGGTTGTCCATTGTCTTCCGTCAGTCCCCTCATCAACTGCCAAAGAGTGTTGACCTCTGCCGGAAGCCGAATTTTCTTTGTTCCGCTCGTTCTCTGGGGTGCACTATGGGCGGCGGGGGGAGTGGCGCTGGCGTTTGACCATTCTTCAAAGCCGGGTTTGGCCCGGCTGTGGACAGCCGTGGGCATCTTTGGACTGCTGTGGGCGATTGGGCACGAGGTGCTCCTGGCTACGCTGTGCGCGTGGTGTACGCTGCTGCAGGCGTTGGCGGTGTTGGCGATGTGGATGCATTATCGGATGCGCGCCAAAACCTAGCGGCGATATGGGTCAGATGCTTCGAGGACTCGGTCGGAAAGGCGTGGTGGGGAGGCGGCAACGCCGACGAACCGGTTCGCCTTCCTCCGGCGTCTTGGGCGAGATGCGGTGAAGTTGCCACCGTCGACCATCGCCTCGCCGCCTTATGGCGCTCTGACCCGTGCCCGGCGGTTTATGGCGGCCTTGGCCGCGTGTCTCCACGAACATTCTGACCGACACCCGTGCCAAAGAATCCTGCGTCGTGCGGTGCCAACGTGGGTTCGTACGGCCGTTCGCCGATTAGGTCATTCGGACATTGTGCGGAGTTGTGCGTGAATCTATGATAAGACGAAGCGGGCTCTTGGCTTCAGGTGCAATCCTGTGTCGGGCATGCGGTGAGAGCACAGCGGCGACCAGCGCTTGATCTGGCGGGGAAGCCCGACTTGCCTGGGGTAATGGTGGTAGAGTTGTGGCGGCGTGCGACTTTCATATTGAGGGTTGACAGTGGATGGGGTGCGCCGCGAACGGGTCTACGCATGCGCTGCCCGAGAGGCCGCAGGAGAGGGAGCGTCTTATGGCGGAGACGTCAGAATTGTTCAACGAAATTGCATCGCACTACGAAAGGTGGAGCAATCTGCTTTCTGGCGAAGGTATTCGGGCCTGGCGCCGGTTTGCGGTTGACCGCATGAACCTTTCCCCGGGCATGCACGTTTTGGATGTTGGCTGCGGGACAGGTGCCGCAACTCGCATGATTGCGAAGAGAATGTCTTCACGCGGCAAAGTTGTCGGGCTCGACCCGGCCGAGGCGATGTTGTCCGTGGGGAAAAATACGCCTATCGAGGCCGATGCCGCTCCTATTGAGTGGGTAGTCGGATTTGGTGAGCACTTGCCTTTTGAAGACAATGTATTTGACCGGGTTACGGCGCAATTTTCGCTACGCAATATGAACGACTGGGTGGCGGGACTCGGCGAAATGGTCCGTGTTCTAAAATATGGCGGCGAGCTGACCATTTTGGAGATGGTGCAGCCCGTTACCACCTTGGGAACTCTCGCGCGACGCGGGCTTGACGCCATTACCGCAAAAATTCCCACGGGCGGGTTGGCGCCCTATCAGTGGCTTGGCGCCTCCTTGCGCCACGCTCCGACCGCCGAGGAGTTGCGAAGTGAAGCGGAGCGGATAGGGATCGACAGCACGGCCGCTCACCACTGGCTGGGCGATTTGGTGGTGGTGGTAAGCGGCGCCAAAACCCGCTCCATAACCGCGGAACGCCGGGTTCCTGCGAATGGCACGGTGATTTGGGGAATAGACGGGTCCATCACCTCTTTCCGGGGAGCGCAGGTGATCAATCAGTTTATTAATCCCGGCACAACGGTTCATATCGTCACCGTGATTCCCGACCGCAATCTTAACGAGCAAATTCGCCGAACCGATGAACAATTTTGGCAGCGCCAGCACAAAACGGCGGAAAATTTGCTGCTGCCGGCAAAATTCCACATCGAGACGAATATATTGGAAGGTGATCCCGGTCGCGTGTTAATCGGTTTTGCGCACGAGACTCATGCCCGGATTATCGTAGTGGGCAATAAGTGCCGCAACCCGTCCAGCGATTACTTGATGGGCAGCGTGGCTCGCTATGTATTTTCTCACTCGCCTGTGCCCGTGCTGTTGGTTCCAACCGACATTGCGGCCGAGTAGAGCGTGCCCGCGGGCGCACTGACGACCGCCATCCGCGACCGGTGGCCGTCGGTCGGAAACGCCATGACGTGATCGCCGTTGGCGAACGCCCCGGCAGCCCGCCAGGCGCGGTCATTTCAGCGGGACCGTCTTGCCCGGCCGTCGCTGGCGGTTGGATTTTTTGTGTCGGCATGGGGATGACGCAAGCGATTGAGGGTGGTCGCTCGACAAACGCCAGGGTCGCTACGATAGTTGTCTAGGCTGAATTTAATCATCAGGCTTTCCTCTGAAACAGCATGCGCATTTCCTGACTTTCAGCAGGGAGACTCCTAGGAGCCTGGGAACTGGACCGGAAGCCTTCTGTGGCATGCCGATAGACAGAAAATGAGCGTGCCGCGGCACTTTGGCCGCATCGAAATAGCCTCCCATGCCCGTGTTCTTCCACTCTAGGCAGACATTGACGGAAAATGGGCAACGCAATCCGCAACGCTGTTTTTGAATGACAGACAGCGCGGCCTACCGCTCGCGGGCATGGCAACGGTTGGGGGTGCTCCCATGGGGCGGATCGGGAGGATGCCTGGCTGTTCACGTGGCTTAACGCCGATTGGCCGGGGACCGTCGCCCAACATCGCGGGCGCCCAGGGGCTTCAGTGTCAAGGCTGTGGTCCCGAGCTGGCGTAGGGGGTCGCAACAACCTTGCAAAATCTTGAATTTGGGGGTTTCGGTTTCCTCGCGCGATAGCCAGGCAAACGTGTTGGGCCATCGAGAGTCCTCCGGCATCACTTCGGCGCGGCCGAAAAAAATTTTCCGCGGGCGTGCGATTGTGGCAGGAAAACAGGGGTGCGTCATCGTATATGGATAATGTGTCCACAATATGAAGGTGGTGTCCACAATGCGGACGGATGAGGTTTCATCGATTCTCGTGCTCGCCAAGATCGGTCAAGTTCTCGATTATATTTCCTTAGATCGCGGATCGACTTCCGTCTCGGAAATGAGCCGTCAATTGAAGATAGCCCGTCCAACGCTTCATCGCATTTTGGATGCGCTGGTGGCTGAAGGCATTCTCACCCGACAGGAGGGACGGTACAGTCCCGGCCTGCGTTTGGTGCAGTGGGGCTCGCGCGCTCTGCAATCGCAGTCTTTGGCGGAAATCGGCGGGACCGTGCTGCATGACCTCGTACAACGCACAGGAGAGACCGCGTCCTTGTTCGTGCGAATCAAAGCGATTCGAGTCTGCGTGGCTCGGGTCGAAGGGGCGGGGCTGCTCCGCCATCATATCGCGGTGGGGGAGCCGTTGCCGTTATATGCCGGATCAGCGGGACACACATTGCTGGCTTGGATGGATCCCGGTGTCCGGGAGGGCATTTGGGCCGAGTCGATCGGTTTTTTCCATCCGCCCGCCCCGCTCGAACCACCCGTGGATCGGTGGCAGGAGATTCGTGACAAGCGGTTCGCAATCAGTTTAGGGGAACGAGACAGCGCTTTGGCTTCGGTAAGCGTGCCGGTCTTCGATGCTCAGCAGGCAGTGCGGGCGGCCGTCACCCTCTCGGGGCCGATTAGCCGATTTTTGCCCGGCGTGCTGACGGTGATGGTGCAAGAACTGACGGTTGCCGCCCATGAAATCGAAACCCGCTTGCTTGCTGACGCATCGTCAGGTGATCCCCCGCAGAGGAAAACGCGATGACTAATCAGAACAGCGCTTTGCACGGCATTCGGATATTGGAGATTGGGTCACTGGTGGCGGCGCCGTCCGCTACCCGCATTATGGGCGATTTCGGGGCTGAAATCATTAAGGTGGAACCGCCGGAGGGAGACAATCTCCGGCTGTGGGGGTCGCTGGCTGCGAACGGTTCGTCCTGGTGGTGGCAAATGCAGTCCCGCAATAAGCGCCTGGTTGCGATAGACCTTAAGACGGCTGAAGGACAACATCTGGTCCGCCAGTTGGCATTGCACGCTGATGCGGTGGTCGCCAACTTGCGTCCTGGCACCCTGCGCGCCTGGGGCCTAGACTATGAGACCTTGCAGGCGAAGAACCCCGCCTTGATCTATGTGCAGATTACCGGGCACGGCTTGACCGGTCCCTACCGGGAACGGCCCGGATTCGGCAACATTGCCGAGGCGATGGGCGGTATTCGTTATGTAACCGGATTTGCCGATCGCCCCCCGGTGCGCACGGGGATTTCGTTGGGTGACGAACTGGCGGCGCTTTACGCCGTGATTGGCACGCTGACCGCTCTGCGCCACCGTGACACAACCGGTCAGGGCCAACTCGTTGACGTGGCGTTGACCGAGTCGGTGTTAAGTCTAACCGAGGCCATGCTTCCCGAGTATCTCAATCAAGGCATCGTTCAGGAACGTTCGGGCAATCAGTTGCTGCGGGCCGCGCCGTCGGGAACCTATCCCACCCGTGACGGGTCGTGGGTCGCGATCGGCGCCAACTCCGAAAGCACGTTTGCGGCCTTGGCGAAAGTCATGCAGAGATCCGACCTGTTGGATGACCCGCGGTTTGGGGACAACCCGCACCGAGTCCGCCATGCCGATGACCTGGACCGCATCATCGCCGCGTGGACCGTAAAGTGGGATGGTGGTCCGCTGGTCGATCGGTTGGCTGAAGGGGGCGTTCCGGCAGGGTTGGTAATGAGTGCCCGGGATATTGCGGAAGATCCCCAGTTTCTATCACGCAACATGATGGTCCGGGTGAACAACGATGAAGGCAGCGAAGTCGGCATGCTGGGTGTGGTGCCCCGCCTCAGCGCAACGCCGGGCCAAATCCATTCGGCCGGGGGGGCGGTTGGGCGAGATACCCGCCAGGTGCTGCATGCCCTGCTCGGGATGAACTCCGGAGAATTGCAGGCCTTGGCCGACAAAGGAGTGATCCGATAGATGAAAGCCCGGGTCGATATCGTTGAGGTGACTCCGCGCGACGGGCTGCAAGACGTAAAACCGTGGGTCGATACCGCAACGAAAATGGAATTGATCCAACGTTTGGTTGAGGCTCACGCAACCTGGATTGAAGTAACGGCCTTTGTTTCGCCGGTCCTGGTTCCACAAATGGCTGATGCCGAAGACGTTATGGCGCAATTGCCGGAGGGGGCTGCCGAGTGGATTGGGTTGATACCCAATTTGCGCGGATACGAGCGCGCGCGGCGGGTTCGGACTCGGCATTTGACCTACGTGGTATCCGCCAGTCCCCGTCACCAACAAGACAATGTGCGGCGGCCGCTGTCCACATCCTTGCAGGAATTCGGGCAATTGGCGGCGAGGCAGGATGGTCCGGCTCTACGCGGGGCGATATCCTGCGCTTTTGGGTCGCCCTATGCGGAAGAGGTGATCCATCCCCAAACGGTGGCCGCCATTGCCCGGCAGTACCGTGACTATGGGGCCGCCGAAGTGGTCTTGGCCGACACCGTGGGGGCGGCGACGCCGGATGTGGTCAGAACCATCGTGGCGAAAGTGCAAGACGCTTTGGGGGGGTTGCCGGTGGCCGTGCATTTTCACGACCGCTTGCGCCAGGGTCGCGAAAATGTGCGGGAAGCACTCGCGTTGGGTGTCCGCCGTTTTGAAGCGGCGTTAGCCGGTCTGGGCGGCTGTCCCTTCGCGCCGCAAGCACCCGGCAACTTGAACACCATCCGGCTGGCGACTTGGCTGGACGAATGGGGGTATGAGACGGGACTTGATCTGTTCCGGTTGGAGGCGACCGAAAAGTGGCTTGGCCAGGTCCTCGCGCTTCTCCCGCAAGGGTGACCGCGGGGCCGGACGGCCATTATTTGCAAGGATAATTATGCCAAAAGATATCTGGCAATTTGCCATATTCGAAAGAGAGGGATTACGATGAGCGAGTTTGCCTCGAGTGTCCAACCGTCCATCGCGGCACGTTTGGACCGTCTCCCCCCCACCCAATATTTTCGCCGTTTTGTCACCCTGGTCTCCATGGGGGGATGGTTCGAGTTTTACGATCTGTTCTTGGCGGGGTACATCGGCGCGGCCATGCTGTCGGCCAAACTTTTCACTTTGGCCGATCTGACACTGTTTGTTTCCTTGGGATTCGCGGGAATGTTCGTTGGCACGATCGGTTTTGGACTGATTAGTGATTTGTGGGGCCGCAAGACCGTATTTACCTTCTCGCTGATATTCTATTCAGTCTTCGTCGCGCTGATGGCGCTGTCGCCGTCGGTCGGCTGGATCTTGTTGTTTCGCACCCTGTCCGGAATCGGGATTGGCGCGCAGTTGGTGGTGATTGACACGTACATTACGGAAGTGGTGCCCCATGACAGCCGTGGCCGATACATCGCCTTCAGCCAGGTGATTACGTATACGGCGGTGCCCGCGGTGGCGTTTTTCGCCTATGAATTGGTGCCGACCCACGTGCTGTTGGCCGGGTGGCGTTGGGTCACCCTGATTGGCGCGTTAGGTGCCTTGGTGGTATGGGGTATCCGCCTGCGCCTGCCGGAGTCGCCGCGGTGGTACGCGATTCATGGCCGCCAGGCGGAGGCGGACCGCGTCATGAGCCAAATTGAGAAGAGTGTTGCGGACGAGACTCGGGCTCCGCTCAGCCCACCCTTGGCTTCTCTGCCCGAGATTCCTTCCCCCAACCCTTTTCGGGAGATTTGGACCTCGCAATACCGGGGACGCACGGTGATGCTGATGGTGTTTCAATTTTTTCAGACCATCGGTTTTTACGGATTTGCCGCCTGGGTTCCCACCTTGTTGCTGAAAGAGGGATTTACCCTCCTGCACAGCCTGTTTTACACGTTCTTGATTGCCCTGATCAATCCGGTGGGACCGTGGTTCGCGATGCTGATCATCGAACGCGTACAACGGAAGTGGCTTATCGTCATTGAGAGCGTGGCCATCGGCGTGCTGGGATTGATCTTCGCCCATGTTCGCACCCCCGCCTTGATTGTGGCGGTGGGCATCGCCATTACGCTGTTCAACAATGCCTTTTCCGCCACCTTTCACGCCTATCAATCCGAACTCTTTCCCACCCGGGCGCGCTCCACCGGCATCGGTTTCACCTACAGCTGGAGCCGGTTTAGCGCCATGCTGACAGCCTTTTTGATTGCCTTGATGCTGAAAAACTTTGGGGTCAACGGGGTGTTTGTTACGATTGGGCTGGCGATGGCGATTGTCGCGATAACGATTGGATTTTTCGGTCCACGCACCAACAACGCGCAACTGGAGTCGATATCCCAGTAGACCAGCGGACCGGAGGAAAGGGAAAAGAGCATCTATGGGTGTGTGGACGATTACCGGAGGACAGCTGCTGGCAAAACCCGGTCTGGTCCCCTTACGGGAGTTCGACCTGACTGTGGAGTCCGAGCCGGATCGACGGGTGCAACTGGGGGGCGATGTCGCCGTCGTTCCGGGGCTGGTCGACTTCCATGCGCACATCGATCGCGGAAACGGAGAAACGGTCGGGATTGCAGAACCCTGGCTGGCGCAGGCGGGCGTTCGCTTTGCCGCTGACGCGGGAACCTACGGCTGGGCCTCTGCCTATTCAGCAGAGGCCCCGTCGGCGGTCTCGCGCAGTTGGGTCTCGCTGTTGCCGCATGGGCTGACAACGCTGCCCGATACGCCGAGATTGCGGGAGGTTGTGGCCCGGATGGACGAGCCGGATTCCTACCAGTTGAACCTGCCCCCCGCGGTTTTGGGCTTTAAAATTCGACTGGGGCAGAACGACCGGCAAGACGACGAGGATCTTTTGCGGACCGGCACGTTGTGGGCCGAACATTTCGGCTTGCCGCTGATGGTGCACTGGACCGGCACCTACTTGCCCCCGGCGGAGGTGGTCGGCTACCTGCGTCCGGGAGACGTTTTAACCCATGCCTGGGCGCCGCTCGGGGAACAGGAATCCCTGACCTCGCGGACGACGGCGCTGAGCCTGGCCAAAGAACGGCGGATTGTGTTGGATGTAGGGCATGGCCGCAACCACTTTGCCTGGGACGTATTCATGGCTGGGCGCGCCCTGGGGGTGGAGCCCGATACCATCAGCACGGATGTGACGCGCGCCTCTTGGCAACAAGCGCCGGTCTACGACTTGCCCCACCTCGTGGGCAAGTTTATTGCCGGCGGGTTGTCGCCCGAGCAGGCGATGATGGCGGCCTCCTTCACCCCGGCACGGTATTTGGGCCTGACCGATTCCACCGAGGCCTGGGTTTTCTTTGTGTTGCAGGAAACCCCGGTAACCTTGCGCGATGTCCGTGGGGGCACCCTGCTTGCCCGCCAGTTTTGGCACCCGGCTTTGATAATTATGAATGGGAAGGTTATGCGACAAAGCGACCGGCACTTCGCCCAGTGGGTCAAGGGGTAATGTGCGAGATGGGAGGTTGTAACTGCTTCACCAATGGCTTGGAAAGCATCACCATGGATGCTCTCCTCACTGTCGGTGATGAAACGATGGATGATCAATTCGTCAGCATCGGCAACGCCGCCAAGATGATCGCCATGAGCATCGACGGCCTGCGCAAGTGGGCATCCGCCGGGATTTTGCTCCCGGTGCGCACCTTGACCAATCCGCGCCGGTACCGCGTAGCGGACTTGCGCGCCCTGATGGGGGAAGACCCGTCCCCG
>JAJZZA010000058.1 GCA_021797825.1 Bacillota bacterium | reverse complement strand
GCAGGCGATTCATCGCTTTTTGACCTCTCTGGCTAGCGTTCCTGAGGAAATTCAATCCCGACTGGGCCGATTGCCTGCCTAAAACCGGAAGAAATTCAGGCTCATTCATAGAGATAGATGGACCATGGAGCCCGCGATGGTACAATCGTCTACCCATTCGCTCTTTGTTCGCCTTAGAACATCGTTGACTTCATCATTCCATCGGGACGCACCTTAGCATTTCTGCACATAGTAAAACACGCTATACTCCTCGCGTATGATAATTGATGGTTTAGGCGGCCGGCTTGAAGACTGGCAATTTGCGTGTCAACCGGGTATTGAGCTGGGCTTGATGGCGGCCGCTGGTAGCGGCCAAACAATCGCTGATCGCCTGTTTGAACGGCCCAAACTTGGGATAATACCGCCCATGGAGGCAGTCGGCCTTTACCAACGTCCCGAGCCGTTCGATGAGGTTGAGGTTGGGGGAATACGTCGGCAACCAGAGCCAGGTAATCGCGAGGCGTTCCGCCTCGGCCATCACAGTGGCATTGCGTTGATAGCGGGCATTATCCAACACGAGGGTGATCGGCAGGTCCGTGAACTGGGCCGCCAGTTTTTTCAGGAGCGTGACCACGCTCTCACTGTTGATGGTGGTGTCATGGGTCACGGTGATGACCTGGTGCGTGATCGCGTGTAAGGCCCCGAGGACGTTAACGCGTTGACGCCCGGAGGGCGTCGGCAGCAGGATCCGGGCCAAACACCACAAGTAGCCCAGCCAGGCGCCCTTTCTAATGAGGGGAACGGTCACGGCTACCGGCAGGACTTTCGAGGTTGCGGTTCCGGCGTGGCGGAGGGGAGAGCCGGAGACGGCGAGAAGCTGCGGTCTGTGGAAGAGCGAAGGAGTTCCATTGAAACCGCCTTTTGCATGGTGGGTAAGGTTGTGCAGGTTTCAAATAGCGGTGCCGGAATAGTTGCGCTTTAGCGGGGCGTTGATGGGCCACGGTGTGAATCTTGGGCCGCCAGTCGGTGGCCCGGGGACTTTCTGCCTCGAATGGCGAAGGGGTTAAGGTATGAAAACACCGATGAACACTCCCGCCGGGGTGGGCACTGCGAGGGATGCGTGGTTCCGGGGAGCATGAAGGGTGTCCGAGGGATGAGTATAATAACGACTATAGGTCCATTCCATCAGAGCGCCGGAGTAGTCAGGAGAGGACGGCAAATTGATGACCATTGATGAGATGCAAAACGCTTTAAAAACCCTTGGCCATCGGTTAGCCGAGCAGCAAAGTGCTGCCGATATCGTGATAGCAGGCGGGGCCTGGATGGCGCTCGTGCTGGGAAGTCGTGGTGTGACGAAGGATATTGATGCGTACTTGGCTCCTCCAACAGAACCCCTTCGCCGAGCGGCATGGGCCGTGGCAGACGAATTTGGTCTGCCGAATGATTGGCTGAACGATGGCATTAAGGGGTTTTTTTATGGCACTCCGCCTCATACCTTGTGGCGGGAATTTGAGGGTTTGCGAGTGTATGCCGTCACACCAGACTACATGCTGGCCTTGAAAATCTATGCCGCACGACAATCCGATTGCGAGGATGTGCGGGCTTTGGTACGCCACCTCAACCTGAAAACCCTTGACGACACCCTGGCTCTCGTTGAACAATACATTCCCGCCGATCTGCTTAAGGCCAGGCATCGATATTTTGCGGAAGCCTGTCTCGAAGGCGAGGCCATCTCATGAATTCCCCTTATTCCCCTCCGACTCTCGCCGGGGCCTGGAAAACCGTCATTGCGGGGACACAGTCCCCTCGTCTCTTGATCGGAGACTTTGTGGATGATTGGCGACGGTATCCCGATCCGGTTATTCGCGAAGGCCTGGTGCGAGATCCATTGACTGATGTGGCCGATGACACCCTGCATCGCTGGGGGGCGTTTTGCGCGGCGATGGTTGAATATCTCACGGTCCGGGACGGCGTGCCCACGCCTACATGGGTCTTTGCCGATCACTGGGTCTTGCCGACCCCGTGGTTTCTCTTGCCTCACTGGAAAATGCGGGCGTGGCTCTTGGTGGCTACCCCCCCTCCGTGGAAACGGCGGCGCATTTTTGGCGGAGATGAGACGATGATGATTGGGCGAGTTTAGAATACGCCCTCCGTTGTTGGGGCTGGTCTCGAGCTCTGGTTGTTGATTCTTTCGCGTTTTCCGTCTATGGTAGGGATTGTCGGCTGGGTGCCTGACCGGTCCTCGGTCACCGCGCGGCTGAGATTGGCGGGCAGGGGCCTGGGGTGCGTGTCGCCCAGATTTCGGCGCGTCGGACCCGTTCCGAACCGCGTGATGGCTGCGGGACACGGCAAAAATTGCTCAAGCGCCCTGGCCTGTCTGCCGGGATGGGACGGGGCATGCCAAAACTGACGGACTCAAGCCCGAGGCTCGGCGGCCTAGGTTTTTTTCGAGGGGGAGTTTTGATGGAACGTACCGAGTTCAGCATAGTGGGCATGACGTGCAATCATTGCGTGATGACCGTCACCAATGCCTTGAAGGCGGTTGAAGGGGTGAAAGCGGCGGAAGTTCATTTGGACACCAATTCGGCTAAAGTGATTTTTGACGCAGCGAAAACCTCGCTGGCAACGATCAAGCAAGCCGTTCAAGAGGCTGGCTATAGCGCGACCTGAGCAAGGGCCACGATGTAGCGGCAAAGGCTCGCAGATAGCGGGGACACCGCGCTGGCCGGGCCTTTTGTATACTCTTTGCGCCGGACTAGTCGCCAGTTGCACGCTCGTTGCCGGGTCAGGCCGGTCAGTCAGGAGGTGATAACGTTGTCAGATCACTCCCCGCATTTCTCCGCCCGCGACTTCATTGAGTATGTTTGCCGGACTCGTGATACCCGGCCGGAAGATTTCGGAATTCGTCCCGATGTGGTCGTGTCCTACGTTGGCGGACTGCCAACACAGGTTGTCCGCTGGGGGCTGGCCCGGCCTGCGGCCCGGTTGTTTCATGTGGCCGCCTGGAACAGTTCCGAAGTGACCCTCCTGCAGGGTCCGGTGGGTGCTCCGCAGGCAGCGGCGGTCATGGAGGAACTGAACGCGTTGGGGGCCAAACGCGTGTGGGTGCTGGGATATGCCGGCAGCCTCAAGGCAGACTATGCGCTGGGAACGGTTACCGGGGTTAGTCAGGCGTTTTCCGATGAAGGGACCTCGCGCCATTATGAGCGCACGGGCTGGGGAATCGGAAATGCGGCGCTGATGGAACGGATCCGGCGGGTGAACCCCGAACTGCCGTGGGTGCGCGGCTGGACTACCGATGCCATCTACCGGGAAACGCCGGCCAAAATCCGGTATTTTGCCGAGTTGGGATGTCAGGTGGTGGATATGGAGGCATCCTGTCTGTTTCACGTGGGTCACGTGTTGGGACTAGAGGTGACGGCTATCATGGTGATCAGCGACGAACTTTATCATGCCTGGCGACCAGGCTTTGGGTTGCCCGAAGTGGAGGCCGGCATCCACCGCGCGTATGGGATTCTAACCGATGTGATCGGGATATCCGGCTCCCGTTGGGATGAACCTGGGCATGAACTGAGCACGTCCTTCTGAGGGTGGGACAAGGCGGGGGCCGGGGAATCCGGTGTGAAAGCCGTGGCCGGCAGTGTTTTCCCGGGTCTTGGCTGGCCTGCTTAATGAGGGAGAGGCTTTAGGAAGCCGTCCGGCGGTGGAAATCTGCTGGTTTTTCATGAGGACCGAATAACGGTGGGCATTGTGAGGGGGTCCCGGGTTTGGCGCGCGGCCCCCAGGGTGCACAACGGGCCGCCCGTTGGCAGCCCGTTTACGGATCGGTTCGCTGGGTTAGCCGATAACCCGTATCACCACGGTCTTCGCTTTAAGGTTCTTGTGCGCCACCACCTTTAACCCACTGGTCAGTTGGCTCACCGTGGCCCCCGAGTGGTGCGGCCATTGGACTTTGACGGTATAGCCCGACAAATTGACCGTGCTGCTGCCATATCCGCTATTTAAGGTAAGAGCGGTGGCGGAGACACTGTTGACTTGACCAGCCGTCGTGCTGTTTAGCACGCCATAGCGCCTAATGGCCTTTTGATGGCGGACCGGCCGCACCATCAACACCTGGTTGGTGGGGGAGATCACCGCCACGACGTGGGTGCCGACTTTGAGATGTTGCATCCGCTGCAGCAGGCTGGTCGGCATATTGGACGGGGTATAGGTGACCGTACCCTGACCGGTTTTCAACGTCAGCACGCCGCTTTGATTGGCGGCAACGGTGGCCGGTCTGACCTCTGGATGGGCGGCGATCGCCACATTGGCGATGGTCGAGCCTTGGCGTGTGCCAAACGCCATCACCGGGGTGCCCGCAGTCCACCCCGACATGCCATAAAAGGTGGGCGAGCCGTTGCTGAGAGAGAATGTGGCCTTGGCTGCCTGAATCGTCCAGTTGCCAGCGCTCTGGGCGAGTTTTCCGTTGGCGACCGGCAAGACGACCATGATCGCATGACCACTGCCGCCCGTAACTTGCACCGGTTCCCCGGTTTTCAGAATCGCCGGGGACGACGGATAGTAGCCGGCGCGGACATAGAGGCCTGTCGTGGAAAAGGTTCTGTCCACCACATGCCCATGATGGGAGAACGCTACCACCACCGAACCGGTTGCAATCTGTTCAACCACGCCGGGGTGCCCGACGTGCCGATGGTGACGATGCTTACCATGTCCAGCCGCGGCGCTAGGCACCGCAGCGGCCGGCTTGGCTTGAGCAAAAGACGTGGCACCGATCGCTACCACGGCAATGCCGGCTGAGGCGGCAGCCGCGATCTTGACCGTTTTGTTCATAACCGAACCTCCTTTGGTCGATCGAGCTTAGTATGGCCAAAATAGCTGAATTGCGGCCAAATCCCGGCTGAAATCCTCCTGAAATACGCGACGGCGACGAGCCCGTTGGCAAATCGCCCAAGATGGGCAGGGTGCAAACGGGAGGGGTAAACCCAAGGGGCCATGGATACCAGCCGTCATCGCAGCGACAAGCCGGTCAAAGGTCGCCGAGCGCGCGCCGGCGGCCGCTTCGAGCGTGTCGGGGTGCTGTGCACGGTGGCGGCGCTAACTGGCGGGTTGCCGTTGCTGCGCCCGGCACTGCTTGCGGTCCCAGCCTCCGTGCGGCGGCATGCAGCCGTACCGCCTGCGCTCAATCGGGGGAAACAGCGGCAGTGGGCGGACGAAGTCTCCCGGGCGGCGGTTGGCGGAGGGATGGTGGCCTCGGCCACAGCGACTCCGGGGGCCTGGCTAGTTCGGGTGCGACACGGTGAAGGTTGCTGGCTGGTGGTCGTGAACCGTCAAACTGGGCACGTCATCGCGTGGCGCCGGCACCCCCGGGTGCGAACGGGTCAGTTACTCACGCGGGGCAAACGGACGGTAAAAATGGCACCGTGGTCCGGGGCCGGCCGATTGGCTACCGTAACCTGTCCGCCGTGCGCGCGCACCAGCGTGTCCACGATGGCCAATCCCAGGCCGCTTCCGCCTGAGGCTGACGAGCGGGCGCGGTCGCTGCGATAGAAGCGTTCGAAAATGTGCGGCACGTCATCGGGGGGAATGCCAGCGCCCCGGTCGGCCACGGTCAGCACCCCGTAGGCTGGTTCCGCTGCCACCGTCACCGCAATCTCCCCGTCGGCCGGGGTGTAACGCGCCGCATTGTCCAACAAGTTGAATAGGACTTCGCTCAACCGGTCCGCGTCCGCCCGCACTACCACTGGCTCGGTCTCAACCGTAAGCGGGCGGGGAGCCACCAGCCCCTCGGCAATCGGCAGGATGTCGGTCAACCATTGGTCGAGGGCGACCGGAGCCAACTGGATTTGCCCTTCGGGAGCGCTGTCCACATGGGATAACGTCAAGAGTTGATTGACCAGTTGCGCCATTCGCTGGCCCTGCTTGCGGACCGCGGCGCGTCCCCGCCGTTCCTCTTCCGCGGTCAGGCCCCCCCGATCGATTAGGTCGAGAAATCCGGTAATGGCGGTCAGCGGGGTGCGGAGTTCGTGGGAGGCATCGGCCACAAACCGGCGCATCTGCTCGCTTAATGCCTTTTCCTGGCGAAACAGGTCGTGAATGGCGACGGACATGGAATTGATGGCATCGCCCAACTCGGCCAGTTCACGCGGCGCGTGGGCGATGTCGGTGGTGTGGCCGAACTGTCCCGCCGCGATCTTGACGGTGCTATCCCGGATTTGACCCAGCGGCGCCAGCGTCTTGCGCACCGATACCGATCCCAGCCAGCCGGCCAAACCGAGAACCGCGAGGGCCAGCACCGCATACAATTCCACCACCCGTTGCAAGACGCGTTGGCTGGGAGCCAAGGCGGTGAGGAGCCAAACATAGCCGTGCGGATAGAACGGGTTGCCCAAAGGAGCATCGACCACGATGTGCCCGTTCCACAAGAAGTACGGGCCATTGAAGAGCGGCGGCGCGGTTTTAATGAGGGGGGTGGAGCGGGCAATGATGTGCCCTTCTGCATTGGAAACCAACACGTCGACGCCCGGCCCCCGCAGGTGGGCCATCAAGAGACGGGCGAAATGCGAAAAATCTTGAGGCGTTCCCGAGTGCAAGGTGCGGTGGATAATCGGTGCCAGCACCGCGATCTCGCCGTGCATGGACCGCGCCACGGCATCTAACAGCACCGTGCGCAGAATCAGGAACAGGCTCAACCCGATAACCGTCAGCAAGACCGCCAGCAATCCCATCTGCCGGCCGATCAGCTGTCCGTTCAGCGTGGCCCGCGCGCGCACTATTCGCCCAACCGGTATCCGAATCCACGAACAGTCTGGATCAGGGTTTTCTGGCGGTCCTTCAGCTTGTCGCGCAGGCTCGAGACATGGACTTCGACCAAGTTATCATCGCCGGGATAATCGTAGCCCCACACGTGCTGAAGAATTTGCGCTTTGGACAATACGATCCGCGGGTTGAGCAACAGGTAGCGCAACAGTTCATACTCTTTGGCGGTCAGGGTGACCTGCGCGTCTTGGTTGGTGACGCGGTGGCTGGCATCGTCCATGGTCAGCGGCCCGTAACGGATAAGGTTGCTGTCTTCGCGGTTGACCCGGCGCAGCCCGGCGTTTATTCGCGCCACCAGTTCGTCAAAATCAAACGGCTTGACGAGGTAGTCGTCCGCTCCGCCGTTTAGCCCTTGCACCCGGTCGGATATGGCATCGCGGGCGGTCAACATCATGATGTACAAGTCGGGATATTGGCGAAGTCGCCGGCTTAACTGAAAGCCGTCCTCGCCCGGCATCATCACGTCGATGATAGCGGCGTGAGGATGAAATGAGCCAACGACGTCAAGCGCACTGGCGGAATCGGCGCAGGTCCGCACCTCGAACCCGCGATGCGACAGCCCGATTTCCAAAAGGTCGCGAATGCTTTCTTCATCATCGACCACTAATATCCGGGCTTTCGTAATCATCGCGCGCGGTCCAACGGATGGGGAGGCAAAAAGTATTCGGCCACATCCCATCCGGCGCGTGCGATGACGCGATTCAGCAAGGCCCGATTTTGATCGAGCCATTCCGTTTCGCCGGCAAAGGCTGGCGCGGGGGTGGGCAGGTCAGCCCGGAAAAAGGTGTGCAGGGCGATGCGCACATTCAAATGCGCCGCCACCCGGTTGGCCTCGGCCACGGTTAGGGTGCTAAAAGCGCGGCTTTGTCCGAGCACGGCTTCCGTGATGTCGAGTTCATCGACAAAATTCTGGGATTGGGCCCGGTGATAGCGGTCGACCAGGTCGTTTAAACGGTGTTCCTGATGAGGGGTCAACGGACGGTTGTCGGCATATCCCCATGAGCGCAAAAACGGCATGCGCGTTGGCTCCTTTCGGCCGATAGCCCGGGCATCGGCCCCAAAATTCCTGACGCAGTCACTCACGTTCTTTTACGTATTGTGCAGTGTCCCGGGCTTGGTGTCTAGATCCGGCCGGTGGCGCCGTTCGATTTCCCCGCTTAAGGCGGCAAGCGAGATCCCGGAGCGGTGCAACAGCACGGATAAATGGTAGAGCAGGTCTACCGTCTCCCATACCAGGTCGTTCTTATTCACCTCGGGACCGGCGGTCCGGTCGTGCTCCACCGCCGCCAAGAGGACTTCGATGGCTTCCTCGCCGACTTTTTTGAGCAGGTGTTGAAGAGGACCCAAGGCCAGTTGCGCGGTGTAGGAGGTGTCTGGGCTGGCGTCCGCCAACCGCCGGGAGACAATCTCGCTTAACCGTGCCAAGGGATCCCGCGGACTGGCGGCAACGTCCGGAAAACAGGACGGGCGGTTTAGGTGGCAGACCGGGTGGATGGCGTCAGCCAGGTACAAGTAGGTGTCCTGGTCGCAGTCGGCGAGAATCTCCGCGACCGGCAGCACGTGTCCCGAGGTTTCGCCTTTCTTCCACAGCGCCTGCCGGGAACGGCTGAAAAAGTGCGCCAAGCCGGTGCTGCGGGTCAGACGCAGGGCTTCATCATCGGCATAAGCGACCATGAGCACTCGCCAGGAGGTTTGGTCTTGGACCACCACCTGATAGAGCGTGCGATTGTTTTCCACTATAACGGCCATCGTACAGCGACCCCCTGCGCCGCCAGCTCGGCTTTGATGCCCCCGACGGTGATTTGGCGTTGATGCAAGATCGATGCCAGCAAGACCGCGGACTGGCCATGGCCGATGGCATCGGCCAAGTCCTGCACGCGGCCGGCGCCACCGGACGCGATGATGGGACGTGCAACGTGCTGGCGCGCGTAGGCCAGCATTTCCAGGTCATAACCGGCCTGAGTTCCGTCACGGTCCATGCTGGTCAGCAAAAACTCGCCGGCCCCCAACGTTTCGGCTTGCCGCAGCCACTGGCCGAGTTCGCGCTCCGTGCGGATGCGGCCGCCGTGCGAGTAGACTTGGAAATGATCGTCCTCCCGTTTGGCGTCGACGGCGATGACCAGACACTGCGATCCCCAGCGTCTGGCGATTTCCGGAAGAATTTCAGGATGTTGCAAGGCGTAGGAGTTAATCGAAATCTTGTCCGCGCCGTGGGCCAACAACTCTTCCACATGCCGAATCGAGCGGATGCCTCCCCCCACCGTAAGCGGGATGGCCAGTTCCCGGCGGGCGGCCTGGATTAGCGACAGGCTTAACGCCAAGTCCTCGACGGTGGCCACAATGTCGAGCCAGACAATTTCGTCCGCCCCGTCCCGGGCGTATTCCGCAGCCAGCGCAACGGGGTCGCCGCTGTCGATCAATTCCTGAAAGCGGACACCTTTTACCACCCGGCCATGGCGAACGTCCAGGCAGGGAATAATGCGGGGCATCAACATACGCCGACCTCCTTGGGCGACAGGCGCCCCTCCATCCAGGCCTTTCCCACGACTACACGGGAGATCCCCCAACTCAGCAGGCGGGACAGATCGGCGCTTTGAGAAACGCCTCCGCCCGCCCCGATGTCACCGGGAGCGTTCGCCCAAGCGGTCCAAAATGACTCATCCAAGCCTTTAAGCGTACCATCGCCCCGGATGTCGGTAACGTTGGCCAAACGGTACCCGAGTCGGTAGAGCTCGCGCCACGCCGGCTGGGCCTTGGGACCCGCCGCCTCCCAGCCGCTGATGCGGGCCAAACCGTGCGCCACATCGATGCTGGCGACCAGCGCCTGCGGACCAAACCGGGCCAGCGCGTCGACCGCAAAACCCGGATCGGTGAGCAGGCGGGTTCCCAAGATCACCCGTTCGGCGCCTTCGGCCAAAGCTTGGGCAATGGCCTCCAGACTCCGAAATCCGCCGCCAACCTCGACCCGGACGCCCTTGGCGGTCAAAGCCCGGACGACATCCCAAGCGCCGAAGGCGCCCGCCCGGGCGCCGCCCAGGTCGACGACGTGCATGCGGGGTGGAAAAGCGCCCAATCGGCGGGTGACCAACGCGAGCGGCTCATGCCCGTAGCGGGTGACGTCGGCGTAGCGGCCTTGCGTCAGCCGTACTGGCTGACCATCCAAGAGGTCCAAGGCGGGCCAAACTTCCAGGCTCATGGCCGAGCCTCCTGTTGGATCCGGGCCAACAGATTTTGCAGCAGCCGATGGCCCGAACGGCCGGACAGTTCCGGATGAAATTGTACGCCATAAAGCGGCGGCGCCACCACTGCGCTGGGAAAGGTTGCATGATAGACAGTGGTGCCGGCGGTTAACGAGTCGTCGAGCGGCTCGACGCAATAGGTGTGTACAAAGTAAAAGGCGGGGTTGGCCGCAAGACCCGCATAGAGCCAGCCGTGGGTCGGATCGGGAGAGACCGTGTTCCACCCGATGTGGGGCAGGATGGGTGCCGCCAGAGCGGGCACCTTGCCTTTTAGCCAACCCAAACCGCGTCCCCCCTCGTCGCCCTCTGCAAAGAACAACTGCATGCCGAGACAAATGCCGAGAAAGGGAGTGTCGGCGTGGTAGAGGGCGGTCAATGGGACGAGCAGGTCCCTCTGTGACAATGCCAGCATGACGTCGGGCAAAGCGCCCACCCCGGGGAAAATTACCAGATCCACGGGATGCACGTCGCTGCCCCGTTGCCAAATGGACGGCTTAAGATCAAGCCGCGCGAGGGCCGCCAGCAGGCTGCCAAAATTCCCGTTGCCGTAGTTGACGATGGCGACTTTCATCAAATCACGCCTTTCGTGGAGGGGATGTCAGTCCCCGCAACGGTTTTCACCGCCTCGCAGAGCGCTTGGCCCAATGCCTTAAACGCCGCTTCGTAGACGTGGTGGGCGTTGTCACCGGAGACGCACCGCAGGTGCAGGGTGATGCCGGCTTGGGCGGCAAAGGCCCTAAAAAACTCCGGCCAAACCTCCGCGCTGACCCCGTTTACGGGACGGTCGGGGAAGGGTCCCGCCCAGTACAATTGTCCCCGGCCGGAGACGTCCAGCGCGCAGAGCACCAGGGCTTCGTCCATGGGCAAATAGCGTTGGCCGAAACGCGCGATCCCGCGCCGTTCCCCGAGGGCTTGGCGAACGCATTGGCCCAGGACAATACCCACGTCTTCCACCAAATGATGGGGGTCGACCTCGATGTCGCCGGTGGCGTCGACCGCCAGCGACCAGCGGCCATGCGTGCCCAGTGCTTGCAAAAAGTGGCTGAAAAGCGGCAAGTTGGTCGCGATCCGGGGCGCCGCCGCCGCGTCGAGATCCGTTTCCACCGTGACCGCGGTCTCCCGGGTCGTGCGGGTTAGGCGAGCAAAACGCGCCGATTGGCTCATGGCTGTCCTCCTAGCGCCTGCCGGGCCGACAGGGATTTTTGGTGAAACGTGAGGCCTTCCAGTCCCGCCAGGACTTGTCCGGCTTGGAGATAGCGCTCCGGCATGTCCGCGCGGGCGTCAATCACGCTCATCCGGCGCATAAACGTCCGGGTCGACAGGCCCGACAGAAAGCGTCCGGTTCCGCCGGTGGGCAACACATGGCTCGGCCCCGCCACGTAGTCTCCCAAGGCCTGGCCGGCCATGGCTCCAACGAACACCGCGCCCGCGGTGCGGATGCGGGGCAAAAGCGCCTCGGCGGCGGCGCCCATCAATCCCAAATGCTCGGGGGCAATGCGGTTGGCGGCGTGCACCGCCTCATCCTGGTTGGTGACCAGTTGCAGCTCAATCGCGCCCAAGGTCTGGGGCTTGGCTTCTTCGGCCAGCCGGCGCTTGACCGCCGTCAGGCAGGCCGGGTTCCAGGTCACCAAAAAGGCTCGGGTGTCCGCGGCATGCTCCGCCTGGGCCAACAGATCCATTGCGGCCACCTCGGCATAGGCGGGGTCATCGGCAATGATCAGCACCTCGGAGGGCCCGGCGGTTAAGTCGATGCCGGTCACCTGGCGTCTTTGCAGTTCTTGTTTGGCTTCGGCCACATAGCGGTTGCCGGGCCCGGCGATGAGGTCGACCGGGGGCAGGTGGTCGGCGCCGTAACCCAGGATGCCGATGGCTTGCGCGCCGCCCAAGGAGATTGCCTCCGTGATGGCCAGCGTCTGCAGCGCGTAGAGCCAGAGGGGATGATGGCGGACGTCGCCCCGCGGAGGGATCGCCACCACCAGATCCTCAACCCCGGCTACGCGCGCCGGAATCGCCGTCATGAGGAGGCTTGAGATGAGGGGATAGTCCCCGTTGGGCACGTAGAGGCCCACCCGCTTTAGGGGCAGAAAACGTTCGGACAGGGTGAGGCCGGCGGCCTGATTGACGGTCACGTCTTGGGGCCGGGTGGCGACATGAAACCGGCGAATTTGGTCCATGGCAAAATCGATGGCTTCGCGGGCGATGGGGTCCGGGATCGCCCGCGGCTCCGCCATCGGATTCCACAACATGTCCGTGACCGCGCGATCCACTCCGTCAAACTGTCGGGTGTAACGGCTGGCCGCCTCCCAACCGTGTAACCGGATGTCGTCTAAAATGTCTGCCACAAGTGTCATGGTAACGGGCGATGCCTCCTTTGGCTAAAATGGCTTCCTCTGACCATCAGCGATCGGCGCAGGTGTTGGGTTGTCACGATGCTGCGGACCGCAGGCTCTCCCGGAAAGCGACGACTTCGGATTTGGTCCGCCAATGCGACGGGTTGGCGATGAGACGCGCGCTCGAATGCAAAATGGTCGTCACCTCCACCAGACCATGCTCACGCAGGGTGCGTCCGGTGTCCACAATGTCGACGATGTAAGGGGCCAGTCCAATCAATGGCGCCAACTCGAGACTGCCCGACATGGGGACAATGCTAATGGGGTGCTCCCGCTCTTGGAAAAACTGCCGGGCGATGCGTTGGTACTTGGTGGCGATTTGGCAAGGACCGTCAGGCCACGCTGGCGAGCGGCCAGCGAGCACCACCCGGCACTGGGCGAATTCCAGGTCCGCCACCTCCAGCACCTCGGCATCGGGGTTTTCCCGCATGACGTCCAAGCCGACGATGCCCAGATCGGCGATGCCGCGCGCCACCAGGGTGGCCACATCTTTGGCGCGGGCAATGATGATTCCAGGATGGGTGTCATCGGGCCCGACCCAAAGTTGACGGGACTCTTCCCCCAACGGCCACACCCAACCCGCCGCCTCGAGCCGACGGCGGGCATCGTCCAAGATCCGGCCCTTGGCCACGGCCACGGTTACGCCGCTAGCCGTTTGGCGATTAGACATGGCGCACCTCCCCCGATTCGATAATTCCGGCATAGGCCATCAGCGCTTCCAGATACAGCGTAAAGCCGACGCCGGTCCAGGGCCGGCCGGCGCGCGCCAGCCGAAACCGTCCGCCATTCAAAAGAGGCTGGCCGATCCCGGGCAGATACAAGGAAAAGACCAAACCCGTGTAATACGGCCAGTTGCCGGTGAGCGAGAGGTCCCATTCGACCCGCCAGCCGGCCGGCATGGCGGGGAGGTTGGTGCGGACTACCTGTGGCAAGACGGTGGACAACCGCTCGAAGAAAAGGCCTTCGTCTTGGGGAACGCAGAGATTGCGCACATTCGGCTTCAGGCGGCTCACCGCTCGTTCCGCTTCCACCAGATTACCCTCCATGAAGAGACGACGAACGGTCTGGCGGGCTTCGGTCAAGAGCCCCTCTCCGTTCAGCGCGCGGTCCAGCCACTCGACCTGCCCGAGCACCAGGAGACAGGGGGGCGACGCGCCCGCCGGGGCCAACTGGGGCACTAACTCGGCGATGAGCTTTAAGGCCCGGCTATCGTCGGCCGCCTCGTCGAAGCCGAATATCTCGACGTCGATGGTCTCTAGCCAACGCCCGGCGCGGGGTTGATAGAGGGGTCCGGTCGAGAACACCGTCAACGGCCAGGGGGCGTCGTCCAGACGAAAAGACGACAATAAATCCAAGATGGCCAGGGTGTGGTCCTGACGAAATTCCAGGTCATGGGTGGGAGAGGTGGGGACGGGATTGAAACCCTGCCCGATCAAGAAATTGGATAGAGCCATAAGCAACTGGTATTGCTGGCGATTGTTCCGGAGCCACCCGTGCATGATATCGTCCGCCTCACTACATTAGCGATTTATCGAACTAAAGTATCCCCTAGGTTACGGGGTTTTTCGCACGTTGTCAACAGGGAGGGGCTGACGTCCTGCGACGGCGTCCCAGGCCTCCCAAAATCTGGCCATGACCGGTGCCGGGGCCAACGTCACCCGAATGTGGCGGTCAAGGCCAAAACTGGTCGTGGGCCGCACCACGATGCCCTGTTGTTCAAGACGGCGGGCCACCTCCCGGGGGTCGCCGTCCGTGGCCAAGGTGACAAAATTGGCTTGCGAGGGGTAGCAGACCAAGTCACGCTCGGCCACGCATTGGACAAACCGGCGACGCGCCGCCAAAGTGTGGATGCGCACTTGCGAGACATAGTCCTGGTCGCCCAGGGCCGCGGTGGCGGCCGCTTCCGCCACGACGTTGACGGAGAACGGCTCCCGGGTTTTTTGCAGGGTGGCCATCACGTCCGGGGGCCCCGCGGCCCATCCCACCCGCAGCCCAGCCAGGCCGTAGATTTTGGAAAAGGTGCGAATCATGACGACCGGCGCCTGCTGGCGGATGCTGGCAGCGACGTCGGCGGCCTCGGGATCCTCGATAAATTCGTGGTAAGCCGCGTCGAACACGACCAGCACGTGATCCGGCAGCGCGCGGAGGAACCCCTCCCACTCCGCTTGCCGGATAATGCCGCCAGTGGGATTGTTGGGCGAACAGAGGTAGACCAGCCGGGTGGCGGGCGTCAGCGCGGCGGCGATGGCGGCCAAGTCCATGCGCCCATCCGGGGTGATGGTAACCGGCACCGGGGTGCCTCCCGCCAAGCGGGTGGCATAGGCGTATTGCGAAAAACTGGGCGTGGGCATGACCGCTTCCAAGCCCGGTTCGAGATAGGCGGCGGCCAATAGCCTCAGCAGTTCATCCGCCCCATTGCCAACCACTGTCTCTTCGGGGGCAAAGCCGTGCACTGCGGCCAGACGGGCCAAGAGTTTTGGCGGACGCACCTCGGGATATCGCGCGATGGCGGTCAGGCTTTGCTGAGCGGCCGCGACCGCCAGCGGCGACGGCCCCCATAGACTCTCGTTGGATGCCAGTTTGACAATATCGGCAACGCCGGTTTCCCGGCGGACTTGGAATTCGGAACGGCCGGGAGTATATCCCGGCATTTGTTCGATCACGGCGCGCGGACGGATCATCGTCTCCCCCTCCTCGAGTCAAAGCTTATGCCAGTTCCCGGCGATTGGGCAAGTGGCTTCATGATGGCGGCCGTTTTCGGTATACTAGGGGAGGGAGTGCAGGAAATTCCTGAGAATATAGGGGGGCTGTGACGAATGGGAGATGAAAGGCAATTTCGTGCGCTAAAAGAGTCGTGCCTAACCATGAACGGGATTAGCAAGGAAGAAATCGACCAGCATTATGGCATCCTCTATAAGGGCTATGTCAATAAGCTGAACGAAATCAGACGCAAGATGGGAGCGGTTGACTTTGCCGCGGCCAACCAGTCCTATAGTGACTTGCGCAGCTTGAAGACGGAAGAGACGTTTTGCCTAAACGGATCTAAGCTGCACGAGTGGTATTTCGACAATCTGGGCGGTGCGGGCGGGGAAGCCGTAGGCCGGATTCGTGAACTGATTGAGCGCGACTATGGATCCTACGAACGCTTTCTTACCGAGTTCAAAGCCACCGGCCTGGCCGTACGCGGCTGGGTGGTGCTGGCGTACGACCTCGACGACGAAAAGCTTCATATTTACGGCCAAGACGCCCACAACACCGGCGTGCCGTGGGGTGCCTACCCCCTTCTTATCCTGGATGTCTACGAGCATGCCTATGGCATCGACTACGGAGTGAAAAGGGCGCCTTACATCGAGGCCTTTATGCAGAACGTCGACTGGAGCGAGATCAACACCCGCCTGGCAAAGTACCACATCTAGCAAATTTTAAGCGTTGCGGTTACATCGCGCCTGGAGTTTTCTCCAGGCGATTTACCTGGGAGCGGCAAAAAATGGACTCAGCACCGGCACCGCAGAACTCCGCGCCTGGCCTAAAAAGCGGAGACCCCAACTGGCCTCGACGGTTTTGAGGATGCTGTAGTGGTCGGCCCACAGCGCGATATGAAGGGGTTTCGGACCCGTGCGGCTGATCACGATCAGCGGCACGCGACCGCCCCCGATGGGCAGGCCCCAGAAGCGCGGGGCGGCTGGGCCGGGGCTTAGGTAGCCGGCGAGATGGCTTAACCGGAAGGGCCCCGTTTCGTCCCAGGTGACAAAAATGGCCGCGTTGCCGGTCCAGGCGGGAGAGCGGGTGATTTGGGGAATCAGCCGGGCCAGAAAGCTGTCGCCCCGGCGGAGCAGGGCAGCCGGATTGGACTCCGGGCAGGAATTGCCGGGTCCGGGGATTTGGCCGTGCATGTCGTTGCAGAGGTTCGGCGTAATCCAGATGAAGCGGGGCACCCGCCCGGACGCCAGTTCCTGGTCCAAGGCGGCTAACGGCACGACCTGCCGCCGGTCGGGCAAAAGGTTGGGGAACAGCAAAAACGGGTCGTGCTTTTTGGCATAGAGCGCGTTGGGAGGCGGGGTGGCAGGTCCTGCGGAAGGTGGCAGGTTGTCCGGAAACCAATTGCCCTGATAGCCCGGGGCGGGAAGGCTTTGCATCACCGCCTGCCAGGAAATGTGATGCCGGGTCAATTGGGAGGCTAGGGTGGGGCCGGCAAACGATTGCGTCGGATTGTCCGAATGGGTGCCGCCGGTGGTTCCCGCCAGGGTGGCCACATAATTGGGCAGGCTGACATGGGTGACGCCGTAATAGGCGCTGTCCGTGCCGTAGCGATGCATGAGCTGCTGCAGGTAGGGCGTGTCTTGGGGCGTCAGCCCCGAAGGCCCTTGGTTTTCCATCATAATCACGAAGACGTGCGAAAAAGGAGGAACCCGGTTCGCGCCCGTTGCCAGCTGCGGATGCGGCTCGGCCGCGAGGACTGCCATGAGGGCCAGCCAGCATGCCAGCAACCCGGCTAGAACCAGCAGCCCAGCCCATTTTAGTGCGGTCAGCGTCTTCGCCCCCCCTGAATCCAGATCTCCTGAACGATGGCAAGCTCGGCTTTCTTTGAACCGCCCCGGCCGCAGGCCGGAGATTCTGGGGCAACCGCGGTGGCTCTGTCGCGGGTGGTGAGACCCTGACGTGAACCTCCGGACTCGCCCTCGTTTCTCCCGCCAGCAAACGTGGGCGGGTTTTAGCCGCAAGTGCCCCTTAACCTTCCCGCGACGAGAACGTGACGGCGGCAGATGAAGCGTGGGGGAGTCCACCACTCCCGGGGGCGAATCTCCCCTGCCGGTATCCCCGGGTTACGGATGTTGACCGGGGGTTTTTGCTTAATGACACGAGGAGACCAGCGTGACCGGCGGCGGGGAGCCGTCACGGCCGTACCGGCTCCGCGAACCCCTCGCAGACGGCCCCCATCGGCACGCGAAGGGGCCGTCTTGAGCTTGACATCTCCCCACGGCTCACTCCTTCCGGGGACGAACGGATCCGGGGGATTCCTAAGCCTCGCCGCATCAGGTTCTGCTTCCTCGGGCTTAGGGCTTGTGCCGTTGGCACGCCCCGCGCACATGGGCCACGGGCGGACCCTCCCCAGCAATGCTATCAGGTTAAGGATCCGCTTACAAACATCGCCTCCGATTTCTGGGAGTATTGGTTTCGGCGGGGTGTCTGATTGCGGGGCGCACGGCGCCCTGGACGGATGGCAATCCGGTTCCGGGCTCACTGGCGGAGGAACCGGGGGAAAGCCACCTCGCGTTGGGCGGCATCGGCGGTAAACGCGGTCCGCATCACCTGATCTGTCATTTTCCCGATGAGCATGTCGGGGTTGATGCGGTATGCTGCATACTTATGGGGGGGGGTCGCTGGGAGCCGTGCGCGCGCTTCGGCTGGGGCCGCGTGCTCGGCGACCGACGCCAGGTTGGACAACCAGACCGTCGCAGGCAAGTCTGGTTCCCTCACGGTTGGCGTCTGGCCGGAAAAGTTCTCGACTGCGAACTTGCCCTGGAAGTCGTCATCATGCGTCTTCCGTCCCCACCGGCGACAGGAAAGCGCGGGCATTGCGGCGGGCGGGATCGTCTCGCTCGCCCGGTCGGTGATCACCGTGTCGATTTCACCGGAGGGCAACGCCAATGTGACGACGCGCAGGTGCCGTGCTGGACCGACCGGCACGGGCGTGTCCTGCCGCTGGAGTTCGTGGACCCGTTGGGGCGGGATCCGCCCGGTCACCCCGGAATCCCCCAGGGGGCCTGCGTCATCTCCGCGCGAAAACCGGTCGCGGCCACCCGCAGGAGAAAGGGGATGCCGGGCTGCTGCAACCAGGAGAGGAAGTCCACCGCAGGATAGCCGCAGTCACCCAGCACCCAGTGGGGCCGGTCACCACGCGAGGGCCGCGGACAGGGGGGCTGTGGCCAAATCCCGCTCGGACGCAGCCTAGCGCCCCAGCCCCGGATGGAGGGTCATCCCGTTTAACAGCGTCGTCGAGGGCGGACGACCGGGCGCGCGCCGCGCGGCGCCGGATTTTCCGCGGTTCCATCGTGATCCCACCACGGGGTCCCGCGCTGCGGAGTTCCTGATTCCCCCCCTCCAAGGTCTTCAAGGTATGGCGGTATTTTTGCGCTGGTTTGGGGGTCAGGTGGGCCAGACGGATCCGGTCTTCGACCTGATTGTCCGGCACCGTGAACGCCGCGCGATCCGGCCGCCGCCCCGGGTCGGCGGGCACCTATCCGGCGCCATCCCGTAGACAGATCATGGCCGGCACGAGGGTCATCAAGGAGTCGTGGACCGTTTGCTGGGCATTGGCGAGGAGGTGAAAGCGGTCCGCCACCGGGATCTTTCCGTATCGCCCGGCGGCCGCGGAGTAGGCACTGGCCGCTCCCGACCAAAAAACGTCGCGGCGGGAAAGGACGCCAGGACTGCGGTGACGGCGGCCTGGGTCGTCCCGCGCACGATGATCAACACTCGGAGGAAACCCTGCTAAAATTAGGGAAAATGGCGGCACTCGGGGAGGAATGAGTACGGTGACGTTGGCCTAATGGTAAGACCGATTCGGGACCGAGGAGGCCTGCCACGAGTACCTCTATCAGTAGCGATAGTAGCGGTGGCCGGACGGATTTGCCTGCCCCCAGTGTCAGGGAACCCAGTGCTGGAAAGTTCACCGGTCGGGACGGACCGGCACGTTGTATGAATGCCGTTCTTGTGGCCATCCAGATTCGGTTACGGCCGGCTGGTTTTCCATCCCACAAGAGTCCCCTTGCGGGTGTGGTTTCTCGCCATTTTCCCGATCGCGGTCGGTTAAGGCGGCCAATCGGCGCTCGCGCTCAGCCGCGAACTGGGGTTACGGTATGCCACCGCCTGGTTATTGCATCACAAGATTCAGTGGTGGGCGATGACCGATCGCAATGCCCAGTACCAGTTGGGAGGATTGGTGGAGCCCGATGACGTCGGCTACGCGGCAAACGGCCATCCGGGCAGGCTCGCGCCCAATGCTGTCAGGTTAAGCTTGCTCATAGGCAACCGCGACGGTGGACTCAGGGATGAGGGGTGTCGAGGCGGGGGGGATTGGCCAGCGTGACATATACTCTTCGCGGCTAAGTTGTGATGGTTTTCCTCACCAATGCATCCGGAAGTCTTTCAAGGACTGAACGAAAATTTCCTGCTTCGAACAGTGTTTGCGGATCGAACGCACGACGACCGACCTGGCCGGCCAGCCAATCCGACACGAGTACGCCTATGGCAGCACGAGTTGTTTGCCGGAAGAAGCCCCGCCGGACGATCTCTTGCACTT
>JAJZZA010000057.1 GCA_021797825.1 Bacillota bacterium | reverse complement strand
TCCCAAATCTTGAGCTTATCGTGGGCCACATAGAAGCTATCGGGCTTTGCCCTTTTTGTGGAAAACAGGTCGATCATTCGGTCCCGTAAAGAAGCGATGCCACGCATCGGCTAAGTCGGCAACCGGCAGACTATGCGCTTCGCGGTGGATGATGGTGCTCATCCCAGGATGCACGTCATCCTGGCGGGCGTTAAACGGATTTTTGAGCGTGTTCGCCGTAGGGTGGCCTCCGGCCGCAGATTGCTGATTCCATGCATCCAACGCCTACTTCCAGAGCATCCGCGGCGTCCCTGCCGCTTGTTTAAAGTACTGGATTTGATCCGGCGTCGGATGGAGCCGGATCGTGTGTGCTAATGTCGGCAGGGTCCGATTTTGGTAATGGTCAGGTCAGCACATCTTGCGCCAGTTCTCTTTTCGGGGATAACTGTTATTGATATAACACGCGAATTTCGCTCGCATGTTGCTGATACAACCGCTTAAACCACTTATCGCCAACCCGGGTCAAGCGATCGTTATGGGCCACAATCAAAATTGCGACGGCACCGGATTGCACCGCGTCGATGAGGGTAAGAAATTTCTTGCGACCAAAATTCATCCCCCCACCGCCAGCCCTCGGGCGGCACAGAAATCTCCTGGGACTTTCCGTTGGTCTTGGAGATCGGGACGTTGACTTTGATTACTCACCCGACAATAGGCCACATGCCCACGGGAACCGGGATGCAGCGCTTCTTGCCACAAGCGGGCAATTTGTTCTTCCAATAGCGACGATTGGTGGCAGTGCGTCCGGATGGCACGAGACGCCCCTTAAGATCCCCCCGTTGCACCGTCACCCCTAACATTTTTGCCACTTGATCGATAATTTATGTGGTCTTCATGGGTATTATTATACACTATAGCTCGCGAATTACTTCCATTGGACGACATGTTTAATCTAGGGTTCAATGGTCTCCTGCCTCATCGCGAGTAATTCGGTCTGTTTTGTGCAATACCTGGTTGAATGGGCCTTTGGAATAGTCCACTGTATCGGGCAAAACATGGTTGGACTAGCCGTGTGAGTGAGGGGTCCCTACTGCACATACGTCCATGATTCGCACCATGAAGTATTGGGTTTGTGCGAAGGACTTCCTGTCCATTGTGTCGAACCCAAACGGGCCGAGGAATGTCGTGATGAACGAGGGGGACGCCATCGTGCTCTTTATTTTTGCTGGATTGCCCGGCACGGGCAAGTCCACTCTGGCGGCCGCACTGGCGCAAGGGTTACATGCGGCCTATGTGCGGGTGGATGTTGTCGAACAGGCTATGCGGGACGGGGGCGCCTGGATTGATGGCCCAGCCGGGTACGTTGTTTGTTATGAAATGACAAAGCAGAATCTCCGATTGGGACTCGATGTCGTTGCGGACAGTGTGAACCCTATCCATGAAACACGCCAAGCCTGGCGTGATGTGGCACAGTCTTTGGCCGTTCCGTTTGCCGAGATTGAGGTCGTCTGTTCGGACAAACAGGAACATCGGCGGCGCGTCGTATCGCGTGTGGTCGACATTCCGGGGCTCGTACTGCCCACCTGGGCGGAGGTGCAAGCCCGTCCGCACGAGGATTGGGATCGTCCCCACATCGTGATTGACACCGCTCATCAAACCGTATCGGAAAGCTTGGCGGCCTTGCGATACACGCTGTCGTCCCAGGCCGACGGCACTTCGTGATGGCGCGCCGGGATGTCGCGGGGTGACGAGCAGGGCCTTTTTGGGCGCACGCCTGATGCATGATTGAGGGCGTTAGCACAGTAGTGCTTGCCTCCGATCAATCGATGATGAGCGATTGACCATCCGGGCCAAGATGCGCGATACCAAACATGCGCGTAAGGCAGGCAGTGAAGTGCGACTGATCGTTCCGTCTTCAAAAATTCCAACCAGCGGGGGGCAGCCAACCGTCGAGTACGGACCGAACATTCCAACCTTGGTCGAAATTCCCGACGAGGGTGGTTTAGACTAACCAACGGGGAATTCCAACCACAGATTGCACATAGCCAAATTTTCTTCGCTGCATGGTTTAGAATACCAGGTATCCTCAAGTCAGATGGGCCGAAGATGCATAGGGTGAAAGGGCGGATGATGAATGGGGATTGCACCGGCCGAACTGATAGGCGAACGCGTCAAATTGATTCCTATGCGCGAATCCCACGTTGCAGGCCTCTTTGAGGCTGGTCGCGATCCGCAGATATGGACCTATATGCCGATGCAAGTGAATACCATCGACGATATGAGGAGGCTGGTCTCCGATGCTTTGAGCGGCCGGGCAAAAGGCTCGGAATTTCCGTTCGTCATCATGGATCAACAATCGGATAAGATTGTCGGAAGTACCCGGTTCCTCGATATTTCAATTTCCCATCGCCACGCCGAAATTGGTTGGACGTGGCTCGCCCCACATGTTTGGCGTACGCGAATCAACACGGAATGCAAATATTTACTCTTACGGCATGGCTTCGAAACCTTGGACCTGATCAGGGTTCAGCTCAAGACGGATCGGCGCAATCTGACGTCTCAACAGGCCATCGAACGGATCGGTGGCCAAAAGGAAGGGATTCTCCGGAAACATCGGATCATGCCCAATGGTTACATACGCGATTCGGTATACTACAGCATTTTGGACGAAGAATGGCCTCTAGTTAAGACGAGGTTGCAGCGGATATTAAACGGTTAGGTCGAGCATAGGAATCGAAAAATTTGCGCTGCTGGAGGTCCGCCTGGGCTTTCCAAAGCGTCTTGTCCTCTCATCAGTCTGGCGCAGACCCTTGGTTGCACGGGGCTTTGGCCGCAAGCCGAAGAGCCAGAGAACCCCGTTTCGGCGCTATGTGAATCGGGGCGAGGCCCCATCGCCGGCGGGCCAGGGCAGTCCCCCAGGACCCTGCGCAATCATAATACGCCTTGGCCAGGCCGTAATCGCCAAAGCACGCCATCGGTCGGACGCCGCGCGCCGCATCAACGGATCACACCCAGGACAACCAGAAATGGCGTCAGTTGCTGCGTTCCCGGCCGCCCCAAGGGTCACCACGCCCTGGCTAAAACGGGTGAATCGCGTCTGCACCAGGGTTGGCACCTCGGCCGCTTCGGCCACGCTGTTTCGAATTCGGCGCACGATGCGCCCCCACACGGTCGGGAGTAAGAATCGGCCTCTGGACGAAGAAAAGGGTGCCATTGCCCCTGGCAGACCGTATGCCCACATTGTCTCTTGCTATCATAGCCCCATCAAGCCCCGCTCACGGGCGGCGGACCGCGGTTTTTAGGACCTTTCGACAGGTGTCGGCTTAACTCCATGGCTATCGCCAGTCGACCGACATCGTCGTGCGTCCGGCATGTCCCATGATTCAGCGCCAATACGCCGAGATGTCCACAGAAATAAGTCGGTCTGCGGCAATCCTGACCGGTTGCCGCCGGCTGCCATTGCAGGGGGTTAGCGGTTATACTAGCTCCAGGCAAGGGGGCGCGGCGATGGCTGGCAATGTTCGGCTTAAACCGGGGGATCATCGGGTATTGACCGGAACCCCGTGGGTATTTCGCGGAGAGATTGCGGGAGCGGAGGATGCCGCACCCGGCGGGGTGGTGACCGTGCTCGACCACCGCGGCCGGTTCGTCGGCAGGGGCTTTTACAATCCAGAATCCGTGATTGCCGTTCGCATCGTCAGTTGGCGGTCTGCGGAAGACGTCACCGGACGGCTTCTGGCCGAGCGTCTCGAACAGGCGTTGCGTTGGCGTCGTCGGGTGGTGGGAGAGCGTGAGGCGTATCGTGTGGTGCATTCTGAAGCCGACGGCATTCCCGGACTTATTGTGGACAAGTATGCCGGGATGCTGGTGGTGGAAGTGTTAAGCCGCGGGTTGGTACGGTTTGTGCCGGAATTGGTGTCGGCTTTGGTCGACCTGCTGAATCCGCGCGGCATTTTCGAGCGGGGGGATACGTCTGCTCGGGCCCGGGAGGGGTTGCCCCGGGAAAACCGGGTGTTGTATGGAGATATGGGGTCTCCAGTGGTGATCCGCGAACACGGCGTGAAAATGGCCATTCATTTGGATACGGGCCAGAAAACGGGCCACTTCCTCGACCAGTATGTGAACCGGGGACGGGTAGGACAACTCGCGGCAGGATTAAAGGTTTTTGACGCCTTTTGCCATACCGGCGGATTTGCGTTGGTGGCGGCGATTAACGGGGCGACCGACGTCGTGGGCATCGACATCGACCGCGAGGCGGTCGATCAAGCCGAGGCGAACGCGCGAAGAAACGCGTTGTCCGAGCGGGTGCGGTTTGTCGCCGAAAACGCGTTTGACTGGCTTCGCCGGGAAAGTGACAACGGCGCGCAATACGACTTGGGAATTCTGGATCCGCCGGCGTTCACCCGGTCGAAAGATGCGCTGGCCGGGGCGATCAGGGGCTATAAAGAAATCAATCTGCGTGGCATCAAGCTGATGCGGCCGGGGGGTTTGCTGATGACGTCGAGTTGCTCGTACCATCTTTCCGAGCCGCAATTCCTGCAGGTGATTCAAACGGCGGCGCATGATGCCCGCCGGCACGTGCGCATTGTGGAGATTCGGGGGCAAGGCCCCGACCATCCCGTGCTGCCGGCTTTACCCGAATCGCGGTATCTGAAATGTCTGCTGTTATCCGTAGATTAACCGGCGGCCAGGGGGACCGCTCGCCGACCGGGCTGCTGAGCCAGAGCCCATCGCAAACCCAACAGCAGGATGGCTCCGTGTCGAAGTCATCCTGCTGTTTATGCGATTAATGGCTGCAAGCGTTGGGGGCGCCGCCCTGGTCCTTGGTGCGGAACGAGTGTCCGCATCCACACGAGGATACCGCATTCGGGTTTTGAATGGAAAACCCTCCGCCCATGAGCGAGTTCACGTAATCGACTTCAACGCCTTCGAGATACTGAGCGCTGTTCGGATCCACAACCACTCGGATCCCGCTGAAATCAAACAGACGATCGACATCCTGGGGTTGGTCGAGGGCCATTCCGTAGCTAAAGCCGCTGCAACCCCCTTTGCTCACATAAATCCGCAGGGCTAGATCCTCACGGTTTTTGCTTGTCATGAACTCCCGCACCTTCTCGACGGCCGCGTCTGTCAACGTTACCATGCGGATCACCTCCTGAAATTAGCTGACTTAGACCCTAGTCTACCTCATTTGGCGGTTGTCGTACAGACGGTCACCGTTTTTCCTTGGATTGCGTTTCCAAATCAGCAAATGCCGCGAGTAAGGCCGACAATCCCGTAATCAGGTGCTGACGGTTGTCCGCCGACATCCGTTCCGCGAACCGCGCGAATTGTTCTTGACGCCTATCAAACACGAGTTCGGCGAGTTGCCGTCCGTAGGACGACAATCGCACGCGGACGACCCGTCTGTCGACTTCATCGCGTTCTCGGCGGGCCAGGTTCATGCGCAGCAGCCGATCGACTAGTCGGGTGGCCGCGCTTTCGGTGAGGCCGAGTTGTTCCGCGAGTTCACCCATAGGGAGATTAGAGGGTCCGTAGAGCACCACCAACGCGTTCATCTGCGATGGCGTCACCTCTAGCCCAATGAGTTCGCGGGTCGCTTCATCTTCCAGGTAGCGCATAATCCTGGGGAAGAGCTTCTGAATGCTATTGACAAATGCTTCCAGTTCGGTTTCGGCCATCGGCGTTCCTCGTGGGTTTTTTCTCATCATACCAGGCAGCATCTCAATGCGAAATGTTCTTTATTGGTGGCGATGCGAAAGGTCGTTGGGCAAACAGCCCATTGGGTCGTCCGTCTGGGGACCGCTTGCCGGTGGGGGACGCGGCGTGATGCGCCACCCCCGCACTCGCGGAAAACTTGACATTGACAAATATTGCTTGCCGGCGCTACGATTTCGGTGAGGAGGCGTGGGCTGTGCGTGCTCATCGCGAGAAGGGGGACAAAAAAGGGGGAAATGTTGCGTGTACATTAAAAAGGCCGCAGTGGTGGGAGCGGGCACCATGGGGGCCGATATCGCGTATGTCATCGCCTCGGCGGGAGTCCCGGTGGTGCTGCGAGATGTCGATGCCGCCCAACTTGACCGGGCCCGGCAACATGTCTCAGATCTGTGGAACACTCGCGTAAAGCGCGGCAAGATGACGGCGTCGCAAGCGGCGGATCGCTTGGCGAACATGAGGTTTTCCCAAGATCCCCAGGATTTGGCCGATGTGTCTTTGGCCATCGAAGCGGTCAGCGAACGGATGGAGGTGAAAAAATCCGTCTTTCGGGAATTGGACAGGGTATTGCCGCCGCTTGCCCTTATCGCATCCAACACCTCGGCGCTAAGCATTAGTGAACTGGCGGCCGTAACCGGACGCGCCAAGCGAGTGGTTGGCATGCATTTTTTTTATCCGGCGCACATGATGAAATTGGTGGAAGTGATTGCCGGAGAGGAGACGGCACGAGAGACCATTGCCGCCGTCATGCAATTTAGCGAAGAAATCCGCAAAATCCCGGTGAAGGTCAAGGAATGCCCCGGTTTTGTGGTCAACCGGGTGTTAATGGCCGCAATGGCCGAGGTCTTGCGTTTTAAAGAGGAGACGGGTGTGGACGCGGCCGACATCGACCAAGCGGTGACTCGGGGCGGATTGGCGCCGATGGGTCCCTTGCGGCTGGCTGACGCGCTGGGGTTAGATGTCGCCTGGGAAGTCGCCAACACCTTAAGCGCAGCATACGGGGAACGCTTTCGGCCAAGCCAGGAATTTGCCAGCTTGATTGCGGCCGGTCATTACGGGATCAAAAGCGGCCAAGGATTTTACTCATACCGCTGAAATCCGCTATCCCTGGCGAAGCGGGGAAGCATAGCAGGAATGGAGGATCCGGGATGAACGAAGCAGAAGAGCACGATCTTATCGACCGCTTTGCGTTAGCCACGTTTTTGGAGGGTGCGCGCCTCTGGGAAGAGGGCATCGCCAGTATTGAAGCGATTGATCTGGCCATGCGCGCCGGGGCTGGGCTGCCGATGGGACCCTTTATGTGGGCGGACACGATCGGTCTTGATGCGGTGCTCGGGAAACTGGAGACCCTGAGCGCGCGGTACGGGCAGCGGTTCGCGGCTCCGGTCTCGTTAACGGAGCGGGTGTTGCGCGGACAGCTCGGGAAACAGTCGGGACGGGGCTACTTGACCCATCGCCGGTCAGGCTGACGGGCTGCTGCGGTTTTGGCCAAACAACCATTTAGGAGGAAGGGCTATGGAACTCCTGCATACCGAACGCGTCGATCACGTGATGCTTTGGACGATGAACCATCCCCCAGTCAACGCGATTAGTTTCGATTTGCTCACGGCTTTGGCCGAGGCCCTTGACCAAGCCGAGTCCGATCCATCGATTCGCGCGGTGGTGTTGGCGGGGCAACCGCATGCATTTGCGGCGGGAGCGGATATTTCGGGATTTGTAACCCTGGGCGGACGCATCCAGGATTTTCTTGCCGCGGGGGTCACGTTGTTTGAGCGGATTGAGCGGGGCACAAAACCGGTTGTGGCCGCGATTGAAGGCGTGGCGCTGGGTGGCGGCAATGAACTGGCGATGGCTTGCGATGTGCGGGTCGCGGGTCCGGACGCGCGGTTTGGACAGCCCGAGGTGAATTTGGGCATTATTCCCGGTTGGGGCGGTACCGTGCGGCTTCCCCGGCTAATCGGTCGATCGCGGGCTGCGGGTCTCTTGCTAACGGGCAACGCGATGGACTCCGCAGAGGCGTATCGGGTGGGACTGGTCGGGCATCTGGCGGAGACGGGCCTGGTCATTGACTACGCCATGAATGTGGCCGAACGCCTGGCAAGTTTGCCGCCGCTGGCGCTAGCCGCCATAAAACGCCTGTTGGCCGCCCCGGACGGAGACTTGCAGTCTCTGGAGACGGAGGCCATGAAACAACTGATGGCAACCGCAGATGCGACCGAGGGCATCATGGCGTTCATGGAAAAGCGGCGCCCGCGTTTTCAAGGGCGGTAGCGCGTTGGGCGGTCGACTTGTTCGGCGACTCGCACGGTCGGCGGTGCCCCGCGCCATCGGCTAAACCTGCGATGAGCCAGACTGGTACGCGGCTGCCGGGGTGATGCCGCTAAGCTTCTGAGAAGCCCGATCACCGCAGTCGCTTCCGCAATCCCGGCAATCCATAGTGGGACCAGCCCGTCATGCGCGAAAGCGAGCCCCAGCAATCCCAACATGGCCCACCACGCGGATCCGCCCCGGGTGAGGCGGGTCAGGGTGACGAGCACCAAGCCGAGCAAGAGATATCCCGACCACCATGCCACCCCATGCCCAAAAACCAGCAAAGACAAAATGGTGGCGGCAATCAAGAGACGCCCGAGGCCGGTCGGGCGAAGCCGCCGGTGGGGGCGCCGTTTCGGAGTGGGACGAGACTTTGGCGCTTTCATGGATGGCAAACCTCCTTTATGGCCCGTCGACGGGCAAGCGGACGACGTCCCGGCCGAGCGCAACCCGCGCATCGTACCGGTCGGGGATGGGGAGGAGAGCATGCGAGACCTCTGCCCAGGGGGGACAATCGATGCCCGTGGCACGGAGAGAGACGGGCAGTCTCCAAGACTGGACAACCGGACCGTGGCCGTTGTGTCGCGGGAAAGTTCATCGCCCGCTCCGGCCCACCTCTTTTCGTGGGGTTGCGCTTGCCGAACGTGGGGGAATGGAGGCTGCCAGCAGCGAGGGAGTCCGCCCCCCGCCGATCGCGGGGAGTGGGCAAGCGGCGACGCCGGAAATGCGCCAGCGATCCTAGGCCAAACACCCCAACCGATCGGGCCCGGGGTTCCCGCCGGAACGCCATGATATCGGGCCTGGCGGAAGGGAAGAGACGACCGATTTGCCCGTCCCGGACGTCGCCGGGAAGAGGAGCGGGTGCATCCCGCCCCACGGCCTCGGCGGTGGTGAACTGATCCGGTTGCAGGCGCAATGGAGATTCCCCCTTGCCGATCAGATCAGACGATAAACGCGACCCGAGACCATTCGCCCGGACAAGCGTGGCTTATCCGGGCTACGCATTACGGAACCACACGGGTTGCCCCGTCAAACGAGTGGGCCCAAAACGCGGTGCTGAGATTTTGCACAATAACGCCCTGCGAAGGGGTGGCCGCCGAAATGAACTCGCCGCCGCCCAGATAGATCCCAACATGCGCGGCAAAAGAGCCGTTGATGGTGAAAAACACCAAGTCACCGGGCTGCAGCCCGTCATAACTGACATGCTGCCCGACGTCCCACTGGGCGTACGATGTGCGAGGAAGATTGATCCCGAATTGATGGTACACGTATTGGGTAAACCCGGAACAATCAAACCCGGTGGCAGGAGAAGCGCCGCCGTAGAGGTAACGATAGCCGCGGAATTTTAGGGCCAAGCCAGCCACCGCGCTGCCGGTGCCGGAGGCTCCCCGGTTGACCTGGGCGGAGGGCTGGGTTTGCGCTGCAGCCAAGGCCTGCCAGGTCAGCGGACCGACCAGGCCATTGGGAGTCAAGCCGTGCGCCCTTTGGAACGCGACGACTGCCGCCAGCGTTTCCGGTCCAAAAATCCCGTCGATGCCGTGGGTGGAAAATCCCGCGTGGGTGAGTTGTTCTTGCAAGGACGCGATTTTTGGACCGCGCGCCCATTCTCTGATAGGTCCATCGGCCGGGGGTGGTGCCGTGCTCGGCTGCGGAGCGACTGCGGGCAGATGGGTGAGCGCCGAGAATGTCGCCGGTCCCGCGATGCCGTCCACCGCCAGGCCGTGCGCGGCTTGGAAATTCCTCACGGCGGCATAGGTCAGCGGACCAAAATCGCCATCAAGCGCCAAATGGTACCCGCGCTGATCAAGCAGGCTTTGAAGTTTGACCACAAGTGGTCCGCGTGCCCCCAGCCGCAACATGGGCTGACTGTCTGAAAACGGCAAAGACGCCGTGACGTTCCTTGGAGAAGACGCGGCACCTTCCAGTCGACCCCAAGTCAAAGGGCCGATGACACCGTCGGTGGTCAACCCTTCATGGATCTGAAATGCCTTGACCGCCCCGAGCAATTCCGGTCCGAAAATGCCGTCAATATAGCCGTGGTAATAACCAAGCCGTTGCAGGAACGACTCTGCGGACTTTACCGCAGGGCCCTGGGATCCATACCGCAAGACAGGCTGGGATGCTGCCTGGACACCCTGAGAAAATGTCGGCACCGCCAGAACAGCCAATCCCGCCGTCAGCGTCGCAATATTCTGACTACGGAATATTAACAATCGTCATGCGCCCTTCCTTCTGATACTGCCTTCGAGGTTAGTATCGGGCCCAGCCCGTGGTTCGGGGGGAAGGAGCCCCCTACCGACAACAATGTCGGATTCACCGATCTGAACAAAATGTGTCCAGAATCCCCCGTACCTTGACACGTCAAGGATTCGGCCATGAAACACGTGTTAAGTCTAGAAGGATGAACTTCGGGTGTCAAGGGAATAATAGGCAATTATGACGGGTTTTGGCGGATAACGGCGGGAAAACGAAAAATTTGCTGAAGTTTTTTTCGTCGGCCGAGAGGTTTAGATTTCTTCGTGCGCGTGTGAAGGTTTTCCCCGATCGGTGGTATAATACTCGGGAAAGTTGCTGGAAGAGATGGGGGTTTTGCGCGTGAGGCCGACTGATGCAGCCTACAGCGTGCTGAAAAGTCATGGACAGCCGATGGATGTTCAGGATTTACTAGACGAAACACTGGCCAAATTGGGCTTTGATCGGGAACCGCAACAGGTGGCCAGAATTTACACGGACATCAACATGGATGTTCGCTTTCAGTATCGAGGCGGCGCGTTGTGGGGATTGAAAGACTGGCAACCCAAAAGCTCCGCCAGATCGGGCACCAACCGCGACAGATCCTATGACGAAGATGACACCGATGACCTCGAGGAGGACGAAGGGTAGCCCCTTCGGACTCCTTCTCCTTTTTTGGTTGACGGCATCCCGAATTTCCGTCTGAAAACGAAACCTCGTTGGTATTAGGAGGATTGCTCGTGGCCAAATTCGTATTTATTACTGGCGGCGTGGTCTCGTCTTTGGGTAAGGGACTGACCGCCGCCTCGCTGGGCCGCATTCTGAAAAGCCGGGGCTTGAAAGTGACCGCTCTCAAACTTGATCCTTATATTAATGTCGATCCCGGCACCATGAGCCCCCTGCAGCACGGAGAAGTCTACGTGACGACCGATGGCGCCGAGACCGATCTGGATCTTGGCCATTACGAGCGTTTCATGGACGTTAACTTGGGACAGGCCAACAATGTGACGACCGGACGGATTTATTGGTCCACCATTACCAAGGAGCGGCGCGGGGACTTTCTCGGGGGAACCGTGCAGGTCATTCCGCACATTACCAACGAAATCAAGGAGCGCATCCGCCGGGTGGCCGATGCCAGCGGGTCGGATGTGGTCTGCGTGGAAATCGGGGGAACCGTCGGAGACATCGAAAGTCTACCGTTTCTGGAAGCTATCCGGCAAATGCGCGGCGACGTCGGGCGGGAATCGGTGCTCTACGTCCATGTTACACTGGTTCCCTATCTGAGTGCGGCGGGAGAAGCCAAAACCAAACCCACCCAGCATTCCGTCAAAGAACTGCGCTCAATTGGCATCCAACCGGATATCATTGTGTGCCGGACGCAACGTCCCTTGTCTCGGGACATGCGGGACAAGATTGCCTTGTTGTGCGATGTGGAGCGGCGCGCGGTGGTGGAGAATGTGGACGCCGATTCGATTTATCGGCTGCCCCTGATGTTGGCCGCGGAGGGGTTGGATGAGATTGTGGTGGACCGCTTGAAATTGGCGGCCCCGCCCCCGGATCTGAGCGCATGGGCGGAGATGGTTGAACGCGCCACGCGGGTTGAGGGGCGGGTGACAATTGCCGTCGTCGGGAAATACGTCAAACTGCATGATGCCTACATGAGTGTTGTCGAGGCCTTGACCCATGGCGGAATTGCCAATCGCGTGCAGGTTGATATCCGTTGGCTGGATTCGGAGGACATCGAGATTCGGGGTGCCGAAGAATTGCTCCGGGGCGCGGATGGGATCCTGGTCCCCGGCGGATTTGGCTACCGGGGGGTGGAGGGGAAGATCGAGGCCGTTCGCTATGCCCGCGAGAATGACGTGCCGTTTTTCGGAATTTGTATGGGGATGCAAGCCGCGGTAATCGAAGCGGCTCGTCATGTTTGCGGCTTGGCGGGAGCTAATTCCACCGAGTTTATGCCTGATTCGCCCCACCCGGTTATCGATCTCATGCCGGAACAGCACGATGTGGAAGACCTGGGCGGCACGATGCGCCTCGGAACCTATCCCTGCGAACTCAAAATGGGCAGTCGGGCTCAGGCCATTTATCAGGACACGCTCGTGTTCGAGCGGCATCGCCACCGGTTTGAGGTGAACAATCTTTACCGCGAGCCGTTGGCGGCTGGCGGTCTGCGGGCCACGGGGGTATCCCCTGACAATCGTTTGGTGGAAATTATGGAACGCGACGACCACCCTTGGTTCCTGGGTACCCAATTTCATCCTGAATTCCAGTCGCGCCCCACTCGCCCGCATCCTTTGTTTGCGAGCTTTATCGCGGCCGCCGTCCAAGTTCGGGGATTGGTTCGCCACGGGTTGGAGAGCGCTCACGGCTAAGGGACGGGGCGCATCCGGCGAGGCGTTTGCCCTCGCCGGGCGCGTCATGCTAATATGACGAGAAGTCTGCGCACACCGCTCCGCCGCCGGCGCCAACGGGCTGTTCATCCGCGTAGGTGACATACGATTCGAATTCCTCGGCATAACCGGCGGGCACCTTGAGGCCCCCGGAGACCGGGCGGGAGCCCAGCACGGCGGGCGGGGCCGGCACGGAACCGGTCACAATGCGCACTGTATCCAGACTACAGCGCACCCGCCGGTTAAACCGGCATGTGGCTACGTCGCATTGCACGAGGGACACGCTGGTCGCCTCCTCTCATCTCCATTGGCTATAGGATGCCGTTTCCGCCGCAAAACACTCTCGGCGTTAAGTGGGAAATCAAGGGCCAGGCGCGCCGTGCCTTTTGACAAGAAATTTTGAGCAGGAATATACTGAGAGCAGGAGAGGGGGCTTCCCATGGGATTGATAGCGCGGGTCTCAACACTTTTTAAGTCGAAGGTCAATACGATGCTCGATAAGGCCGAGGATCCTCGTGAGACCCTGGAGTACTCGTACCAAAAACAGATTGAGCAGCTGCAAAATGTCCGGCGCGGGATTGCGGAGGTGGTGACGTCCAAAAAGCGCATCGAATTGCAGGCCAGCCGTCTGCAACAGACCATCAGCCAACTGGATCAGGATGCGCGTGACGCGGTGACGGCAGGGCGTGACGATTTGGCCACTGAAGCGCTGAGCCGCAAGCAGACGTTTGGGACGCAGTTGGACGGGCTTAACAATCAAATTGCCGATTTGGCGCGGGAAGAGCAGAAACTCACCGACTTGCAGCAAAAACTGAATCTTAAAGTCGAGAGTTTCCGAACGCAAAAAGAGGTCATCAAGGCCCAGTTTTCGGCTGCGCAGGCACAGGTAAAAATTGGGGAAGCATTCACCGGCCTGGGCGAAGACATGGCAGACGTGAATATGGCGCTGCAACGGGCGCAAGACAAAACGGAAGCGCTGCAAGCCCGCGCTGCGGCGGTGGATGACTTGGCTGACAACCCGGCGTTTCAACTGCAGTCTCCGTCGACGGGAGACTCGATTCGGGACGAGTTGAACAAGATCAAAGGATCGAGTTCGGTCGACTCGGAATTGTTGCGGCTTAAAGCCGAGATGGGCAAAGGAGACAGCCAATGATTATCCGCATCTTATCGGAGGGTCAGTACCGGTTAGATGGGCCAAGTCTCGAGCGCATCAAGCGCCTTGACGACGATTTGATGGTGACGGTTCTAGAGGATCAGCCGACTGAGTTTCATCGGATCTTTGACGACTTGCTGACGGTGGTGCGCACGGGGCACCGACTTTCCCCGACTGAATTGGTCGAATCGGATTTGATATTGCCAGCGGCCGATATGACGTTTGCCGAGGCCAAACAGCTATTCCACAGTGATTCGGGGCCATCCTAGGCCCCGTACGGCTTGCGCTGATGAATCCTGAATCCCCAACACGGCTAAAACGGAGGGTCCCAGAGCGGATACCAGCGTTCGGGATCCTTTTCTATGGGAAGCGACGGCCGCAGGGTCGCGGCGATGCGGAATTCACGGCTGGAATTGCGCTGATGCGACGGTTGCGGTGCGAACGGATAGAAGGTGGCGCGGCGGTAGCTGTATACCAAATACCAGCCCTCAAATCCGAACAGCGCGGCCAGAAGGCTGTCCCCGTACCCCGCCTCTTTGACCATATCGGCGCTCAAATGCAAGGCATTGATCACGTCGTCGATTTGTTGGCCATCGACTAGAATCCAGACGAATCCCAGCGCATCGCCGTGAGAGCGGGTAGTGACCGGCATATCTCGACCCGATAGGGCCAAGATGTCGTGCATGTCCCGCTCAATGCGTTCGTAGTCGGCATTGTCCACCGTACGCAGAATAAGGCCGGCATGTCCGCTGAAGGGACTGGACAATTTGGTCTCAATATCCAAGGCGGCCGTGGCAATCGCAAACAATTGGTCGGTTTTGCCGACGGGGACGCGCGTGCGCCCAAACAAGGCATCAAAAAATCCCACCGCTACTTCTCCATTTTTTCTTGGAGCTTTTCCAGATATGAAATCCGATGCTCCAGACTCGGATGTGTCGCGAACACTTCCATCATGCTGTCCTTACGGATTGCCGGAAAGATAAAAAACGCGTTGAACGCCTCGGCCTGGCGCATGTCCCGCATGGAGGTGCGCATCATGCTTTGATTGATTTTTTGCAGCGCGCTGGCCAGATGGCCCGGGTGTCCGGTCAGAATAGCCGATCCGCGGTCGGCCGCATACTCGCGGTAACGCGACAAGGTGCGAATCAACACGTAGCTTATCGCCCAGACCACCAGCGAGGCGAGCCAAACCAGCATGACGGCGCCCGCCCCATTGCCCCGGCGGCCGCGGCCTTGCTCCATGGTAAATCCCAAGAAGAAAAACTGCTGAACGATAAACGAGGCCACCATCGCAAAGAAGCTGGCCAGGCCGATGACGGCCACGTCACGGTTCTTAATATGCGTCATCTCGTGGGCCAGCACCGCTTCCAGCTCTTGGGGGTCCAGACGGTCGAGCAGACCGCGGGTGACGGTGATAACGGCCGTCTTCGGGTTTTTTCCGGTCGCAAACGCGTTGGGCATGCGGGTGGGCATCATCGCCAGCTTGGGAGCGGGGATGTCGGCGATCTGCGCCAGCCGATCGACGATTTGATGCAGCTCCGGCGCTTGGCTGGGTGACAGCACCCGGGACCCGGTCGACCATAAGACGATTTGGTCGGAAAGAAAATACTGGCTGAACGCCACGACCAGAATCACCAGCACCAACAGCGCGATAGGCACCCGGGCAACCCACAATACCGCAACAAAACCGAGATATAGCGCCGCCAGCAGCAACATGGTAATCAGCATCCTGATCGACAGGCCGACGTCGTTGCCATACCAGGCGCGGGATGAAGACTTCATGGCCATTCGCCCTCCCTTCTTGTGATAACAGTCTACGTCGTTAGTGGCCGACTCTCAAGTCAAGTCTGGCAAGATGCGAGAATTTTGCTGGCAGCGGCGGTGCTCTTGCGCGGAAAGGATGCGACCGGTATAATGAGTCCTGCTCGTTGGGGGATGATGTAGCGGTAGCATAGATGACTCTGGATCATCTCGCCCAGGTTCGAATCCTGGTCCCCCAGCCAAAAAAACTTGGCCCCATAGTCTAGAGGCCCAGGACGCCGGACCCTCATTCCGGAGACAGCGGTTCGAATCCGCTTGGGGCTACCATTGCGACCGCCGCCGATCGGCGGTTGGCTTTTTTTGCGCAATGGGTCCGGGAGGGTTATGCCGCTGCCGTCGACCGCGGCATGGTCTTGCCCATCGCCCGGGCCGCGGCGGGTGCCGGGGGTTTGCTCAACCATCTCGGCGCGTCGGCTTGGGAGTGGTGAAAGCCCGGGTCGCCCATTTTTTTGGTATCATTTACGTAGGAAATTGCTCGAGGGAGGCGACTATGGCGGATCGACAAGCCCTACCCGAACTGGCCTTCCCGTCCCGATGGTCGTCATCGGTTCGCTGGGCCGAGTGTGATGCGGCCGGCATTATTTATCACGGCAGTGTCTTCGATTGGTTTTCGGAGGCTCGGGCCACCTGGCTGCGGGAGCACAATCTCGATTATTACCAAATCTTGCGGCCAGCCGGAATTGAATTGTTGGTGCGGGAGGCGACCGCCTCCTTCCATCAGGCATTGCGGCCCGGGGATCCCGTGCAACTGATTATTGGGATGGAATCGGTTACGGCCGCGCGCGCGATCTTCCAGTACTATGTCGCCAGTGCCGACCATGCCGGACAACTTGCGGTGACGGGCAAGACATCCCATGCTTTTGTGGTATCTGGACGCGCTTGCCGGCTCGATCGCCAGTTTCCGGAAATCTTCGGGCAATTTGCCGCAAACAGTCCGCCGCCCAAAAACCAACGAGAGTGGACGGGGGCCGGACTGTCTAAGCAGGATATGGAGGAAAACGGATGACCATCAAAGCCTATCAGAGCCACCTTTTAACCAATTTTTCCCTTCCGGCCCATCGCGCGGCGATGAGCCAGGCGCTTTCGCTGGTCAAGTCGCGGCTAGGTCGCCACTATCCCTTGCTAATCGGCGGCCGGCGCGTCGAGACCCCGGAGAAGATTGCCTCGTTGAACCCCGCCGACCCGGCGCAGGTGGTGGGTTATGTCAGCAAAGCCGATGGCGGGCACGTCGACGCGGCGCTTGCGGCCGGATGGGAGGCGTTTGCGCGGTGGAAACAAGTGCCAGGTCCGGTGCGGGCCCGCTATCTTTATAAAGCCGCGGCCATCATGCGGCGCAGACAATTCGAGCTGTCGGCCTGGGAAGTGCTGGAAGCGGGGAAGAGCTGGCCCGAAGCCGACGCCGATGTGGCGGAAGCGATTGATTTTCTGGAGTATTACGCCCGTCAAATGGAGCGCTTGTCCCGGCCGATTCCGCTCACGCCGCTGGGCGACGAAGAGGATGAGGCCTTTTATGTGCCACTTGGTGTGGGAGCGGTGATTCCGCCCTGGAACTTCCCGCTCGCCATTTTGACGGGAATGAGTTCGGCCGCCATTGTGGCCGGCAACCCCATCGTCCTAAAACCCGCCAGCCCGACTCCGGTCATGGGCGCGCTGTTTGCGGAAATCATGGAGGAGGCGGGTCTTCCGGCCGGTGTCTTGAATTTTTTGCCGGGTGACGGAAGCACCATTGGCGACCACCTGGTGGGACATCGCCTGACTCGGTTCGTCAGCTTTACGGGTTCGCGGGAGGTCGGCCTGCACATTAACCGGCTGGCGGCCGACGTGGCGCCTGGCCAGCGCTGGATCAAACGGGTGGTCGCCGAAATGGGCGGCAAGGACGCCATTATCGTCGATGAGACCGCGGATTTGGACGCCGCCGCCGATGGGATTGTGGCCTCCGCCTTCGGGTTTCAAGGGCAGAAGTGTTCGGCTTGCTCCCGCGCTATTATCGTGGACGCGGTGTACGGCGAACTGATGCCTAAAATCTTGGAGCGAACCGCCCGCCTGACCATTGGGCCGGTCGATAATCCCGATCATGTCATGGGGCCCGTGGTCGACCAACGGGCGTACGATAAGATTTTCAGCTACATTGAGTGGGGCAAGCAGCATGCCAGGTTGTCGGCGGGGGGGCATGCGATGGAAGGCGCTGGCTATTTTATCCCGGCCACGATTTTTGAGGATGTGGCCCCCGGCAGCAAACTCGAACAGGAAGAGATTTTTGGACCGGTTCTGTCCATTATCCGGGTCAGCGATTGGGAGGCAGCGCTGCGTGTGGCCAACGATACCGAATACGGCTTGACCGGGTCGGTGTACAGCAAAAACCGCGGCCGGATTGAACAGGCGCGCGCCGAGTTGGAGGTAGGCAACCTGTATATTAACCGGAAGTGCACCGGCGCGGTGGTGGGATCGCACCCATTTGGCGGATTTAATATGTCGGGTACCGACTCCAAAACGGGCAGTCCCGACTACTTGCTGCTGTTCTTGCAAATGAAATCCGTCGCCGAACAGTTTTAACCAAACGAGGTCGTTGGGCTCTAAAGAGAGAGCACGGCGGGACCGCCCCCGGCAGGGGAGCGGTCCCCTCTGTCATGGCTGGGGACGGCCCTTAAGGTGGGGCGCCAGCGTGGCAAAAAGCGCTTGGTGGGCGGGAACCGCCACACGGTGCTGTTCGGCCAGCCGGATGAGACCGCCTTGCAAGTGGTCGGCTTCGAGGGGCAGGCCCTTGCTCTTGTCGCGCGCCATGGATGAAGTCATGGCGGCGGGGGCGGCGCAAAGCCGCTGGTATATCCGGTCCGCCGCGTCGTCGGCCAGGTCCGGCTGTTCGTGACGGCCTACGCGCAACGCCTCGGCGATCAAGGTGCGCGCCAGTTGGTGGCAGACGGGGTACTGCAAGATGTCGCCGATAGGGAGACCGGTGGTGGCGGTCAACAGGCTGAAGCTGTCGAGAAACAGGTATTTCATCCAGAGTTCCCGGCCGATCTGCGGGACGATGCGATGATTGAGCCCCGCGAGCCCAAAATCTTGGCTGAGGTTTTGCAGGACGGTCTCCGCGTCCGAAGACCAGGCTCCCACCAGGAACTGCTCCATCGCTGTCGGATGGACCACGTCGCCGTCTTGGTTAAGCGTGACTTCGATATACGCCACACCTCCTAACACCCGCTGGCCGTAGCGTTCGCGAAGCGGCGGGATGTGTTCGACGCCGTTTAAAAAAGGCAGGATGAAAGAAGTGGCGGGCAGCCGGTCGAGCCAGGGCAGGATGTCTGGCAGACTTTGGCCCTTCACCGCCAACAGCGCGATATCGGTTTCCGGCGGCGGTGAGTCGGGCGAGCACAGACTGGGTATGAGGGACAGCGACCCGCCGGGGCTCTCGACCCGCAGTCCCCGTGCGGCTAACTGCCGACGCCGCCGTTGCCGTACAATAAAGGAGACGGGCAAACCGGCGGCCTGGAGCCGTGCTCCCAGGTAACCGCCGATGGCACCCGCCCCCACGATGGTCCATTTCATCACGCACGCTCCGTTTCTGGGTTTGGTGGGTATCAGGGGCTCCGCCTTGAGTCAAGAGGGGTGAGATGGCATCGGTTGGCCTGCGCGATAGGGTTGGCGGGTCCATATAAAGCTGTCGCCAGTGGCCCAGATGGTCTGTTGACTGATGGTTTCCAGCATCGCGCGGTCGTGGCTGGCCAGGATGATGGTGCCGGGATAAGAGGCCAAAAGGCGCTCTGCCGCCTCACGCATCACAATGTCCAGATGGTTGGTGGGTTCGTCCAGCACGAGCACCTGGCTGGGACGGGTTAAGATTTCCAACAGTTTCAGGCGGGTTCGCTCACCCCCGGACCATTGGTCGAGATCGCGCTGCCACAAGTCGGCCGAAAGCCCGAACCGGGAGCCGAAATAGAAAATCTCTTCCCGTTCCATTCCCAGGTTGTGCGCATAGGCCATCCCGTTTACGCCTTGGGGAAGGTCTGCCACGGCAGTTTGGGGAAGATACGCGACCTCAAGATCCGGGTGCCATTTGACCCCGGGTGCGCCATGGACCAGCGCCTCCAGCAACGTCGTCTTGCCGGTGCCGTTGGGACCCACCACGGCGATGCGGGTGCCGTGCGCGAACTTGGCCGAAAGCGGCTGCCATTGCCGAGCGCCTCGCGCCAGTTGCAGCCGATCGAGGACTAAGGCTGCCAAAGCGCCCGGGCGGGAGGATCCGCGGTGGATTAGATCCAAGGGTGCCGATGACTTGGATGGCTGTCGCTGGGGCTGCCCATCACGCAACCGCGCCAGCGCCTTGGCCCGGCTTTGGGCTTGCCGGGCTCTGGTCCCGGATCGCCAGCGGTCAATATAGCCTTGCAGCCGACGCTCCTCTTCCAGAAACTTTTGATAGCGTTCGGCTTCCTGTTTTTGCCGTTCCCGGCGCAAGGCCTGATATTGGCGCCAGTTGCCC
>JAJZZA010000056.1 GCA_021797825.1 Bacillota bacterium | reverse complement strand
ATCATATACCCGTCCTCCTCGTCGTCGATGGGAAACTTCCACGTCCCCATCAAGCGTAATCGAGCAGGACCATTCTGTCCAGTTCCTTGAAAACACTCCGCAAGCATTTGTTGAGGAAAACCCTCAAGACTTATCCGCGAGGAGTACATCTTGGTTTGCGGGAACTGCAGCTCTTGCCAAGCATCCAGATGACGCAGCAGCACATCAATCCCGCCTTGCAAATTCTTGGGATTGTCGGCATGATGTGCGATCGGCGCTTGGCCCATCACCCGGATGTCATGCGAGAGTTGCGCCGGCTGTTCCCTCCGCGGGAGATCCCCATCTTCGAGAGCGTCATTGCCCGCTCCGTACGGTTCGAGGAGGCCGGGACGGTTGGTAACCGTCGTGGCGTATGCGCCGCAGAATCCTGGGGGCCGAGGGATATCGCCAGTGGATGGAGGCGGTGCGGGGTCATTATGGCGTCCACAAAAAGTCCGACGTTGGCCCAATCGGGCATTGCAATACTGTTTCAATCAGCGGAAACCCCACGGTCTTCGTCCCCGATGTCACCAGCCCCCACCCCCGCTGCAGCCTCGAGTGGGCAAAAGGGGGGAGAGGAATCGTGGGAGGACACCCAACGCCGCCGCACATTGCACTGCGCCAATGCCGTGTGGGAGCGCCTGGGGGCGTGGTGTCGGGACGGGCACGAGCCATTCGGACCCGATTTCCGAAGCGCCAGAGGCCTGGCTAGCGAACCGCGGACGGTAAACGGTGTGCCGTTGGGCTGATGTACGCGCAACCGGGGGTTACCGTGCGTCTATTGTACGTTTAACCCCAGGCCATGCCTGAATCGGAGACATTTTGCTCACCGTTGGCAAATCGCGGCGCTTCCCACGGGAAAATCCAACCCCAAAAGCCACCCGCCAGACAGGCCAGCGGCTTAGCTTCCGGGAGCGCCGGCTAGCACCCACGCTTTGTGCACTAATGCGGAAATGGCGTCACCGAGATGCTCCAGGCGCCGGTCTTGGCTTTGACCCCGCAGCCATCGCGCGTGCAACTGCTGCATGATGACCGCCAGTTTAAAATTGGCCAAGACGCGGTAATACGGGAGCAGGGAAAGGTCCCGGCCACTGACCGCGGCGTAGCGCCGGGCCACCTGGTCGGCGGAGAAAAAGCCCGGGGTGGCGGTGACGCCTGACAGCGCCTGGCGCAAAACGGGAGGGTCCGCTGGCTCCATCCAGTAGCTTAACGACACCGCCAAATCAAAGACGGGATCCCCGATGCCCGCCATTTCCCAGTCGACGACCGCTTTAAAACGGTAAGGCGGCTGGCCGTCGAGCACAATGTTGTTGAATTTGAAGTCGTTGTGCACGATCGCGGTCTCGCCGCTTTGGGGAATCGTGTCCGCCAGCCAGGCCATGACGGCTTGCGCCTCCCGACTCGGCTCCCCATCCGCCAAAACATACCGTTTAGCCCATCCCCGGACCTGACGCGCCACAAATTGCTCGGGCTGATAACTAAATTCATCCAGATCGAGTGCTTGCCAAGGCAAGTGATGGAGCGCGGCCAAACCCGCCGCAAATTGTTCCGAAAGCGTGCGGCAGACAGCGGGGGTTATTGTCATTCCAGGCGGGAACGACTGGTCAATGGTCAATCCCGGCCGGTACTCCATCACATAAAAAGGAAACCCGATAACCGTTCCGGTATCTTCCTGCCACAGGACCCGGGGCGCCAACGGGTAGGCGGGCGCTAGCTTGGCCAGCCAACGGCCTTCCCGCACCATATCGTGCGCCTTCGGTTCCAAGGGACCGCGGGGAGGCGTCCGCAGGACCCCTTGCCAAGATCCCCGCTCTATCAGATAGGTGAGGTTGGAGACTCCGGCCGCAAATTGATGGAGGATAAAAGGACCGTGGCCGGACTCGGGGATTTGGTGGCTCAGAGCCTCAGCCAAGGCATTCCGGTCAAAATCGTTTTCCGGCTTTACGGCCGACAGCAGCCTGTTCATTGTCCGGATTCCGCCTGGAATTGCGACAAGAGTCGCTTGGCTACCACAATCTGATGTACTTCGTCCACCCCATCGTAAATGCGCGCGGCGCGCGCCTCCCGGTAATAGGCTTCCAGCGGAGTGTCCTTGGAAAAGCCGAGTGCGCCATGCAACTGCAAAGCCCGGTCCACAACCCGATTTAGCGCTTGGGCGCCCGAAAATTTGCTAAGCGAGACGGCCAACCGTGAATCTTGGTCGCGATCCATCAGCCAGGCCGCATAAAGCGTCAACAACCGTGTCGCTTGGATATCGGCGTAAGATCGGGCAATTTCTTGCTGCACCGTGCCCAGGTCGGCCAGCCGCCGCCCTCGCGTCCGGCGACGCAGCGCCCGGTCCAGCATCATCTCAAAACTGCGGTTCATGACCCCAATCCAACGCATTACGTGGGTGATGCGTCCCGGCCCCAGCCGCATCTGGGCCAAACGAAACCCGGCGCCGCGTTCGCCCAACAGGTGATCGGCCGGAATGCGGCAGTTATCAAAGACAATTTCGCTGTGACCGCCCAACGCGTCTCCCATGACCGGAACATCCCGCACCACCCGCATGCCCGGCGTGTCACGGTCAACGATAAACATACTCGCTCGTTGATGGGGAGCGGCGTCCGGGTCGGTAATGGCCATGACAATGACAAAGGCGGCATGACTGGCTCCGGTGCTGAACCACTTGTGACCGTTGATCTCCCAGACCACGCCTTGCTGCTCTGCCCGGGTGCCGAGCGCCACCGGATCCGATCCGGCAAATTCGGGTTCGGTCATGGCAAACGCCGAGTAGAGGTGACCGCTGACCGCCGGCATCAGATATTTGGCCTTTTGCTCCGGCGTCCCCGCCAGCCACAGCAGTTCCTGGTTGCTGGTATCGGGGGCGCTGGTGCCAAATGCCCGAGGCGCAATCGGACTTCTTCCCAAGATTTCGTTCATCAGCGCCAGGGTTACGACCCCCGTTCCCGTTCCCCCGGCTTCTTTCGGCATATGGGGGGCCCATAGCCCGGCTTCCTTGACGGTTGCTTGCAACGCCGCCATGACGTGTGGCGGAAAATCTTCATTTTCGTGGTAGTACGTCTCCGCAGGGTAGATATCCCGGGTCATAATCGCATTAACCGCGTCGATCATCGTCTGCTGCTCCGGGGTGGGGCTAAAGTCAAACATTCAAGCCATCCCCTTTCTTTTCTCATCGCTGGAACCCGTTGGGTCCCGCAACGGGTTGTGACACCACAGGGCGTATACTCGGCGTTGGCTAAATCCGTCGTGTCTCGGGCCAATAGGGGTCCCGCAATACCCGCCGCAGTACTTTATCCACCGGACTTTTGGGCAACGACGCCGCGAAGTCGACGGATCGCGGCTGTTTGTATCCAGCCAATCGCTGACGGCACCAGTCGGCAATCTCCTCTGGGGTGGCCGTTTGGCCCTCGCGCAACACCACAATCGCCTTAATCGCTTCACCCCAGGTGGGATCTGGGATCCCGATCACGGCCGCTTCCAATATGGCCGGGTGCTGGTAGAGGACCTCTTCCACCTCGCGCGGATAGACATTAAATCCGCCGGTGATAATCATGTCGGATTTGCGATCCACCAGATAGACGTACCCGTCGCTATCCAGATATCCCAAATCCCGGGTTCGGATCCAGCCGTCGTCGGTCATGGTGGCGCGGGTCAAATCGGGAGCCCGCCAATATCCGACCATATTCTGCCGGCTCTTGACCGCGAGTTCGCCGATTTCCCCTAATGGCAAGGGTTGCCCGGCATCGTCGACGACCTTTAATTGCACGGTCGGCAGTACCCGTCCTGAGGACAGCAAATGCTGCTGTCCCGCTGGCGTACTCAAATCGTGTTCCTCGGCTGCTAACATGGTCAGCAATAAGGGCGATTCGGTTTGGCCGTAGTATTGCACGAATTTTTGTCCCCAGCGGGATAAACCGTGGCGCAAGGTTTCCGTCGGAATGGGAGCCGCTCCGTAGATAATCTGACGCACCGACTCGAACGAATATTTGTTCAGATTGGGTTGGGCCAACAACATGGCGATCATGGTGGGCACCAGGTTTAAAGTGGTCGGCTGCAGACGGTCGACCGCCTGCAAGAATTCCTGGGGATGAAATCCGGGCAGAATGGCGTTTAACGCCCCCCGAATCCAATGGGGCAGCACCAAGGTTCCGGCGGCATGGGTGAGCGGGGCGCAATGGAGCATGATGTCGTCCGGTTCGATGGGGATATTGGTCAGGATATTGATGGCAATGGCCGCCCAGGTTTCCTGAGTGTGCATGGCCGCCTTAAGGACCCCGGTCGTGCCCGACGTATACTGCAAGGTTGCCAAGTCCGATTCGTCAATCGACACGCCCGGTTCTGCGTCGCCCATCTCGGCGACGATCGGGTCCAGCGCGATGAGGGGGGATGGATCGTCGACCGCTCCGCCGATAACGGCTTTCATTAACGGAGTGGCCGGCGAAATGTTCCGCACGCGGTCCACAAACGGGGGACCGGCCAGTAACAGGCGCGACTCCGTCTCTTCCAGCATGCGGGTCATTTCCAAAGGTGCCAGCCGTGTGTTGATGGGGACCCGCACCAACCCGGATTTTAGCAACGCAAAGTCCACCAAAAGGCTCTCGATGGAGTTGTTCAGCAAAATGGCCACGCGCTCGCCTTTGCTTAAGCCCAGCGCGAAGAGGGCATGGGCAAGACGGTTGGCACCCTGATTGATTTGCTCAAACGTCCGGCGCTCCGAATTGAAAATGACCGCGGTCCGGTCGCGATGATGCTCGGCACCTCGTTGAATCAGTTCGGCGGCTGTCATGCAGGATCCCTCCTATCGGGTTATCAACCCCCGTCGGTACGTCCTGGCCTGCGATGAGTCAACGGTTTTTAGGCCCCGCCGGGGATGCCGCTCGCGGTCCGGGCTGATGGGCGCTGGCGGGGAGAATGGCCTGAAAGTTTGTCTCCGCGGCTTGCAGGGCATCCACTAAATCCCGTTCGAGCAGCATCAGCTCGGCAATGCGGGTACGCACCGTCTCGAGGTGCTGGCGCGCCAATTGGATTCCCCGGTCATATTGCTCGCGTTGGGACGGATCGGCGTCGTAGAGATGCAGCAGATCCGCAATTTCTTTGAGAGAAAATCCCAGCCTGCGGCCACGCACAATCATCCGCAAACGGGCCCGGTCCCGGCGATTGTATAGCCGGTGGCGGCCGCTGGTGCGCTCCGGGGCAAGGAGTCCAAGGCTTTCGTAGTACCGAATGGCGCGGGCACTTAAGCCCAGTTCCGATGACAAGTCTGAAATGGAAAATGCCGTTCGGCCGCTCATCGAACCCTCCTTCCGGAACGGACGGTTGCATGCTGCGGGCAGGGGGCGGTGAGCCCTAGCCGGGCTATCGATTGTCGAATCGCCGCTTCCAGGCAATAGGTAGCACAATCTGACGCGGACGTCAAGTACATGACGCCCGCGAGATATCCGGCCACGAAGGCGCGGGCTGGGTGGAAGCGGGGCAACCCGTCTCGGGCGGCGGTTTGACCGCGTGCCAGTGCCCTGCGCCAGCGACGGTTGCGGGGGAGGGCGGCGCAAAATTGCTATCTCCCATATTATGCCACAAAAGGTGGGGCCTGCGAGGCTTATCGGGTATAGGGTTGGATATCCCAAAACCCCGGCCATCAGCCCGATCTGCGGCGCACTTGGTCTTGAGCGCCCGGCTGGGCTCCGGGGGATGGTTGACCCGTATCCTTTGGACACCCTCCGGGCGTCAACGCGTTGATGGGCTGGGTGCCTGACCCGCGATCACACACCCGGTCATCACGGTCACCCATGACACGGACATCAACCGGGAGAGCGTGGTCACGCTCCGGAAAAAACTGGCGGAACAGGTCACGGCCCGGCCGATCACCTTCGTGTTGGATAACGCCCGTTATCAACGCCATGGCTGGGTGATCGCCAAGGTGGCACGCCTCGAGATGACCTGGCTCGGGTTGCCGACGTATTCACCCCACTGCAACCGCATCGCATGGCTGGGGAAGTGTGTAAAGTGTAAAGGCCGCCGAGCTATAAAGCGCGTACTGGGGGGCTTCCCGGGGCGGTATGATCCAACGTGTTGGCGGCTCCGACTGGCGACCATCGACTGTTTGGCCGATACCAGCGGCCGTCATCAAGCTCAGCTCGACACCCTGTTGACACGCAAATTCCCTGCTCTCCAGTCGGCCTCTTAAATCGTCAATTGTCACACGTGAGCGCAACCATCCATCGTGGTGCACCGGCGCAGGCTAACCCAACCGAACCACCTCCTCCCGGAACGACAAATCTGTCGATTCCGGATGCGACAGATTTGTCTCAGGGCATAGCGAGCGTGAATCGGACGGAGATGGACGTGTGCCTGCAAGGGCCGGACTGTCGATGCTGCTGTTGCCGTTCCTGCCTCCGCAGGACTTGGTCCCGGATCACCGGCCGGCCGCAAGACGGAGCGATCGCTGTGGCAACTACAGAGGCCGCAGCAGCCCTCGATGACGCTGCTTTGGCCGCCATGATGGTGAAGGCGATTCGGGGCGACTGGCACGACCTTTGGCTACGTCGCGCCCGCCGGAGGCGACCGGTGGCCTGCCTAGCGGCGTACCGCCCCTGGGAGGTGGACGGGAAACATGAGCCGGCACTGTGCAGTCGGGGTCGCTACGGTCCCCATAAGCGCCCAGGCCTCAAAGCAGGCGGGGCTCGCCGTATGTTTCCCTGCCGGTCTATTCCCATTGCGGAGGGGACAGGTACTCGAACCTAGGCGGTACATCGGTGTCCAGGGGGTCACCGGGACTATCAGTCAGGGCCGTAGGCCTGACAGGCCGTGCACCGCCACCGGCACGTCGCTTAGGCCGCCCCTGGTCCCATTCCCCAGCTGGCCGAACGTGTTATCCCCCCAAACCCAGACCATCCCGTCGGACTTGAGGGCGTAGCCGTTATAGAAGCCTCCGCCGATGGCCACGACTTTGGTGAGACCGGAAACCCGCACCGGCACGTCGCTGGACGTTGTGGTCCCGTTGCCCAACTCGCCGTGCTTGTTATTCCCCCAGGCCCAGACCGTCCCGTCGGACTTGAGGGCGTAACCGTCTTCGCCGCCCTCGCTCCCGGCGATGGCCGTCACACCGGTCAGCCGGGGGACCCGCGCTGGCACGTCGCTATTCGTGGTGGCTCCGTTCCCCAACACGCCGTCATAGTTGAAACCCCAGGCCCAGACCGTCCCGTCGGACTTGAGGGCGTAACCGTTAAAGTCGCCTCCGGCGATGGTCACGACTTTGGTGAGACCGGAGACCCGCACCGGCACGTCGCTATTCGTGGTGGTCCCGTTTCCCAACTGACCGAAGATGTTCCACCCCCAGGCCCAGACCGTCCCGTCGGACTTGAGGGCGTAACCATCATACGCCCCCCCGGCGATGGCTACGACTTTGGTGAGACCGGAGACCCGCACCGGCACGTCGCTATTCGTGGTGGTCCCGTTCCCCAGCTGGCCGTACCCGTTGGACCCCCAGGCCCAGACCGTCCCATCGGACTTGAGGGCGTAGCCGTCAAAGTAGCTCGTCGCGATGGCCGTGACCTTGGCGAGGCCGGAGACCCGCACCGGCACGTCGCTGGGGCTGCCGCTGGTCCCGTTCCCCAACTCGCCGCTCCCGTTATCCCCCCAGGCCCAGACCGTCCCGTCGGACATGAGGGCGTAGGCGTTAAGGTCGCCCCCGACAATGGCCGTGACCTTGGCGAGGCCGGAGACCTGCACCGGCACGTCGCTGCTCGTGGTGGTCCCATTCCCCAACATGCCGAGCGCGTTATCCCCCCAGGCCCAGACCGTCCCGTCGGACTTGAGGGCGTAGCCGACACTGTTACCTCCAGCGATGGCCATCACGCCCCTGGGTTTTGTCGCCCCCGCATGGGTCTTGTTACCGGATGATGTCGTTGTACCCGTGGGCTTCGCCTTCGCGGGAGTCCCGTGCACGCTCACGTGCCCGGTGAAGTTGATGCCGCATCCCCCCAGTAGCAAGGCGCTCGCCACAGCCAGAACCTGCGTCCTCATGAACGTCGCTCCTTTCCGAAGCCTCCATTGGGTTGTACAACTCTCTCTTTGACAAACTCCCCTTTGCCGCGAGTTCTGTACCCATAGGAATGCCTTCTTCATGCAACTGGTCATGGAGATATTTCGGCAGGACTCCTTTAGATTCCTCTCTAAATGAAAGGGGAAGACCGATGCTAAGAGCAACCAAACGGTACCCTGTGCCAATACAACCTATGGTAGTGCAATGGCATTAGTGGGCCTAAATCTAGAACGCCCCTGACCCATCAATGGTCCTCGTTTTTCATCCGTGTGGGTGCCCCGAAACCCGGCGCATGGGTGTCTCTTGACGGTGTCCCCGATTTTCGATCGGGGACTCGACCATCCCGCAGGGCGTGGCCCCCTTGCGGATCGGTGAAGGAATGATCGCGCCCGCAGGACTTAAAGCGGGGATAGCGGCCCCCTTCTTAATGTGCGGCCAAAGAATGCCGGAAACGCCTTGTCGAGCCGCATGGCGACATCCTGCACCGCACGGCGTGGAGCGTTGGCATCGCGTCCTTCCACGCCGGACAACCCTTCGTTTGCGTGACGCAAGACCGTGTACGGCCCAACGTCGCATGGGGGGCCTGGCGCTCAACGCGGCGGCGGTTATACAACCCGCGACCATGTTCCCGCGTGCGCTCGATCCCCGGCCGTGGTCTCTTGTTCGGGTCCAGACGTGATTTGAGGGACTGGCGGCGGGCTATTTTCCTTTTTGCTCCGCGATGTAGCGTTTGCCCACCGCGCGTGGCCCGGCCCCACGGTCGCCACCAAAGCCGCATTCGTCCACAGTGAGGGCAGGCAGCCGGCGCTTCAGGCACGGGAACACTTGCCGAAGAATAGGGGCGGTATGGCCTTGCAACGGTTTGACCACCGGATGAATTCCACATTGCGGATCACACTGAACGAGGAGATACACGTGATCGGGCATGCCTTCCATTTCCACGCTGTCGGTCTGGAGTTCAGGGGCTTTGGTGGTCAGAAATTTCTTTAGCCGCGTATCGACTTGGTTGACCAGCACGTTCCGCCGGGATGTGGGACAGAACCCGATATGGTATGTACCGTCGAACGTGACGTGGTGGCGACTGTCCACCCTGCGTCCCGGGCAACTTCACCCCGATACATGATGGCACCAAACGGATAGATTTATGAAAGGATCTAATTCAAGAGGGTAAGAATGCTATCCACAGGGGAACGGTTGGGGTTTTCTCTCATCGCCAGAGCTAACCCCGGCGGATTTCATCCCCATGGGTAAACCAAAGGGTTTTTCGCCGATCGTTGATAATGCAGAGAGTGCTGAAAGTCGGGAATTCCGGCGTTGAAACTGTCCATTTCCATTTGACGACAACTTCCCCAGGGTCGTTGTCGCCGGAGCTTGCCACACCGTGTGATCCCGGCAAGAATAGAGGTGTTGGATTCGGGTGGCGTATCGGACCGGGTGCGGATATCGCTCGCGGGTTTGGGATCGTGTCCACTTTGTGCGACAATAAGCGGGGACGGTCCGACAAGACCGCCCGGAGAACCCCTAACTGGTTTGACTAATGTATGTAGACATGCTATAACATCCGCATGGCGCACACTTATTCTCCGAAACAGTTTGGGGAGTTGATTGGGAAGTCGGTGGCCACGTTGCAGCGATGGGACCGCGAGGGGATTTTGACCGCCTATCGCTCCCCGACCAATCGGCGGTACTACACACACGACCAATATCTCGCCTATATCGGCGTGGTGGCGAAGCCGGACGGGCGGGTAGTGCTGTATGCCCGGGTCTCGACCCGCCATCAGCGTCCTGATTTGCGGAACCAAGTCGTGGCGTTAGAGCACTATTGTCAGCAACACGGGATTATTCCCACAGACAGGGTTCAGGACATTGGCAGCGGATTGAACTTTCACCGGCCAGGGTTCAATCAACTCTTTGAAGACATCGAAGTGGGCAACGTGCGACAACTTATTGTAGCCCACCAGGACCGTCTTGTTCGCTTCGGGTTTGAATGGTTCGCGGCGTTTTGTGCCCGGCACGGGACGGAACTGGTGGTGATGAACCAGGACACGCTATCCCCGGAACAAGAAATGGTGAACGATTTGTTGGCGATTGTCCAGGTCTTCAGCACCCGACTCGAGGGCTTGCGATCCTATCGAAGGGCGTTGAAGCATGCGCTTGGCGAAAAAAAGGACTCGCCTTAACGTGGCGGAACGCGCAGGGCAGACGTTGGAGTGCGGGCAAGCCTAATCCCGGGCGCTGGCCACGGAGCACGCCAGTCCACTGAAACCTGGTGCGAAAGGGGCACTCGGCGACGCGATGCAGACGCCGCCTCAGAGTCGGCAGGTCGATTCCTCCCGCAGTCGGCCGCGGGAAGCTTGAGCTGCTCGCCGAGCGCCGCGCCACACGCGCCGAAATGGCCCCCACCTCTTTTCGCGAAGGGGCGATTACCAAAGATGCTGCAGGGCATGATGGCGCTGGCGAGCGATCCCCGCCACCCGGGGGGGTGATGGCAGGACTGGCGCCGCGGACTTGGGCATTAAAAAGCTGGCCACGGGGTATCGCACGGAGGGCGTTTGGGGCATGTTGGCGGCTTTACCGCCTGCCGTTGACCGCACACCAAGCGGGACCATATTCGGTCCCCGCGAAGCTATGGTCAGCAGCTCCCGGCGATACCGCGGCTTGACCCGGAAGGTTCACCGCGTGTCCGCGCAGAAACGGCACGACTCTTTGCCCAAAGCGCCGGCTTTCCTGACACGCAGGTGGAAAGCGCCATCGGGCGGGGTGATCTGTCGCAACAACGCGGCAGACATCGCGGACAGAATCGAACGAACCCCAGGGCGCACCACCGTGGACAAAATGCGTGGGGTCTTTACCGGTTCGTCCCGATGGACCAGCGCCACGCCACGGCAAAACGGTCGCTAGCATCAACGCGCGACACCTCGAAAGGCTCGGGGTGTGGCTATCGCCAAGAGATGGCGTTAGGGATGCGGACGTAGCCCGTCCGGAATGCGGTCGCATCATGGACCGCGACGAAAATTGTCCGCAACATTCTGGCCCGGTTGGGGCCATACTCTGCAAGGGACGAGGCGCTGGGCACACGCTCAGATGAACACGGTTATACATGTTTAGAAAGGCAGGCCGATGCATGACCATACGTTGGTCTCACCGCAACCATCCCGGCGCCATCCGGCAACGCCAGCAAATGATCCGGGCGTTGCCGACCTGGCTGCCCGAAGATGAACGCACATTTGCGTGGGCGGTTGACCCCGAACGATTGATGAGGCATCAAGAGGCCCTGACCGGCCAAATGGTTTTTCCGGTCTCCGTGGTCGGACCGCTGCGCGTCCGGTTGGGCCGCTATCAGGTCGAGGAATCCGGCTCCCTGACCCCGGTCGACCGGTACCAGGACGATGTGCTGATCCCATTGGTGCATACAGAGGGAGGTCTTTCCGCCTCGATGCAGCGGGGGATACACGCGGTGAACGCCGCGGGCGGCGTGCGGACCGATTTGCTGGGGGACATGATGACACGGGACTGCGCGTTTGTTTTTGATACCGCTCCGCAAGCGGTCGAGTTTTGGCGGTGGCTACAACCGTTAACGAAGAGCCTCACCGACTGGCTGAACGATCCCAACCACCCGGGCCGCAAGATATTGCCCGGCCAGACGGTGTCGGCGGTTTCGCGCCACGCCCGGCTGGTGGGCATAGACGGAGTGGTGGTCGGGCCGGTCTGCCACGTGTTGTACAAGTTTTTCACGGGGGAAGCGTGTGGCCCCAATATGATGACGCGCAACGCCTATGCCCTAAACCAGGCCATTTTGGCGCGGCTTCCGGCAACCGGGCCCTCTCCCCTCAACATCTATTTGGAGGCGAATCTGGGAGGCGACAAGAAACCCAGTCATCAGTACTTCAACGGGGGTCACGGCAAAACGGTGACGGCCAGCGCCTCTTTAAGCCACGCCCAGCTCCGGCGGTATCTCAACATTACCGCGGACGAATTGCGGCGATTGGAATGGGCTGGGTTGCACGGCTCACAAGCCAGTGGCATGCAATCGTTTGGATTTACTCCCGCCTCCGCGGTGGCCGCCCTGTTTGCCGCCACCGGGCAAGACCTCGGGATGGTGGGGACTAGCAGCATGGCCCATGCCACCATCCAGGTTACCGAGGCCGGCGCGGAATTTAGCCTGCAGCTGGGCGGGATCGAAGTGGGGACGGTGGGTGGTGGCACCACGTTGCCCCATGCGCAAAGTTATCTGCGGCTGTTGGGGTGCCTGGGGCCCGGTTCCAGCCAGCGGTTGGCCCAGTTAGTCGGGGCTGCCGCGTTGGCGCTCGAAATTTCGGCCGCCGCGGCGATGGCGGGGCGGGGCAGCGAGAATTTTTTTCGGGCCCATCTCGAACGGGGCGGCCATCGGTAGACCGTCCCGTTAGCAGCGGGCCGCGGCGATGAGGCGCGTTTGGCAGAGCAGCGCCACGAAACAGGTGTCGCAATGCCTGGCGGTGATTGCTTGAAACTTCTCGGAGAGGTCTTTAACGGCGGTTTTGACCTGTTGGCCGAAGCCGCCAAAGACCCGATGCCGGGAATCGTTGTTATCCTCCGAAGGCGGTTCGGCGATGCCGATCCGTCTGGCTTTTTGTTCAATCTCCGCGCGCAGCCGATCCAGGAACTCGCGCCCGTCGAGGTTGAGCCGATCCGCCTCATCCCGAAGCCGGGCATGCATGTCATCCATCGTTTGCAAGAGATCGTCGCGCAGGCCGATTAACGCCGTCATGCGGTCGCGAGGCAAATGGGGAACCGCCCGCTTCAGGTAATGTTCGGCAAAGGCTTGGTGGCGCGACTCATCGAGCAAAATCCGTGCGGACAGCTTGCCAAACAACGCATCCGGTGAAGACCGGGCAAACATCTGATAAAAATTCTTGGCGAAGATATCGCTGATCAGAATGCCCCAAACCCAGTCGACGCGGTCTCCCTGGCGGAGCCGGTGGTGGTAGCGAAGCATTTCCGGCATTTGCCGCACGCTCAATGGGTCCTCTTGAATCCGTTGATAAAAGCGGGTTAACACCTCGAAGTGGCGCGCTTCGTCCATCAAAAAGCTGGCCAGATAGATTTGCGCACTGGTCTCGCCGGACATCGCCATCTGCGGCAACGCCGCGCTTGCCCCAATCATCGCCGACTGTTCGCCGAGATAGACCGGCGTCAGCATATGCGCCAAGGCCCGTGCCTGTTGGGGATTAAACTGGAGAGGGATGTCCCACGGCATATCGGAAGCCGTCCATTGTGATCGTGCGCCCTTATGAAACAACCGGATAAACAGGTCGTCTTCCAATGCGGGATAGACTCTTAACACTGACATTCCTCCAGACGTTGCCGTGGTCAGATCGCCGCTGTCCACTGGGGAGTCCGCTGCGGCTGGCGCCGCGCCATGCCCTCACCTCCAAGATATCTGATTGGCCTCGCCTCCGCAAATGCACCCCTATCCGCCAGAACCCCATTCGCGCGCGCGGAGGTCGATCCGGCGGATTTTCCCGGAGATCGTCTTCGGCAACTCCTGGACAAATTCGATCTTGCGGGGGTATTTGTAAGGGGCGGTGGTTTGCCGAGCGTGGGCTTGCAAGGCTGACACCAGTTCCTCGCTCCCTTCCACCCCCTCACGCAGGACCACAAAGGCCTTGACCACCTCTCCGCGCACTGCATCGGGGGAAGAGACCACCGCCGCTTCCACCACGTCGGGATGTTCGATAAGCGCCGATTCCACTTCGAAGGGACCAATGCGATAACCGGCGCTGATGATGACATCGTCAGCCCGGCCGACAAACCACAAATATCCGTCATCGTCCTGAATCGCACGGTCCCCCGTAATGTACCAGTCGCCCACATACCGGCTCTGGGTGCCGGCGGGGTCGCCGACATATTCCTGGAACAGGCCCGGCGGGCGTTCGGGACGGGTCAGCACGGCGATGTCTCCCTCCCGCCCCGTAAGCGGCACGCCATTATCATCGATTACCGCGATGGTAAACGGGGCTACCGCGCGCCCCATCGACCCGGGCTTGACCGGGGCGCCGGGCCCGTTTCCCACCAACAGGACGGTTTCGGTTTGACCATACCCGTCGCGAATGGTTAATCCGGTCATCCGTTGAAAGGCGGCGATCACTTCGGGATTGAGCGGTTCTCCCGCTCCCACCGCCAATCGGAGCGATTGCAAGTTGTAGGCGCTGAGGTCTTCTTGCACCAGCAGCCGGTAAATGGTCGGGGGAGCACAGAGGCTGGTAACGGGATGGTGCGATAACAGGGCCAGCATGTCCCGGGCGCGAAATTTTCCTGTCAGGGAGTCGACCACAATCGCCGCCCCGACGTTCCAGGGTCCGAAGAGCGAGGACCAGGCCGCTTTGGCCCACCCGGTATCCGACAGGTTCCAATGCAAGTCCTGATCGGACAGACCAATCCACTGCTCGGCGGTAATGCGGTGCGCCAACGGATAGGTGTGGTTGTGCAGGACCATTTTGGGATGGCCGGTGGTTCCGCTGGTGAAATAGATCAAAGCGGGGTCGTCGGCCATGGTCGGATTTCCGTCATCGTCTGCCGGTTCGTTCAAGGCGAACGGGTCAAATGCGTGCCAGCCCAGGGGGGTGGGATCTGTGCCGACCGCAAGCCGCAGGGTCAACGTGTCCGCGCTGCTAGCGGGCAGACGGTTGGCGATCTCGGTCAGCACTATCGCCGCGCGCGCGCCCGACGCCTCCAGCCGGTATTGCAGGTCGCGGGCGGTGAGTTGCGTGGTGCCAGGCATGGGCACCGCCCCCAGTTTCAACAACGCGATGGTGGTGGGCCAAAAAGCCGGATGCTTGCCCAGCACCAGCAGCACGCGGTCGCCTTTGGCCACGCCGTGGGCGCGCAAGGCGGCCACCGCTTGATTGGAAAGGGCCTGGATCTGTTTGAATGAATAGATGGTGGTGGCATCGTCGGGTCCCACAACATACAATGCCGGCCGGTCTCCGCCGGACCGGGCATGGGCATCGATGACGTCGCGGCCGAAATTGAGCGGCTCTGTCAACGTAAACGCCTCCTTATTCTTATTGCGTGGGGCTGGGGCGGGCGGCATCGGGCCCTGTCCGCCCCAGCCCTCAAGTCCAACGTCGATTGTATTCGCGAATTTTAAGAAAAATCCTGCGAAAAAAGAGAGCGTCCGGGAGGCGCCCCCCTCTTTTGCGCACGTTCCCGGAACCACGCGCTTGATAAAATCACCAGTCGGTTGGTCTTGGTCGGCAGCCCATCCGGGACCGTGCCGGCTGCCACGCCCCCCCTGAGTGGCCTTCCCCTTCACAGCGGCGGGGTTCTGGAGCGGGGCTCACGCCGTCCGGGTGACGCCGATGGATCCGCGTGTGCGGACAGCCAGCCGCCCGGCATACTCGGATCGCTCGTCATAGTAACTCGCCACACCTCATTGTTATTATGGGATCCTCGGCGGCCCGAGCATTCGTTAGGAACCGGTTGGCGGAGGGCTGACGACCATCACCGTTATCGCGACAAGTCCCGATGCGGTATTTTGGCTGGGGATTACCCACACCCGGATCGGGGCCCCCGCGGAGAGTCGGCTCCAGTTGCCGTTGGGCACAAAAAAAGCGGTGCGGGAAGTCAACTGCACACGAGCCGGGTGGGGTTGACCCGCCACATCAATCAGCAGGGTGCCGTTGCTGACCTGGGCGACGGTGCCGGCTATCGGCGGGAAGGTAACGGTCACCACTTGCGCTTGGACGGCGTTGTCGGCGGCGCCTTGGCCCCGTACAATGATACGGTAGCCCGTTTTCAAGTATTCGGTGCCCTTTTTCCCGACCACGGCGGGTTGACCCGGGGACAGGTAGCGGGTCGCACCGGTAAGGACAATATGGCGGGTGAGGCTGGTGAGGTTGCCATGGGCGTCTTCCAATGTTACGGTCAGTCCGGTCGCGGAAAGCTGCGTGATTTCTCCTCGCAAGGAGACGAACAGAGCCGGCTGTCCGGTGACCGCGCGGGTCAGGGCGGCAGGGGCGCGGCGATAGGCGTAATGGATAACCACCAGGGCTGCCATCACCGCCATGAGCCACCCGGCGGTGCGGCGCGAAATGCCAAAGCGATGTTTCATGTCCAATCCCTCCCGTAGGACATATTCCCGACAAGGAAAAATTAGTCCGTAAGCCGAAGAAGGTTGTCGCAATAAAATTCCGGGACGGAATCCGGTTATTTTTGAGGAGCGAATCCATGCGTTTTAGACCGGTGTGGCTGACGGTGTTGGTATTATTGGGGCCGGTGTATATTTGGGCGCACATCATCGATGCCCGGCTGAGCGGGGATGTCTTCTGGCAATGGACGGCCGGGCAGGCGATGCTGCAGGCCGGTCATGTGCTCCATCACGACCCTTTTTCGTGGACGATGCATGGCAAACCCTGGGTGACCGAGGAGTGGGGTTTTGAAGTGCTATTGGCGGCCTTGGTTCAAACCATCGGCCCCACCGCCTTTTGGATGATGTCCGCGGGGGCGGCCAGTCTGGCGGTGGTGGGCGTGGTGGCGCGTCTGCGGGAGATGGGCCACGGTTGGGAAAAAGCGGCCGTGTTGGCCGCGCTGGCAAGTCTCGCGCTGCCCATCTTCGTCAAGACGCGTCCGCAGGAGTTCAGCTACGCATTCACCGCTTGGGAACTCTACCTGCTAACCCGGGCCCGGCGTCAGCCCCAAGCGGCCTGGCTGCTAATTCCCCTGTTGTGGGTGTGGACCAATATGCATGGGAGTTTTCTGCTGGGGTTCGTGTTGTTGGGCCTGGAGACGCTTTGGTCCTGGCGTCCGGTCAACTGGGGACTCTTTGTCACTCCTCCGACCCGTCTCGGTCCCGGGAGACTGCTCGCGGCGGGTGCCGCCGCCACCTTGCTGTCATTTGTCAACCCCAACGGACCCGGCCTTTGGGTGTATGCCTGGCACGTATCGTTCTCCCCGGTCATCAGCCAGATGATTTCCGAGTGGCAATCGCCGGATTTCCATTCCACGGTGCTGCTGTTGGCGGTGGCGGGGCCTTTGACCCTGTTGATACTGGCCATGGCCGGACGCCGGGCACGGGTTCCCTGGCCGGATTTTGTCCTGACCGGAGGATTTTTCGTCGCGACCTTGCGGGCGGCGCGGTTTATGCCCTATTACCTTTTGGAGTGGCCGGTCTTGTTGGCCGATTTAACCCCGGCGGTTGATTTTCGGCATGTCAAACCGGCCCTGATTGCGCCCGTGGTGGCCTTGGCCGAAGTGGCCATTTTGTTCGCGCATCCGGTGGTGCCGCCGGGGACCGTCTCGGAGCAGGAACCCATCGCCGCCGCCACCTATTTGCGCCACCATGCGGGCCGCGTGTTTAACGCCTATCACTGGGGCGGCTATCTCATCTATCGCCAGGTCCCGGTGTTTGTTGACGGCCGCACAGACTTCTATCTACCTTCGCATGTACTCCAGAATTACCTGGCGGTGAAGGACTTGACCAAGAATCCCGACGTCATCCTGGGCCGCTATCGGGTCCGCTATGTGGTGTGGCCCCCTGGCCAAGCTCTCGACCAGTATCTTTTGACCGACCGCGCGGCCTGGAAAGTGGTGCTGGATTCCCGGGCGGCGATGGTGTTCGAGCATGTGGGACCATGGGGTGCGCAGGTCCGCACGGTGACACGCGGGAGTTTGGGATGAGCGCGCCGGAACGTCCCTTGCTGAACGCGCTCCAGGCGTTTGTGAGCGGGCCGGGCCGCAGTGCCAGGTGGCATACCCCGGGTCACAAAGGCAGCGCTCCAGACGGCGCCGAGTTTCTTGCCTGGGCCTACGACGTGACGGAAGTGGGGAGCTTGTCCCCTTCTGGGCACGGACTCGATCCGATCGCTCGTTCAGAGTCTCTGATGGCGTCGGCTTTCGGTGCGGACCGCACCTGGTATTCCGTGCAGGGCGCGACGCTGCCGGTGACGGCGGCCATGCTGGCGGCCTTCCCGCTGGGTGCCGAGATTGCGGTGGACCGCAACGCGCACCGGTCGGTGTTGGCGGGTCTGGTGCTGGGAGGATTCCGGCCGCGCTGGATCTACCCGCAACTGGTGGGGGGGGCGGTGGCCCTGCCGGCAATGCCCGCAGGGCAAGCGGCGGCGGGCCAAGTGCTCAAGGGGACGGCGGGCCTGGTGTTGACCCATCCAACTTACGATGGACTGACCGCTTCGCTGGCTCCGTGGGTTGACGCGGCGCACGCGGCCAATGTGCCCGTGGTGGTCGATGAAGCGCACGGCGCGCATTTTGCCGGACGAGCCGGTTATCCGCGGTCCGCCCTCGACTATGGCGCGGATTTGGTTGTGCACGGCGTTCACAAAACGGAAGCCGCGCTGACGCAGACCGGATTGCTGCATCGGCAGGGGAACCGTGTCGGGAACGCGGCCGTCGATTGGTGGTGGTCGATGCTGGCCACCTCCAGCCCCTCTTATTTGTTGCTGGCTGCTTTGGACCGCTTGCAGGCGGAGCGGCACCAGCCCGGCCGGACCGCCGAATGGGAAGCCCTGAGCGAAACCATGCGGGAGTTGTGGGGCCGTTGGCAAACCAGCGGGATAAGCGTCTTGCAGCCGTGGTGGGAATCGCGGGGAGGGGTGGCGGATCCCGCCAAACTTACGATTTTAGGCGATGGCCGAGCGATGGCGGAGTCGCTTGCATCCGGCGGCACGGTGGAAAAGGTGGACGCCGTCAGCGTGACCTTGATATTGAGTCCCGGTCAGGATACCGCGCTGTTGGATGACGCGATCCGGCCGCTGGCAAGATGGTCCGGATTTCGGCCCGCGATCCGGCCGTGGCCGCAGTTGGCGGCGGAACTCCCCCCGCGCGAGGCCGTGGTCCGCGCGGCGCGATGGGTTCCCTGGCGTGACGCGCCCGGACGGGTGGCGGCTACAGCGCTCATTCCCTATCCCCCCGGGGTACCCTTGGCCATACCGGGAGAAGTGCTGACGCCAGAGGTGTTGGATTGGGTGGACGAGTGGCAGTCGGGGGGCGCGGGTTGGGTGCAGGGAGTCGATGGCAGCGAGGAGGGCGGGCTATGGGTGGTCGACGCGTGACGACGGTGAACGGGGGCCTTTTGATTACGTTTGAAGGACTCGAGCGGGTGGGCAAGACCACCCAAGTGTTGCGTCTGGCCAACTGGTTGCAAGGACTGGGATTGCAGGTGGTGACGTTGCGCGAGCCGGGAGGCACCCCGCTCGGCGAGGCGCTTCGTCAGGTCGTGCTGAAAGCGGCCGGCGCCGAGAGTCCGATGGCGGAGTTTCTGATTTTCGCCGCCGCTCGCGCCGAACTCTACTTTTCGGCGGTCCGGCCGGCGCTGCAGCAAAATGGCGTGGTGATAATGGACCGGTTTACCGACTCCAGTCTGGCCTATCAGGCGTTCGGGCGGGGGACTCCGCGGGAAATGGTGTCCGCAATCAACCACTGGGTGACCGAAGGACGCCGACCCGATCTGACTTTTTGGCTAGCGGGGGAGGAACTGGAGGGACGTGGGGGCGACAGATTAGAGGATCGCGACGACGCGTTTTTTGCTCGCGTTGCGGCAGGCTATGCGGAGTTGGCGCGCCAGGAACCGGGCCGCTGGAAAGTGATTGCGGCCCGCCAGCCAATCGACGCGGTGGCGGCGGCGGTGCGGGCGGCAGTCGCCACGCGCATTGGCATCGAATAAAATAAAGGTGTTTCCGACCGGGTAGGGAATCGACAAAACCGTGCGCAGGCGTGACGGCGGCCGGGGAAGCACCTTTCGCAACAGGCGACCCGAATTTGCTTGCCAGGGAACAGGGGGAAAAGGCGCAGATGAAGCTCATCATTGCCATTTTGCAAGACAAAGATGCGGGTCCAGCGGTCGCCGAGATTAGCCGGCGGGGGTTTCGGGCGACCAAACTGGCCAGTACCGGGGGATTCCTGCGAGAGGGAAACACCACCATCCTGGTGGGGATCGAGGAGTCCGAGGTGGAGCATGTTCTGCAGGTGCTCCGCCGGACCTCTTCCACCCGGCGCGAGATGCTTACTCCGCAAACGCCGGCCCATAGCGGGGAGCCCTATTTGCCATTTCCGGTGGAGGTGACTGTGGGAGGCGCCACGATTTTTGTGCTGGACGTCGATCAATATGAAAAGTATTGAACGGGCCGACGGACACCTCGCGCCCTGGCCCCGGCTGGCGCGGTCGTGGGAACACGGGCGCATGGGCCAGGCGTTGCTGCTGGTTGGGCCCGCGCTGACCACGCGCCCGGTGGGCGACGCCGTGACCCGACAACTGCTCTGCGTAGGGAGCGGCCGGCAAGAATGCGTTTGCCGGAGTTGTCAGGCGCTTCCCGGCGCGCATCCCGATAACACCGTGTTAGCGGTCCCGGCAGGGAAAAAAAACTTG
>JAJZZA010000055.1 GCA_021797825.1 Bacillota bacterium | reverse complement strand
ACTCAGCGCAAATACCTTGAAACCGGCGTGTGCGACCATTTACTTTGCATAGTCTTCCGCTTTGCATAGGGCGGTCTCATTTCACCCTTGCTCGCCAACATTGGCCTGCATGGCATGGAAACAGACCTGCGCGAGCTCGCGCGAGTCCAACGGTGGATCAGTCGCCGAGGGGCGGGCATCCACGTCGTCCGCTATGCGGACGACTTCATCGTTAGCTGTCAGTCCCAAGAGCTCGCCGAACAGCTCATCCCGGAAGTCGCGCAATGGCTACAGACGTACGCGGGTGTCGAGCTGAGCCACGAAAAACGCCTATCACCCATATTGCGGACGGGTTCGATTTCCTCGGCTTTAACCTCCGCAAGTACCATGGCAAGCTCCTCATCAAACCCGCCAAGGCCCGTAAACGGGCCTTGCTGCGGAAGGTGCAGACATTCCTGGACGCGAATCGGACCGTCAGTACGCAAACGCTGCTGCACTGGGTCAACCCGCTCCTGCGGGGATGGGCCTCCTACTACCGTACCGTGGTTAGCAAACAGACCTGCGCGTATTGTGACCATCGCCTCTACCAGATGCTTTGGCGATGGGCCAAAAGGCGCCACCCACGGAAAACCGCCCACTGGATTAAGCAGCAATACTTTACTCAGCGCGGCCAACGCCAATGGGTGTTCACCTCGGGTCCGCAGGACCTGTTCCGCATGGCCGACGTGCGCATTATTCGCCAGGTCAAGGGGCCAGGGCGATGCTCACCCTACCGGCCGCCAGACGCCGCCTACTTTGAGCGCCGGCGTCACCAGCTCCTGACGAAACCCTGGAGACCATCTTTCAGCAGCGCGTCGCAGCCAAAACCCAAGGACGCTGTGCGCTGTGCACCCGGCCCATTACGGAACCGGCCAACCCCGGGCAGTCCAACCGGGAGAGCGGCATTCGGTTCCACCAAATGGTTCCCGCCACATTGGGGGGACAGGCCACGCTGGCCAACGTGTTCGTCACACACCGATGGTGGCCGCAGCAATATCACGGACGCTACGGACACCATCATATGCCGGGCGACCCGGCGCGCTTCTTGACGTCGGGCGAGACCATCTTAGATGGCCACGTCGTCCGTGCCGAATCCTCGCCGACCCACCATTGAGGCGTGAATGCTGCCGAGTGGCTTGAGCCGGATGACGGGAACCTGTCACGTCCGGTTGTTAGGGGGGAAGGGAGCCGCAAGGCTCCCGACCTGCCCGACTCTAGAACGCCCGGGTTCCCCGCAGGTAGTCCTGGGACACCCCGGATGCGTCACGTCCAGGGCACCGAGTGAACAGCCCAAACCGTTGTCCTTTCACAAACATCCGTCATTCCTGGGGAAAACCGGGACTCCGTCAGCATGGGACCAGGAATTCGATCCGGGCGGCCGCCTCTCATAAGACGTGTGCAGTGGTCCGGCCGCCATGCCACCGTTCGCAGAGCAATTGGTCATCCCGGTCACGCCCCCTCCAGGCCAGTGCGCCAACGCTATTTGCATCCGGGACACACGCCCCCCGCCAAATATCTAAGCAAAATAGGCTCAAGGTTGTGACTTGCGTGCCCCGCCGAGGTCATGTTGCGATACGCGACTTCCACCGTTATAATTGTTATAACAAACTTCAAAGGAAGTGACTCGCGTGCAAGTCCGCAAGGTGTTCAAGGCCGGCAATAGTTTTGCGGTGTCGATTCCTTCGGAATGGGTACGCCAGATGAACCTCGAAGATCAGCCCGTCGAGCTTCTTCGGAACGACAAGGGAGAAATCGTCGTGAAACCCTTGCGGGAGGTGTCGCCAGACATTACGCCGGACTTCGCGCAAGCCGTCGAAAGCTTTGTGTCGGAGTACGCAGACGTTTTGCGGCGATTGGCTGGACGATGAAATACCTCACCGTCCAGGAAGTCCTCTTCATTCACTTCCAAGTGATTGAACGATTCGGGGGCACTCATGGCGTCTTGAATCTGAATGGACTCGAATCAGGGGTTTCCCAACCAAAAGCTACAATGGATGGGGACGATCTCTATGTCTCCGTACTGGAAAAAGCCGCCGTACTACTTCACTCGTTAGTCCTCAACCATCCGTTTCAGGACGGAAATAAGCGGACAGCTTTTACCACAATGGGTTTGTTCCTGCGTTTCAATGGCATGGCGCTGGAGGGCTCCAGGGCAGCTGCAGAGAACTTAGTGGTTGATGTGGCGGACAAGCATTTATCGCTGGAGACTATCGTGGGTTGGCTCCAATCACACACCCGTTCGATGGACACCTATGCCCGCACCTAACGCTGCCTTCATTTCGTCTGGATAGCCCGAAACTCCGAGATTCGGCAAGAGCGGCATCCCCATGAAAACGCGGTCGAACCGAGACGAACTTTGTCCGATAGTTATCCCAACCAAGGCTCTGCGCTATGGGAAAACGCCAGCACCTGTTCCCCTTCCGTTTTGGCGCACAGGCCCTGCTGGCGAAACTTGGCGGTAAGCACCGCGTCCATCGGATACCCTGCCGCCAGCCCCATGGAAAAGACAAACGATCCCACGCCAGGGACGTTAAATACCGGACGCATGCGAGGCTCGAAATAGACGCCCAGGTAATGGACCATGCCGGTAGACAAGAGCACATCAGAGATGATGAAAAATGGCAGCAAAGACGGAAACACCACCTCAAAAAAAAGCTTTAGGGCGGCCACGGTGGCGTGAAATCCGTGTTCGGAAAACACAATCAGAGCGATCGTGGTCAAAAGCACGGCAAGGCCGGTTACCACAGTCGTCGTGCGGTTCGGCCGCGAATCCATCGGTTCCATCTATGCCTCACCACCCCATGAGACTTCGCTTCATGCTGTGTCCTGAAACAGGCGGGGCATGCCATTACCCATGCCCCGCCTAGTTAGGGCATGAACTCAGCGGCGCGATTTCATGGCGATCTGCGAAAAAAAGCCAGGGCTGCCGCCTGAGCGAACCGGCCCTTAACCAGCTTGGGGTTTGGCCTCGGTCCGGGAAAATGTGGTGGCCACCCAACCAAGAAGCTAGGCGTTGCTATCGAGACCATTCTCACGAGAAGAAGAAAGAGGCACCTGGCGCGGGCGGGAATCCCCTCTGCGCGAATGGAGGCGGAACCGTTCTCCAACCTGGCGATAGGCGGCAAGGTGCGCCGCATCATCCCATCACCCTCCTTTGGTGGAGAACCCTGCATGGACACCTCCCCATTGCAGTCATTCTCAAATCACAGGCTTGCCGCTGAACATTTACAGGGCTTTCCATTATGATATCGTAAAATATTTAACCGCTGTGAGGTGTGGGTGGGAGATGGGTGAACGGCCATTTAATTCATGACAAAACGCTCTTCAGGTCCGACCAACATGTTGGATTAGCTCCTTGTGAGGACCTTTCCCGTAACATAGCAGACTCGGGCCCCCATGCACCCCCCTCCTCCCTTCAGTCGCCTTCGGCACGCAGGTATTATGAGCACAATAGGATCACGAAAGGATGCGGGCAGCATGGTGCAGCCTCGGAAGGCGACGGCTGGATGCGCTGGCTCACCTGCAATCCGGGGGAATGGCCTTGGCGGCGCCTGTTTTGGTCGTGGCCATCGCCTCTCCGCCGATCTGGACCTATTTACCGGCGGTGCTACCATGGCAGAAGCCGGCCCGGCAGTTGAAGCGGCCTGGCGGGTAGCGGGCATTGCAGCCCGCGCCGAGAAGCGCTATTCCACATTCACGCGCCTCTGGGTAGGCGAACGGCCGGTGAAGGTCGAACTGGCCCAAGACAGTCCTTATCGGCTGGCACCGTCGAGCGTGACCGTTGACGGCATGCCAACACGCTCTCTTCCAGATTTGGCCGCAGACCAGACCTTGGCCCTCTTCGGGCGGGTCACCACCCGAGACTTCGTTGACGTTTACATGCTGTTGCAACGTTACGAACTCTCGCAACTCATGGCCTGGACCGCAGAAAACGATCCCGGGTTGGATCGGGATTGGTCTATTCGCGCGTTGGTTCAGTCGGCAAAGGCGCAACGAAACGGGTTACAATGCTCGTTCCGCTAGACCGGGAGCACTTGCGCCTCACGTTTCGGCCGGCCGCGCTCCGCGGGGAGTGCCAAGCCCGCGAATCCAGCCAAGACCGCGAACCCTAAGCGTTCCCCGCCGCGAGCAGGGGAGCGAGCGGGTCCGTTCGATCGGTGCAGACCTTGTGAATGCTTGCGATCTGGGCCTCGCATGAAACTCCAGCGGACGGACGGGTTGAAGGTCTTGCCGGCCGGTCCATGCGATGGCCCGAATTTGCTGCGCGACGGGCTCCACATTTGCAATCGGCTGTTCACCATTGAGCGCGACTTGCGGGACGTCACCCCCGAGGAACGCTCCGCGCACCCGTCGGGTTTAGAGCCGCCCGTGGCCCAATTTCTCTGGTTGTTGCCCGCCTACCGCTGCGCCTGACTGGTAGAATTGAATGGCGGTGCACTAAACGTGTGACCGCCCCTCCTTTACGACAACACCAAATCCGGGATTGGCGATGGTCGATAAATTTCACATCCCAGCTCTCAACGTGGGCACGCGGGAGGAATTGCGCAGAATTTTTCCGACAAAGGTCGAATATTTTGACAGAAAGAATTTCCTTGCATTCCTGCAAGAGGAGGAGGATGAAGCATGAGACGCGCATGGGCGATATTGAGTACGACGGCGCTTCTGGCCACCCCCATTGCTCTGACGTCGGGGTCGGCGTTCGCCAGCCAATATGGCCAACTACGGGGGAACACGGCCCACGCTTTGCTGGCCCACTCCCCGAACAAAGGACCCGCGTCCACCTCGGCCCAGATTACGCTCTTTGTGGGGTACAATTTCCGCGTGCCGAATCACATGCCGACCTTATCCAACTACATCCGTGATACACAGACTCCCGGCAATCCCTATTTCCACAAATTCTTGTCGGCGACGCAGTTTGCTTCCACCTACGCACCGTCATCCAATCGAGTGAGTGCCCTCTTAAACTACTTGGCCCAATACCACATTACGCCGGTGACGGCCAACGGCCATCAGGTCCAGTATCCCCTCGGTATTAATGTGAGCGGTAGCGTGGGCAACGTGGAAAAGGCGTTTAGCGTTGCGATAAATAACTACACATTCGGTGGAAAGTCCTTCATTGCCAACGACCAGAATCCTTCGCTGCCCACGGCGTACACGTATGACGGGGTCAGTTACGACCTTCAAGCGCTGGTGTCAGGAGTCTCGGGAATGACAACCTATAATGCTCTTACGACTCATGTGCAGCAACAGCAAAATGTTCCGAGTTTAAATAGTCAGAGTGGGCCCACGGGATATTCTCCCCAACAGATGGCCAATGCCTATCAGGTATCTCCGTTATATCAACAAGGGATAACCGGGGCGAACGTCAACATCGGGGTGGCCACGTTGGCGCCGTTCGTGCCAAGCGACGCCACATATTTTTGGAACTATTATAATATACCCCGCACTGGATCACTGTCTGAAGTGGGGGTCGACGGACAAAGCACCACAGCATCCGGCAAAGGGCTCGGCGGATCCGAGACCAGCCTTGACGTGGAACGCTCCGGAGCCATGGCTCCCGGGGCCAATATCGTGGTGTATGAAGCGCCAAACACCAATCCCGGGTTCATCGATCTGTATGATGCGGTGGCAACCCAAGATAAGGTTCAGGTCATGACGACCAGTTGGGGAGAAGCTGAGTATTTTGTTCCCTTCTCGTATGCCTACCTGCTCAACCAAGCGTTTATGCAAGGGGCGGCCGAAGGCATTACGATGATGGCCGCTTCTGGCGATTATGGCGCATACGACGGGTATCCCACGGATAGAAAATTGGCGGTCGATACCCCGGCGTCCAGCCCAGACATATTGGCCACTGGCGGCACCACATTGCCTATGGTGTCGGCCACGCCGAATGCCAATCCCATTACACCGGGATCGACACAGACCGGTATCGTTCCCATTCCAAATGGAAGCATCTCTATCACCGGTGAACAGGGCTGGGGATGGCAATATTTGCTGCCGTACTACGCCAACTTCGGAATCCGAACAGAATCGCAATGGTACCGGGACATTTACCCCATTGGGTCGACTGGAGGGTATAGCGCCTTATGGACCTCTACCGCTCCTTACCAAGCGAGCAATTTATACAATTGGTGGCAGACCGGAACAGCCAATCCCAATGCACGGGGTGTGCCTGATGTCGCCTTCAACTCCGATCCCTTTACGGGATACGCCATTTACGATACAAACTCGGTGTACACTACCCCCTCTCAAGGTTGGACAAATGGCTGGGGAGGAACCTCCTTTGCTGCGCCGCAATGGGCTGGTATCGTGGCGTTAATCGATCAATCCCTCAAAGGACCTCAGGGGCTCATTGCCCCAGCCTTATATGCCACATCCACGGGGGGAGGCTTTTACCCTGTGACCAACGGTAACAATTGGTATTACTACGCGGCACCTGGCTGGAATGCGGTAACGGGGCTTGGAACCCCCAACGTCAGCCAATTAGCCAAGAGTTTGGCGCAGTGGAACAACAATACTAATAGGTAGCCGTGGGAGAGGACTTCTCACGGTTTGGTTTGGTGCCTCAGGTGCCCGCTAGCCTCATGACCGCCCTACAGACGGCCATGAGGCTTTACAATCCACGAAACAGCTCGAAAATCCGGGGGTCGGTTTGAGTGCCGACCAGACGGTCCAGGCGTATTGAGTGTCGAAATATGCATGACCGATTGGGTTGGCAAAGGAGTGGGCATGAACCAATTTGCAGATCCAGAGTTTCTCCAAGAGGGCTACGGAACGGAAGACGGTCTGGCCATTCGCATTCAGGCCCAACAATGGTTCAGCCGTTCGCACCGCAACAGATTTGATGAACTGACCCGTGATGCCATGACGGTCTGGCAGCCCAATGCGAGTCTGAACATTGGTGCAGGGACTGGAGCGTGATACCCGGGGGTTCGCCAATGCGTAGGGTCCGAGCCCTTCCATACTCCTCGCGTCTGACAATTGATGGTTTCGGTGGCCCATTTCTGATCGCCTGTTTGAACGGCCCAAACTGGGGATAATACCGCCCCTGGAGGCACTAAGCCCTTACAAACTTCCAGATGCAAGAGAAGGTTTCAAACCCCCATCAGCGGCTTGGGCCTGCTTCCGCCGCAAAGCGCCAGGCCAGAGCCACCCGTATCGGCGACACGGGATCGGCCCCCGGCCCCATCGCCGGTCGGCCGGGGCGTTCCCCCCTGGCCCTGCGCACACGCATAATCCGCCCGGGTTAACCGGGTCATCGCCAACCACGCCGAGAATGGCCCGCAGTTGGTCGCCGACGACCTGCCGCATCGACTGACCACACGTGGAACACCAAGATATGGCGTCATCAGTCTTCGGCCGCGTCCACGGCCGCCCAACGGGTGGCCACGCCCTGACCGAGGCGGGTGGACACCGTTGGCACCAGGGTTCCCACCTCGGCCGGTTCGACCGTGGTCCGCACCCGGATCGGTTGGGCCCCGCCGCCGTCCTGGAGCAAGACCGTGGCGGGGACGGACAGGGGAGGCCCCACCGGCAAGACGAGGGATGAGACCCGGCACCCTCATGGACTTCCCCTAATCCCCACGCGCCTCGTAGGGGAGGGGTCTGGCCTGCGTCACAACGCGCTTAGCCCCCCAAGCCCAATGCGGCGGGACAACAGGCTGGGGTCACGGGGGTTCCCTGAGCAACGCGCGGTCTGCCCCTTCGCACCTGGCGCAAAACCCTGCTTGCGAAACTTTGCCGCACACCGCACGCACCGCGTCCAGCGGGGCACCACCGGTCTTGCCGCCTGTGTCGCATGGGCCTTGCGCCCGGGCCCGCTTAACAAAGATCGGAGAAGCCTCCCGGGTGACGCAAGCGCGCCACACACCAAGACGGCACACCGCAATTGTGTTGCCCAGCCGGACGCAACCCCTCTCTGCTGCGGTTGGCGCCCGGCTCTCCGCTTTCGTCTGCCAATAGGGCCCAAAGCTCTTCGCAATCGGCTGGATTACGTGCTGGCCGGCTGCGCCGGCAGGTTAAACACCGCCACCGTTTGGTAAGTCATCTCCTCGATGGCAAACTCCGGCCCTTCCCGGCCCAATCCCGAATCCTTTACCCCGCCGTAGGGCATATTGTCCGCCCGATAGGACGAAGAGTCGTTAATTATCACCCCACCCACTTCCAGGGTCGAAACCGCCTGCCAGGCCAACTCCAGGCGATGTGTAAACACCCCCGCCTGCAGTCCGTATCGGCTCTCATTGGCCCACGCCAAAGCCTGCTCAAACGTCTCATAGGGAACCACTCCGGCAATCGGCGCAAACACCTCTTCCGCCATCACCCGCATCGACGGTGCCACGTCCACCAATAACCCGGGGCGCACCAGCGCCCCGTCGCGGCGGCTCGGCACCACCCCGCGCGCACCCTGCCGCAATGACTCTTCATACCAGTCAAATGCCCGCTCGGCCGCGATCTCGCTGATCATCGGGCCCACGTCGGTGGCCTCGTCTTCCGGGTCCCCTACCACCAATTGCGCCACCGCTGCCGTCAGACGCTGCAAAAAGGCGTCGTAGACCGGGCGATGCACGTAGATCCGCTGCACCGATATGCAGACTTGTCCGGCAAAGCCAAACGCTCGCACGGCCAGCGTCCGTGCCGCCAGATCCAAATCGGCGTCCTCATGCACAATATTGGCCGAGTTATTGCCGAGCTCCAGTAGCACTGGCCTCAAACCGGCCTGCGCGCGAATCGTCTGCCCGACCGCCGCCGACCCGGTAAACGTGATCAACCGCACCCGGGAATCCGCCACCAGTTGCGCCCCGATGTCGGGACTCGAGCCGGTTACCACCTGCAGATGGCCCGGCGGTAATCCCGCCTCGGCAAATGCGGCCGCCAACTGCAAGGCCGTCAGCGGGGTCGCCGGGGCCGGTTTCAACACCACCGTGTTGCCCGCCGCCAAAGCCGGCCCCACTTTGTGCAAAACCAAATTCAAGGGAAAATTAAACGGCGTGATGGCCAACACCACCCCATAGGGCTTGCGAACCGTAAAAGCCAGCCGGGATTCGGTCCCGGGATTGCCCCGAATGGGCACTTCCATCCCGCGCAGGGTCAGTGCCGCCACCGCCGAGTACCGCAAAGTTTGTTGGCCACGAGCCACCTCCGCACGGGCATCTTTAAGCGGTTTGCCGGCTTCCTGGGCAATAGTCCGCGCAAACACCGCCTGATCACGGTCTAAAATGTCGGCCGCCCGCTGCAAAATGCGGACACGCTCCGGCACTGGGAGAGGCTGGCGAAAGGCGGCCCGCGCCCCCTCCACGGCCTGGTCCAACACCGCCGGCGAGGACTCCGCCACGTCCGCCAATACGTCTCCGCTATATTTGTGGGTTACGGGATAGGTTTTCCCTGTAAACACCTCTTGGCCGTTCACATAGCTTCCACGTTGCGTCATCTTGATCACTAACTCCTTTCCTCTGACCCTACGTTAGCACGTCAGCCTCCCCCGCGGCATCATTCGGTTCCAATCGATTAAGGCGCACCCCTGCCACGCATCTCGCCGGCTCTCCCGATCCCTCCCCCATCAGCCCCCTGGGCCTGCGCATCCCCGACGGCACAGGCGGGAACCTCTTTTCCTCTCGTCTCCGCTCCCCGCCCGCGCATGCGACCGACACCACACCCAACGACCTGCCAAACCTCAAGCAAAGCGGGGCGGGCCCGCCATGTTGCCCGGCGGGTCCCGCCCCGGATTCTTTTGATTCGGTTAGGCCGTCGGTTCTGCGGGGATAGCCCCCGCCGCTTGCTTACCGGCCTTGGGGGCAATCACCCAATAGACCGCGGCGGCCACCAGCGAGCCGACCACCGGCAAGGGCAGCGTGTTGTAGAAAAAGGCGGGCAGAAAATTAGCCCCCCAGAAATTCAACGCGAACCCCACTGCCCAGGCGACCACGGCTGGAATCACAAACCATCCCGCCGGAGTGGTGGGGCGCTCGTAGAATTCGGCGACCGGCGTGCGCTTGCGCTGGATCCAAATCCAGTCCACCAGCATGATGAACGTAAACGGAAAAATGAGATCACCGGTAATGTCCAAAAATCCGGATATCTTGTCTAAAATGCCATAGATGGCCAGCACAGTGGACAGCACGCCGAGCACCACCGTAGCCACCGGCTCTTCCCACCGGGCAGGTTTCTTGACCGTATTCAACGCCACCAAGAGGTCGATAGTGGAGGGGTACAGATTTAAGGCATTGGTGTGCACCACCGCGAGCGCCACCCCAAAGGCCGCCACCACGCCCCAAACGGGAATCTGCGAGCCGAACGCGGCCACATTCCAGTTGCCCGTGGCAGCTTGGCTCAACATGCCGACCGCACCCATCAGCAAGACCGAGAGCATGATGCCGATGGAGGGCGCCAGGAAATAGCGGGTCTTTCCCCGCGTTTGGTCGGAAGGCACCGCGAAACGCGACACCGTGGAGATTTTGTAGGTCCAGGACAGAATGGAAAAGGTCAAGATAAGGCTCAAAGACGGTCCCCACAAGATGGGTCCGGATTGCTGAGGAACGCGAACGTGATAGTGAGTGAAAAGATAGATGGTCAGGGCGCCGTAACAGATGACCAAAAGGAGCGACGTATAGCGATAGAAATACTCCAGCCATTTCATGCCGAACAACACCAGCACAATTTGCAGAACGCCAATAAACCAAAACCAAAATTCGCCTTTCATGTTGAAAATCGCCGAGAGAATCTGTCCGCCGACCTCCGTATTGAGTCCAAACCATCCGACATTGACGAACGTGAAGAAAATGGCAAAAATCAGCGCGCCGACGCGCCCGTAGGTGCGGCGGGCTACGATAAGCGCCGTAACCGGAATCTCCCGCCCCATCTCGCTGAAAAGACCTGCGGGCACCAAACCGATGAGAAAAGCCAGCACGATCGCGCCCATCAAATTGGCAAATCCCATCTTGTACAACAAAAGGCCCAACACCGGGGTGGTGGCCGACGCCGAGGCCATCGCCCAGACAATAAAGAGCTGGGATGCCTTCATCCGGCGCTGGCTGTCTTCGATCGGCAGCACCCCCACCGTTTCGACCTCATTGGCTATGCGTTGCAACGATGACTCCCCTGTGGTTCCCGTTACACTCATTCCTTTTTCCTCCCTTGTTCAATTCCCCCTATACCGCCTTCCCCCAATTGCACCCATTCTACGCGCAGCTCATCCCCGCCCTAAACCGCCGGAACATGTGGTCCCGACGACCGGGTGTATGGCTCGGCGCACGGCCCTGGGGGCCGTCCAATCGCTTCCTCACGGCAACCGCGCCGGCTGCCTACGATTCGACGGTTCGCTCCCCGGATCCGCGCGCGGACAACCCGGTATGTCCCGTTTCCAACATCGTCGCCAGCATGGCCTTGAAGCGATCGCCGTCCGCCTGCAAGCAGACTTGCGCGTTGGGCTTTCGTTTCCACACCCCCAACTGATCAACCACCGAGGTTCCCCGGGTCAATTCGCCTCGGGTCTCGATGCCGACGTAATATGCCGCCCCGTGCTGCCAGAGGGTTTCGTCGATCGCCATAGCCATAGTGAGGGAATCAGGGTGCGTCGTCCCCCGGATCCCCGCTTGCCGCTGGTTGAACTCCAGCACTTTGCGTTGCGTCTGCATAAAAAACCGGCTGAACGGTGTGTCCAGCGCCCGAATTCGATCCAGCTCGGCGGCCCCCAAGATACTGGCGCGCAAGGCGATTTCCCACCCCACCAAAAACAGGTTGAAGCCCGCCGCAAACACGATCGCCGCCGCCTCAGGGTCTACGAAGAAATTGTACTCGGACAAGGGCGCAATATTGCCGGTGCAGTTGTTGGTGCCCCCCATGACCCACAGTTTGCGAACGCGCGATGCAAACCCGGGGTCTTGCCGCACGGCCAGTGCTAAATTGGTCAGCGGGGCTTGCGCCACGATCACCAACTCACCTGGCCAGCGTTGAGAGGCTTCCAGCAGGAAGGTCACGGCATGGGTTGGTTCCGGTCGCTGCGCCACCGGGGAGAACCACGCTTCGCCCATGCCGTCTTTGCCATGCACATAGTCCGCTCCCACCCACTCCCGCAGCAAGGGCTGGCGCGCTCCGGGGTAGACGGGGACTTTACCGGCCATCCCGATAACTTCCAGGGTCTTTAAGGCATTCTCCACTTGCTGATCAAAAGCCACATTGCCCGCGTTAATGGTAATTCCTGCCACGCTTACACCGTCGCTCTGCAGGGCCACCATCAACGACACCACATCATCCCCGGCGGTATCGGTATCAATCACCATATGCATGACGCTGCTCCTTTCTGCTACGCGGGTTCTTTGGCGCCGAGGATCGCGGAACGCTGCGGAATGGCCGGAATGACCCCCGGCTGGAGCACGCTAAGGGACGCCCCGCGGACCGCCCAGGCTACGGCTTGCCGCAATGGCTGCCCTTCGCTTAACCCTGCCGCCATGATGCCGTTGAAAACATCGCCTGCTCCGGTGGTATCGACCGCTTCCAGTAGGGGGGCGGTTTGGTGCCAGACCTCGGTGTGGTCCGCAATCAGGGCGCCAGCCGCGCCCAACGTCATCACGATGCGCAGAATCCCCGTCGTGTCGCGGAGCCTTTGCAGGAGTATTGCGGGGGCAATCTCGGTTGCCGGATCCAGGCCAACCAGAATCTTGGCCTCGGTTTCGTTAGGTGTTAGGATGTCGACCCAGTCCCCGCAGATCTGACCTGGCGGCGGAGCGGGCGCGGGATTCAAAATGCGAAGCCCGGGATGGCGCTCAAACGCGTCGCGCACCGACGCCAGGGGGACCTCCAGTTGCGCCAGCAGGACATCGGCCGCTTGCCAGCCGCTTCGCGCCCGCTCGACATCAGCCTCCGACAGCCGCGCGTTGGCGCCCGGCGCCACCACAATCGCATTGCTGCCGTCGTCATCAAGAAAGATAGCCGCCACGCCGGTCGGAGCGTCCGTGGCCTGGCGAAGCCCTTGGATTCCAATTCCCTCTTGTTCCAAGAGTTCTCTGGCGGCCTGACCGCTTGCATCCGTTCCGACGCACCCCACAAACTCCACGGTGGCGCCAAACCGGCGCGCCGCAACCGCTTGATTGGCGCCTTTCCCGCCATGGCTGAAGAACGACGAGCCGCCTAGCATCGTCTCGCCCCAGACCGGCAGCGCATTGCTGGCAATGGTCAGACCGAGATTGTAACTGCCCAGCACGATGACCCGTTTCATGTCCACCACCTCAATAGGCATCCTTCGCGGCGGCGGGCTGGCCGGTGACGATCTGTACCCCGGCGCTCGTGCCCAACAGGTCGGCGCCCGCCTCCAGCAGGCTCAAGGCTTGGACCTGCGTTCGAATTCCCCCGGATGCTTTGACTTTTGCCCGGCCCTGCGCGATGTCCTTTAAGAACTGGATATCGGCAACCGTGGCCTGGCCGCCCTGACCCCATCCGCTGGAATTCTTCAAATAGGCCGCGCCCGCCTCGATCGCCAATTCCGCGGCAATCCGCTTCTCATCGGCCGTCAACAATCCGAATTCCAGCATCACCTTTACCGGCATCCCTTCCGCGGCCTCGACCACCGCGCGCATGTCGTCCAGAAACCGTTGTCGGCGTCCCGATTTGAGCCAGCTTAACGCCGGCATAAAATCCACTTGCTGTGCACCTTGCCGACGCGCCTCGTGCACCTCGAACACCTTGGCGGCCGTGGTCATGCCTCCCATGGGAAATCCCACCGCGGTGGCAAGCTTGACGTCCGTGTCGGTCAACAACTCCCGCGCGGTTGCCAAGAACAGGGGCATAACCATGACCGCGTCAAAATGATACGACACACACTCCCGGCAGACCCGTTCGATATCGGCAATGGTCGCATCGGGACGGACCAGCGTGTGTTGAATGGTCGTACTGAGATTTTTCATCGCCGTCATTGACCCATCTCCTCGCTAACGCCGAATCACCGAACGCACGGCCAAGCGGTCGGTACGGATCCAACTGCGGGAACATTCGACCGCTATATTGCCCACCAAATAGGTCGTCTGCTCCAAGAACAAAAGCGGCGTCGATACCTTAACGGCCAGCGCCTGCGCCATTTCCGCATCGGCGACGGCGACGTCGAAAACCCGGCTGCCCCAATCAATGCTGCGCCGATAGTCCTTCTCAATCACGTCGAACAACCGGTGCTGACGAAAGTCCACCTGCTCAATCCCGGGGAAAAAATCGGTGCGCAGATAAGTTTCAATCAAAGCCACGGGACCTTGCTGATCGCCTTTCACCCGTTTTAAAGCCAGGGCCGTCTTACCCAAGGGCAGCGAGAGCGCCGTGGCGGCCCACGGCGGTATCCGCATGGTGGTCGTTAAGGCCAACACCCTGGTCTGGCAAACGCCGCCTTGCCGGTCCAAGGCTTCGGATATTGACTGCAGCCGTTGCGCCAGGGGCTGTCCGCTGACAAGAGCTGCTACAAACGTTCCCCGGCCTCGAATCCGGTACAGCAGACCACTGGCGATTAACTCGCCGAGCGCGCGCTGCACCGTGCCGCGGGCAACCTGCCACTGCCGCGCCAGTTGCGGTTCCGACGACAGCTTGTAATGCGCTGGCCACTCGCCCGATTTAATTCGGGCCACAATTTGATCGGCAATCTGTTCATGCAACAAGCGGCCATCCATCTCACGCATAGCGGTCAGCTGCTCCCTTGACAAGTCATGTTGACTAGTCAGCCTTACTTTGCCATATGGTATGCGTTTGATCAACTCGCATACAGAAGTTTCGCGACGGATTGGGGAGACCCGCTATTCACCGCGACATTCCGGAAAACCCGCTGAATGAAACCAACCGTTGCGGTTCACATCAAACATCCCTGACTGTACTGAAGACATAGGTGCCTCACCATAACAGTTCGGCTGCCGTTGGCGCTGGCACTCCGAATCGGCAAGCATTGCGACATGCGCCTTTACGGCTCATTTTCCAATATTCGCAATCTCGCCAACAATATTTACGAATCCGATTTCCTGACTATTGCGTCATCAATCATCGGCGTGTTAGAATCAAGGCGCATCGTTTCTCAACAATGCACATATGTGCAACAGCAAAAGGGGGGGTTGGTCGATGGGCATGGAATTAATTGAGGATGCCCGGTTCTCCGCGTTTCATCGCAAGCTCAACATTTTATCCGCCAGTGGCACCTTTCTCGATGGCTACGATTTAGCCGTCATGGGCGTAGCTCTCCCCTTTTTGGTCAAGCAGTTCAGCTTGGGGGCGGCGATGGTGGGTATCCTGGCCTCGTCGGTCTTTATCGGCAACATGCTGGGAATGATGGTGTTCGGCTACCTAACCGACCGCATTGGCCGTCGTGTCATGTACATTATCGACCTCGCCACCTTTGTGGTCTTCGCGGCGCTGACGGCAGTGAGCACCAACATTTGGGAACTCATGATTTTCCGCTTTCTGCTGGGAATCGGCATCGGAGCCGATTACGCGATTTCCCCGACGTTGGTGGCGGAATTCAATCCCACGAAAAAACGGGGGGGGCGGGTCGCCTGGCTGTCCCTGACTTTCTTTATCGGTGTCTCGGCCAGTTACTTTATCGGATTGCTGGCGAGTCCCTTGGGACCAGAAGCGTGGCGCTACATGCTGGGCTTTGGGGCCTTGTTGGCTGCCGTGGTCCTGTATTTTCGGCGTCAAATCCCCGAGTCCCCCCGCTGGCTGGCCTCGCAGGGCAAACTCAAAGAAGCGCAGGCGGTGGTTCACGATTTGACCGGCGTATCCGCCCAGCTCACGCGAGTCGAATCATCATGGAAGTGGGGGGAACTGTTCGGAAAAGATCTGATTCGCCGGACCCTGTTTGTCTGTCTCTTCTGGTTCGCGTGGGACGTTTTGTATTACGGTGTCACCCTTTATTCCCCCTCGATCCTCAAAGTGGCCAGCCAAGGTTCGTTCGTGGACGGTGTGCTGGGGGCCTCGTCCATCGGTCTGGTCTCTATCCTGGGCACCATTATCGGCATGGCGTTTTTGTTTGACCGCTGGGGGCGAAGGCCGAGCCTCATATTGGGCTTTGCCGGATTGACCGCGGCCTTAACCGCGCTGGCGGTGATGGGCCATCCGTCCTTCTTCGCGCTGGTGTTTTTCCTCAATGCCGGAGTGTTCGTCGGCAACTTGGGCCCGGGGGTTTTGCCTTTCATTTACGCCAGCGATCTGTTCCCGACCAACTTGAGGGCGGCCGGCACGGGGGTCGGGGCGACCGCGGGCCGGGTCGGCGGCATCCTGGGGATTCTGGTGTTTCCCAGTCTCATCGCGGCCTGGGGCATCGGCCATGCGATTTACCTCTTCGTAGGGGCGGGCTTGCTGGGTTTGGTGGTTTCGCTGATCATGGCGCCGGAAACCAAGGGCCAGAGTCTGGAAGATCTCGAGGAGAGCGCCCGCGCTGCCGAGAAAAATCCAATTACGGCTGTTCCCTGACGCGTTGGCCTGGCATCTTTAAAGCCAAAGCCCCCCACGCGCCCAAAGGGCGGCACCGCGCCCATAATTTAGCGGGACAGGGGGATGTCGATATCGTCGTCGCAGGTAGTGACCAGCATGGGGTTTTACCGTCTGGCCGTTTGACCCGCGTGTTTTTTTGGCAGGCATCGCTGAGTTTCACGCGTCACCGTGGCGGATGGCCAATGCCCGCATTTGCCGTCCGCCGCGGAATTCGCTACAGGGGGCAGAGGGGTGGCTACCAAGATCCTGCATATCTCCGATCTTCATTTCGAAGCGCAACCGGAAACCTTGTATCCCGGCGTCAATCAGCATCTGCGCGTCGCAGCCGAGCTGTTAGCGGCGGAGCACCCGGACCTGATCATTGTGTCCGGTGATCTGACCAGTCACGGGAGTCGCAACCGCAAGGAACTGGAAATGGCCCGAGACTGGCTGTTGCGCCTCGACGCACCCGTTCTGGCCGTCCCCGGAAACCATGATTTGGGGGCCAATCCGTTGCGCGGACAAGAGTATCCTGAGACCGAGGCGTACGAGTTTTTAGCGCTTCGCAAGACCAACTACGGCAGCGTATTTTCGCCCGAACCGGTCACCATGCACGATTTGCCAACCGTGGCGGTGATCGGCATCGCGCTGCGCGAGGAGGATCCGGATGGAGCGCTGCCCCGGCTGGAAAGCACTCTGGACAGCGTGACCAAACCCGTCATCCTGGTTGGCCATTATCCGTTAGCGCCAACCCGGGCCACGGGGCCGTTGGCGACGTTTGCCTTTCACGAGTTCATTCCCCATACCGCCAGCCGCCTGCGGCGCGTTATTGCGTCGCATCCCGTCGTCCGCCTTTATGCCGCGGGTCATGTGCACGCCTGCACCGCGCAACCCCTGGCTCCCCATTGCCTGCAGGTCACGGCGGGGGGGCTCGGACCCGGGCCGAGTCTATACCGGGTCTATACGATATCCGGCGCGCAGCTCCATTTTGAGACGCGCTTTGGCACCGGACCCCTGGGGTTTTGGGAGCAGTTGGTTCCGGAGTTTGACTATGCCCCAGAATACCATCTGGGCCATCACCACGAACGAAACGGGCAGCAGACGCTCTATTAAGGGGGACTCACATGGGTCAGCGGTCATATTCCACGATTCTCTTTGACTTGGATGGAACGCTGATTGATAGCGTTCCGGTCATCGTCTCGCTATTGCAGGCCTTTTTCGCGGAATACGGAGGATCGGCCAAGACCGCAGCCCAAATCAAAGACATCCTGGGTCCGCCGGAAGAACAGATTCTCGCTGCGCGCTTTGGCCATAAGCCGGCCGCAGAGTTTGCGGCCCGCTACCGGGAGTTCTTGCGTACCCAGGCCGCTTCGCGAAGCGCCCCCCAACTGCCCGAAATGATGGCCGCATTGCGCCGCCACGGTATCCCGATCGGGGTGATTACCAACAAGAGTGCCGGTCTGGCCGAACAATCTCTGCAAGCCTTGCGGGTTGAGAAATTTGTTGACACGCTGGTGGCCGGAGACATGGGCATTCCGCTCAAACCGGCTCCCGACGGGGTCAGGCATGCCCTGCGGCAACTCAACGGCAGCGCCGCCACCGCCCTCTTGGTGGGCGATACGTTAGCCGACAAGGGAGCGGCCGGATCCAGCGGCGTCACGTTTATGCATGCCTTATGGTTTGCTTCCCGTTCCTCCTGTGGGCAATGCGACCAAGACTGCGATGATTTTTCGCAATTCGCGCACCACATTTTAGACCACATTGCGGGTTTCAGCGACGAAAGCGGCGACCTCGGCAAAATGCGCAGCGACGGAAACTTGGTCGGATAACCGGGTTGTTGCCACATCCATAAGCTATCGGGACGCGCGCCGACCACGGGCCAAGTGGTGCAATAGGTTGTTAGGAGGAGTGATGACGATGTCTAATCTGGAACGGGATCTGCAGCGCAGGGCGTTGGAGGGTCGGCCAATCACGGTGGCGATCGTGGGCGCGGGCCAAATGGGGAAAGGATTGGCGGCGTCGCTAGCACGCATTGTGGGAATGCAACCGGCCTTAATCGCCGATATCGATGACAGACGCGCGGAACGGGCATTTCTCGAGGCGGGGGTTGATGCCGGGAAGATCGTCCAAGGCCGTGACGCCAAGGACGCCCAACGAGCGCTCAAGGCCGGAAACCACGTCATCCTAAAAGACGCGGCGCTGATCCCGCAAGAGGGCATCGAAGCCGTGGTCGAAGCCACCGGTGTGCCGGCGGTGGGAGCCCGGGTCGCGCTGGATAGCATCCGCCGGCGCCAACATCTGGTGCTGCTCAACGTGGAAACCGATGTCACCGTCGGCCGGCTGCTAAACACCTGGGCGCGGGCCGCGGGGGTGGTTTACACGGTGTCGGCCGGCGACGAACCGGGCGCGACGGTGGAACTGGTGGAATTCGCGCGGACGCTCGGGTTTGAGGTGATAGCCGCCGGCAAAGGCAAAAACAACACGCTCGATCCCGGAGCCACGCCCGATTCGGTCCGGTCCGAGGCAAAATCCAAAGGGGCCAGTCCCCACATGTTTTGCTCCTTTGTGGATGGGTCAAAAACCATGGTGGAAATGACCGCGGTGGCCAACGCCACCGGACTGGAACCCGAACGCCCGGGTATGCGCGGGCCAGAGCTAAAGGTGGACGACCTGGCCGCGGCCTATCGTCTGGAGGAACAGGGCGGGTTTTTGACTCGGACCGGCGTGGTCGACTACGTTCACGGCATCGCACCCGGGGTGTTCGTGGTCATCACCACCGCAAGTGGCGTAATCCGGGACGATATGGCGTACTTGAAGGTCGGCCCCGGCCCCAATTGGACCCTCTACCGCCCTTACCACTTGGCCAACCTGGAAACTCCCCACTCCATCGCCAAGGCCGTGCTTTACCACGACGTCACCATCGCGCCCGGCGAGATCCCGGTGGCGGAGACCGTAGGCGTCGCCAAACGCGACTTGAGTCGGGGCACCGTTATTGACGGCATCGGCGGGTACACCGTGCGGGGATGGATGCTGTCACGAAAAGACGCCTTGGCGAGTCGCGCGGTCCCCTTGGGGATCTTGGAAGGGGCCGAGGTGATACGGGATGTCCCGGCGGGTGGGTTGCTGACGGAAGATGATGTGCGGCTGGACGGATCGTCGCTGACGGTGATGTTGCGCAAATTGCAAGAGGCCTGGTTGGCACCCGCCGCGCGCACCTAGGAACCTGGTCCGCGTTCCATGTCCTCTGGCGGCACACGGTGCATAGCGCGTGTGCACCGCCAAATCGAGCCTTGGCGAATTGGCCCTGACCACATTTGGACACCTGCCCCATTGTTGCCACTATTTTGCAACCGGAGGAGGGGCCAGGCGGACTGGCTTAGGGTCCGGGTTCGCAGCAGCCACGAAAGGTCTGGGGTCAACATCGTGGCGAAACAGCGGCCAGCATCATCGCAGGACTATACCAAGACTGGCCCACCACCCCCGCGTACCTCGGATTCACCCCCGTGTGCAACTGCTTGGCGGATGGAACGGTGTCGTGGGTCAGATTATCGCGCAGACATGCGTACTCCATCCGCTAGACCCCACGGCGTTAAAGCGTAATCGCAATAAGGAACACATGTTTGCTGGACAAACCCTTTCCGGTCCCCTATTGAACATAATGCCCGCGCATTCCCCTGCCCCGGCGAAGCCGGGAGGCGAGCTTTACAGCGAGTACTGGTGGGGTCAAGCGGGCGGCGGCCTCTTGGCCGCCTGGCGGGGTTTTTCTTGCGTCCCTTGCGCCGCGACATAGCGCTCTACCGTATCCAAAGATGCCTCTCCGACACTGCCGATGTAATAGGCCCGGTGCCAAAAGTACGGTTTCCAATAAAACTGGCGCAAATGTTCGGCGAACCGGTTACGCATGCGGCGGGCACTCGCGGATTTCAAATTGTTGATCAGCACGGAGATGTTGAGGGCTGGATGGATTCCCACCAAG